>NZ_JAWRXI010000009.1:0-307602 GCF_046535075.1 Brevibacillus sp. SIMBA_040
ACTGGTTCAAAGCTGGCAAATCATTTAATGATAGACTCATTAACGCTTTCGCTGTTCAGTTTTCAAAGAGCATTTTTACAAGCACTTCAAAAGTGCTGGACTCATAATATACCACGTATGATTATTTCAAATCAACCGGTAATTTTTAGGGTGTTTCGTTTGGCTCTATTTGTTTCGCCCTTTTTGAAAGGCGGATTACAAATATAACATGAACATTTGACTTAATCAAATGAAATACTTGGAAAATCGACTTCCTGTAGTTCATAGTAAATAACAACTTCCATCAACCGCCCTCGGGTTAGTCCGGGGTTTTTTTACAGCATTTTTCGAGGAGCGCACATCTTACGTTTTGTAAAGCAACCCAATGATAGGCAAGTCTCCCTGCCCAACTACAACGACAACCTCAAATAAGAAAAACTGTTCTATTTCCTTCGGCCGATTACATATTTGTTCCCCCATTTCTCTCCCTTACCTCGGACGCTTTGTCACCTCAACTATTTTTCTTTGTGTTTCGCATAGTACTAGGTCCAAAAAGAGAGTCGTTCCAATTGAACCCTTCTTTTTGGGAACTAGCATATGCTTTTAGCTATGTTCACAATTTCTTGAATGACAGAACGAACTTCACCACTGTCCTTGATTACAAACAAATAGTTGGCCTCTCCTTCTATTGGTGCCATCACATCGCCGTTGTGAGATTCATCTTTTTGGCGTTCAAGCACTTCTTCAAAATTAGAAGCAGTCCTGAAGATATTTGTACTTCGCTGGCTATTGGCAATTCGAATTTGAAGAATATGATCGGGGATATCAAAAGTCACAACAATACTGACAAATCCTTTTTGATGAAAACGTTCAAGCAAATCTAAGCGGCCTTTGCGAGAACGATAAGAATTGCATAAAATGAGGTGAAAATTTGTTTCATTCACAGCATAATCTACTATTGTTCGAGAGATCGCGTTCTTGAATATATTAGCCCCTTGCTTAGGTAGCATCGTTTTATAATATGTATTGATGAATTCAGCATGGTCATCTCGGTCAATCACGACTGAGTTGTGTAAGTACTGTTCTAATTCTTTAGCAAATGTACTTTTCCCGCTGTGAGTTTTACCTACAGTTATGACAACTAACCTATTCATCAAGGCAACTCCATTCATAGAGTAATTAAGGTTTCAATGTAAATCTTAACATTAAATTCATCGCTCTATAACCAACCTTTACCTGATGATTTTCATAGTAACTAATTAATCGGTACCACAAAACTCCCTCTATATAGAAAGCAAAATCTCTCGTTTTCATTTGTTTTCTCAAGTTTTCATAGCGTTGTTGGTTTCTAATCATTTGAATACTGGAATAAGGCTGTATTTAAGGTTAATTTTGGGGCCGATGAGAAAAAACGAATCATAGTTACCTGACCACTCTTATCCAAAAAATGGATTGCTAGTCGAATTATGGTCGCACTGGTGGATGTCCACATATCTCATGGGGGTCAACCCTCCCAAATCTCACAGAGTCTTCGCTCCCAAATTCCTTCGTCCAACCTTTCCATGAGGTGGATGTCAGTCATGCTGCCCGACAGGATCCTTTGCCCGTATTATAGTTGCTTTACTGACTAATCCGTGCTTCAAATGTTGTTACCTATTACTACACTTCGAGAATTCAAAAAACAATCTAAGCTACTTTCGGAAGTCCTACCATATGGGGAATGTCCCTTAACATACGTTCTTCACTGAATTCACATTGCTTTTTGCCAATCGTAAACAGAATTCGTATCAGCTTATTGCAAATTGCGATGAGGGACTGCATCTTCTTCAAAGGATTATTGGGCCGTTTTGTAAAATACTGATGTAGAGCTTTGAAGGCACTGTTCTTAGCGACCAAAGGCATGGCTACTCGAAAAAGGAGGGCTCGGAGTGTCTTTCTCCCTCTCTTCGTAATTTTGGTTTGTCCTTTGTGCTTTCCAGAAGTATTCTCCCTCAGACTCAATCCAGCTAATTTGATAATCTGTCGAGGGTGGGAATAGTTACTGAGGTCTCCTACCTCTGAAAAGAAGCCTGCAACCGTATCTTTTCCTATACCTGTGATGGCTAACATTTGTTCAACACCTGGAATCTGTTTGAGTAAATCGTCTATATTAGATTCCAGTTCTTCGAACTGTTCATTTATGAGCTCATACTTATCTATTAACGTGCGTAGCTCTAGCTTAGCCATTGCCGAACCCTCACGAATGCCAATCGAATGACTGGCTGCGTCTTTGAGTTGAGTTATTTTACTGAGTCCAATCGCACGTGTAACGGCTTTTCTGAGATGTATTAAGATCTCTTGGTCAGGAAGTTTGCTTAATTCATGTGGTAATAAATTTAGCTTTAAGAGTTGTAATGCGGATTTTCCTTCCCAGTCTTTGAATACGGTAAGAAACTCAGGGAAGAAGCGATCTAGCCAGTTGTGAATTTGTCCTTGAACGGCTTGTAGGTCAACCGATAAAAGATCACGTATTTTCCTCGCCACGCGAAGTTCTGCATATACTCCTTGTGGAATGTTAGGTACAGCGTATCTCCCATCTTTGACTAACTGTGCGATCACTCTGGCATCTTTTACATCGTTTTTAGTAGGTGAATTGTCGTCTAGCTCCTTGCTTTTCTTAACGTGCATCGGGTTTACGACGACAAAGTGAATGCTTTGCTCTATAAGAAAGTGAGCCAGATTCAGCCAATAGTGACCCGTTGGCTCCATACCTACAATCACTTCTTCCATGCCTTGTTGATTCATAAGTTGTTGAATCCAATCCAGAAAATGATGGAAATCTGATTTCGTATTTTCAAAATAAAAAGCTTTCCCGAATTCCAACCCTCTATAGTCCTGTGCACGTGCAACGTGTTTGTGCTTAGCAATATCGACGCCGATAATTAACGTTTGTGAAGTGATTTGAGCAATCTTATCATTTTGGTTATAATTCATTTTGCAGCCTCCTGGTATTAGAGTTCGTCCTTTTTGCTGGCCAGCTCAGGACAACACTTATGATATCAGGAGGCCCCTTTTTTGCTCAAACGTCATTTTTATTCATTACAGGAATGCTGCCCGTTCGTTTAGCAAAGGCTGCCAGTATTTAATAATGGCAGCCTTTATTTGTGTTTGTACCGCAATTGACCCCGTTAGTTCAATGCATTAAACCAGTCAGGATGTTATTCCCTAGCTTTCCGTTTAGCAGCTCTTTGTATTTGTAACCTTATATTTTCAATTCTCTTTAGTGCTTTTTCTTTGATAAAATCTAACGGCCTATTCCATTTCTTTATCTTATTTGTTTCATGATTCCATAAGTATACGTCAGGGTTTAATAACCCTGAACTCGTTTTTTGAAGAACCAGTTGATTTCCTGTATCACCAGCAGCGATTGAAATTAGATCGTCGTGCATGTATTCCCAACGTGCTTTTGTGTTTTCGTAAACGATATGGCTTGATGTTTTCCGAGGATTTGATATATCAAAAACGGGGTGAAAAAGCCACCCACCTGGTAGTTCTAGTCCGTTAGATACTTTCCAAATCTCTTTTAATTGTTCGGGAAATTCCACTCCCATTTCTTCAGCGGCCGCCTTTATCATCTCTTCAGAAACTCCAAGAGAAGGCACTTCATTAATTTTAATATTTTTCATTTTCGTACCCCTTTACTGCATCTTGTCCAACCCATTGGAGTGTTCAAGCAAATGCTATTTCTGTTCAGAGAAAATGAAGTATTAGACTGATTTTGTTGATTTGGTGCTCTTTCTGTCTAAGAAAAGCTCTTTACCTTAGAAAAATAGGTATTAGACTTTTCAATCTTTCCAAACAAATAGGCCAGTCAAAACACGAAAATAAAGTGTTAGACCTTGCTTGGTTTATTGAGCTATCGGATACTATAGTTTTCTTGCTTTGACTACAAAAGTTACAGGAAGCATTTTTGCTTTTTTTGCAAGATCGCTGTTATCGTCCCTCGATTGCATAATTTCATCATCAGATTGCTCAATCATTTGCTCAATTACAAATCCCGCTTTTGCCAACGCATTCACATAGGTTGATAGTGTGCGGTCCGATAATGTTAGAGTGCCTTCATTAAGAGATACCGAATACCAAGATTCATCGAAATAACATTTTTTAAAAGCAAGCCTATTATTTTCTTCTACAACAACACATTTGTGTATAGGGTGAGACCAACTGAAAATGAAAACACCGTCTTTTTTAAGGTAAGATGCGATCCGGCAAAAAGTACCCTCGAGGTCGCTGGTCCAGCCTATGGCATAGATCGAATAAACAAAGTCAAAATAATCCACTGGTATGCCACATTCTTCTTCCATGGGAGAACAGATCAATTTTGCTGAAAGACCGCATGACTTCAAATGTTAAGCTGCCTTTTCGATTTGTTTTTCTGATATATCTATAGCCCATACTTCAGATGCTTTGCGTTCTCCATGATATTGCAAGGATTGACCGTTTCCACAGCCGATTTCTAGCATCTTTTTCCCCGAGACGTCGCCAAAAAGCTGGCATTTTTCTTCTGAGACAAATGCTCCATAAAAAGGAAGAACGATTGCTCCTAAGAAGTCATTTCCTTTTGTATCCCAATAGAAACTGTTTGTTTTATAAACAGATTTCTTATCCATGCCGGCCCTCCCCAAATAATGTTCAATGGCTTGATCACTTATAACCATATTTCAACATGAGTATTTGAAGATAATTGCCCTTTAGCTTAACAAAACAAGCTGCCTTTACAAAGCAGCTGTTGTGTTGAACTGTTATTCATCTAACGATCCAATTAGTGAATTTAAGAAGGAAAGCAAGTATCCTCTTCTTGCTGTTAAACTGACCTTCAACATACTTTTCAGCTCTTTTCGCATTCTGTGTCAACAAATCCTAAATCATAAATGTGTCTTCCCTTCTTCAGTCAGCACAAACCAGTAGTCTTTCTTTAGTTCATCATTGCTATCTTGGAATCTCGATGTCCCCCTTATTTAATATCATCACATATTCCAAGCCAACTTCACCATTTGAATACGAAGTTCCATTTACAGAGTTCTCTGGAAAAATTCCCTTATCCGTCTGATCATATGGAATCCACCCAAAATACATATCTCGTTCGGGGGATTGTTTTGCTGATTCTACTTTGTTGTATGCATTCATGAACTTTACCCAATCGTCGGGCAGTTCCATCAATCCATAAGATTTCTCTTGAAGAGAGACTCTCTCCTCCATTTGTACTCTTGGATTGTAATGCTCTATCCCTTGTGTGATGTGATATCCTCTGTCTCTAATTAAATAAAAATGAATAGAACTCAATTGATCTTTCGGGTGAATATTCCACACAAAATATAACGATGAAGGATCGTTTATATTAAGCTTCCATAGCATTGGTTTCCCCTTTGTATCAATCGAGACAACCTTCCATTTATGATTTTTCCATACCCAATAGCTAAGTCCGTAGTCATCCCCCTTGGAAATAAAAGGAGCTAATACATGGCGCTCGTCAATAGGAATCGTGTCTTGAATGATACTTGCGGTCGCCTCTGGAAAGACACTATTCATCTCTGCAACCAATTGTTCATTGGTTGGAAAAGAAATAGGCTTCGAAAAATAGAACCAGTATACAATGATAGATATCAATATAATAAAAAAACTAGCAAACCATAACTTTTTCTTCATCACTTTTATTCTCCCCCCTCTATTAGTGAATCTTTGGAGCGAAAATAAAGTTGCTTTTTCGGTGTTGATAATAAAATTCCTTTACCATCGTCTTCAATATAAATCAATGTCTGAAGACCACTACCCCATTTTGATGAGGTTCCAATGACTTGATATGGAAACCGTTCATTTCTCTTATTCGATTCAGTATTAAAATAGGTTTCTCTGTACCACTGTTGACTATAAATGGCTTCCTGCCTCATTGTATCGAGTTGATTTTGAAGGCTATCTTTATTTAGTGATCTGTCTTTAGCTGATGGGTGAGTGTTTATAATGGAAGCATTCTCAACATTTGAGATATAGACTGATAGTTCGTCTTTGGGGTATATCACATGATGGACTGGTATTGTTATTAAAGTTGAGGCAAAGAAAATAAAATTCGCCCCAAAGCCTAACCAAGCAAAGGATCGACAAGTCTGCCACCTTTCATCTTTGCCTTTAAAAACAAAATACAAGATCCACACACCAAGAGGTAAAATTGGCAACTTTAATATGATATCCAACAAACCCAAATCAATTGAAAAGGAAAAAAGACCAACAAGTATGATTAGTGGAATCTTCCATACTTTCAGTTTTACAATTTGTTTTTGATAAATTCTATAGGCAAAAAAAACAATAACTAGCCACCCTAAAATTGCAGTTAGTATTTCTATGATATTGTTGTTTACATTTAGTTCCATCCCAATCCTCCTCTCTCGCTTTTTAATCATCTTAAATAGAACTGCAGAATACAGCCCGCCTTCTCGAACAACGAATCCGTTAGGAAACACTAAACCTCTGAATTTTTCTTTATTTTACCATTAATTACATTTTTATTTCCAATCTATTGAATTTTTCTATTCTGCTAAAACTGGACCGTTAGTTTAACAAAGGCTGCCGAATTTTTACCGGCAACCTCTTTTTGTTTTATAAATTATTCTGCATAGAAATTACCAAAACTTAAAAAATAAATGTGGAGGTGCTTTATGCAGAAAATAATGTTGTTCTTTGTAGCTTTGCTCATTGCTTTTGTACCTGTCGCTAACGCTAATCAAGACGACGAAGTCGAACCGTTTACATGGGACGGAAAGTTTCTTGAGGTACTAAAAAAAGTAGATATTCCTGTATATATTCCTTCTCATGTAGCTTCATCTAAATTCTCTCAACAGCTGGGGCCTTTATTCGTGAGCAAGTTGGAAGCAAGCAAAGACCGTTATTTGTTCCAAATTTCACGACAAAGAGTCCGTGATGGACAAGCAAGAACTCTCACTTCCGATGTCATGACGATGTCAGCGGGAACTCTACCTCGTTATCGAAAACAGCCCTTCTCCACATTCGAAGCATTTGAGATACAGGAAGGAACCATCAAGTTCAACGGGGTTGATGTGGATTATTTCGCGAATAAGAGAGCATTTATCTGGAAAGCTAATGGCTGGGAATACCTGGTATGGGCGAAGAATACCAACAATGCTTTTCATATCATAAAGCGTGTTATGGCAACCATACCAAAGGGAACTATACCTGTTAATGGTGCGACAAAAGGACAAATAACAGCTATTGAAACAAATGAGGGAGTCAGTTCGGATGCTGGCTGGTCTTATGATAACGGAAAAACGTGGTACATTATCACTGGACGAGCAACACCAGAGCAATTAACAAAAATAGTAAAGTCTATGGTTAAAGTGGGTACAAGATAGTATAAAATCGTTTTTGGGTTGCTAAATCAGAGACAGTCCAGGACACGATAATAAAGTCCTAGACTGCCTCTGTTTCATTGACCTAACGATATCCGTCAGCTAAACGAAGATATTCTTAGTTCAGTCACATGGGTATTAAAGAGATAATGATTGAACTGAATCTCCCAAATATTACGGGCCACTCCATTCTCAAATATGACGTTCAGTTTTTCTTTTCTGCAAGGACCGACTGAATAGCTTCCTTTATCTCTTGATAGCTTGTGCATCGGCATATGTTGGATTGAAGCCAATTTTCGATTTCGACATCAGTAGCTTCCGGATATGCTTCTACCAATGCATGGCAATTCATAATGAAACCAGGCGTGCAATAGCCGCATTGAAAAGCCCACTTTTCGCAGAAGGCTTGTTGAATTGGGGTATTTTGCAGGCCTTCGATGGTGGAAATTTGCCTTCCTTCACATTCTACTGCCAGCCATAAGCATGATTTTTGCGGAATCTGATCCACAAGCACGGTACATGCGCCACAATCCCCATTTTCACACCCCGGTTTGGCTCCAGTCAGCCCCATATGTTCTCGAAGTACCGTCAGCAAAGTGTCTGAACAGCGACAGTATGTTGTCTTTCTTTCACCATTGATGGTAAGTTGGATTAGCCTGTTCATGTTCAATCCCTCTCAAAACATTCTATCGTGTCCAGCATGAGGTTATGTACAAGAAACTCCCGGAAGGATGCCGATGCGTGCTGATCTGAGATAATGGATTCCGGAAATCGCAGAATCGCAGAACTAATTCGCTCCTCCAAGCTTAGCGTCTGATCTTTTAAAGCGTGTTCGACTTCTTTGGAACGAAATGGGAACGAACACACCCCTGAAAAGGCGATGTGAATCTCGCCCTGATTTTGGATCGCTGCAATCGAAACGATGGGGTATCCGATGCGATCGATTTTTGTTCTTTTCTCGCACTGGTACGGCAATTTTGTTGCCTGTCGATCCACGGTGATCTGCAACAAAAATTCATGGGGCAGCAGTTTCAATTCTCGTTCAAACACATCATGGATCGATACTTGCTTCACTCCACTTTCCGTTGCAATCTGCAATTGGGCATTGCTAACAAGCAGCGGTAAGACAGTTTCCCGATACATGATTTTGCCGCAAATGTTACCGCCCAAGGTAATTTTGCACCTTGACGTGTGGTCGGCAATCCGGTTGCAGACCCTGCTCAGCAAGGGAAAGTACTGCACTGCCTCAAGCTGTGCCAACGATACAGCTGACCCGATAACCAGCTGATCTTGGTGCCAGTCGAGTATCTGACAGTCGGTAATCCCTTTGATATCAATGATCCCTTTCGTATGCAGCTGCGATAATCGGGCCATGGTAATGATCTCTGTCCCACCGCAGTAGTATTTCGGTTCTTTGCCCTCAGCCTCCCATTGACGGAAGATAGAGATCGCTTCCTGGATGGATTCAGGCTTCACATAGTCAAAGTCAAAAGGAATCATGATGGATGCTCTCTCCTTTTTGCTTCCCAGATCGATTCAGGAGTCAGGGGAAGCTTGTTAAGTGGCACTAGAGCGGCAAGCGACAGCGCATTGGCCAATGCGGGGGCAATTCCCATGGTTCCATGCTCGCCAACCCCTCTTGCTCCGTATGGTCCATCAATCTGCGGAGTCTCCAGGAATTCGACCACATATTCGGGATTTTCACCGTATCTCATCACTTTATAAGTTCGGAATTGGAAGTCAAGCGTCTCTCCCTTTTGGTTATGCGTAAATTCCTCGCGGGTCGCGAAGCTTAGCCCCATGCTCATCCCGCCCATCACCTGGCCTTTGGCGCCCATTGGGTTTAACACTTTACCCACATCAATGACGGAAATCGCTTTTTTCAACTCATACGTATACGTTCGCGGGTCAAAAACAACCTCTACCGCTTGCGCCCCTACGGTCCAATCTGGCCCAGGCGTTCCCGAGCCGGAATTGGGATCGATCGTGGTGAGGTGTCTCATGACGTAACTTCCCCGACCGATGATCTGGCCTCCAATCGTATTGCCATTCATATATTTGTACCCATGGACGATATCTTTCAGATACACTCCTTTTTGCGGGTCTGCCTTTAAAAAAGCTCTTTCTTCTGCAACATCGATATCCTCCGGAGTGCAACGCAGCACAATGGATGCAATGCGGCAGATTTGCTGAATGGCATCCTCAGCTGCGCGCAGAACGGCATTTCCTACCATGAAAACAGAGGAGCTTGCCACTGTCTTCCAATGCTCGGGATTGACCTGTGTATTGACTTCCATCATTGGATGGATTTTGCTTTCGCTCATTTTAAAGCGTTCCGCCAAAATTTGGGTTAACGCTGTTTTGGTTCCCTGTCCCATCTCGACCACCCCGCAGGAGAGGTTGAGGCTGCCATCCTTGTTGAAAGAGATGACGGCTCCAGATAACGCATTGGTTGGCGAATTGGAGGTTTTCCAGAAGCAAGCGATTCCTTTTGCCCTCACTTTAGTGCGATCTTCCTTAATGAATTGTCCTTCATCCCATTTAATCAATTCCTTGGCCCTGTTCAAGCAAGTTTTTAGATCCCCAATGTTGCTTCGGGTCAATTCAGCTAATGACGGCGTTTTATCTCCAGGTTGAATCGCATTCTTCAATCGGAATTCAATAGGATCCATGTCCAATTTTTCCGCTAATAGCTCCATTGCCCGTTCAATCGGAAAGGTTAGCTCTGTGTGAGCATATCCTCGAAAAGAGGTAGCATATGTATGATTGGTGTAAAGACAGATGGAGTCGCACCAGACATTGTCTATTTTATAAGGTCCCGTACAATTTAATCCGGCTGATTTGCTAATATCCACCGCTTCATCGGAGTAAGCTCCCCCGATGAACTCAAAGGTAATTTCTGCGGCCATCAATTTTCCTGTTTTAGTAGAGCCTAATTTGACTTTGGCATGCAAGCCGATGTGGGTTGGGGATGTAATCATATCTTCTTCCCGGCTGTTGGCAAGCTTCACCTTTCTTCCACCTACAGCTCTTGAAGCTGCAAACGCCAGTAATTCCAATTGAATAGCAGCTTTCCCGCCAAACCCTCCGCCAACTAACGGAACCTGAACGTGTATTTTTTCTAGGGGGACGAAGAAGTATTTATGAATCAGTTTTTGCACGTCGAAAGGGGCTTGGGAAGCCGTCAAGATTTTTACCTCTCCACTCGGTAACATCTCCGCAATTGAGCAGCGTGTTTCCATCGCTGCATGATCTGTTTGTGGAAATGAAAAACGTTCCTCCACGATGACTTCACTCAGTTCCCATCCTGCTTGCGTATCTCCTTTTCTGATCTTTGTCCGGTTCGCTACATTTGTATGAAACTCAGGTTACACGTTTTGGTCAATCTTATAGCTTGCAAGGTTCGGGTGAACAAGTGTTGCATTCTCTTTTTGCGCTTCATCGACAGTAAGAACGACAGGTAGCGATTCGTATTCGACCTCTATCCGTTTACAAGCAGCGATCGCTTGGTACTCATGATCAGCTACGACCAGAGCGACAGGCTCCCCATAATAACGTACCTTTTCCGTTGCTAAAATTGGTCGTGCTTCGATATGTGGACCTACAAAGATGGGAATATCGGAACCAGTGAGCACAGCTCGGACGCCCTCTGATTTCATCGCCTTTTCCGTATTTATGCTGATGAGCCGCGCATGTGCACAAGGACTAGTGAGCAATTTGGCATGAAGCATCCCCGGAGAAGAAAAATCAGCTGTATACTTGGCTCTCCCTGTTACTTTATTTTCAGCGTCTATCCTCGGTACGCTTTTTCCTACCGATTTCATCTAAGCCCCAACCCCTCTATTACCATATCAATTACTATTTTTTACTCAAATATTGGCATCCTATACTTTTAGTGGAGTTGAATGCTCATGCGGACGGCGTCGCCCCTAATACTCTTATGGGCAAAACTGGACCTTAGAATAAAAAAACAGCCTATTGCTATTCGCAATTAATGGCTGTTTTTTAGTGCCTATTTGGTTGGTAATATCCTAATTGGTAGGTTACTTGGTTCGGCGCTTTTTAGCTTCTAGCAGACGGTTTAATGTTGCATCTTGCTGGGCTTGTTCTTTGTTTCCTTGCTCTTTTTTCGTCTCCGGATACGCTGCTTTGTTCGGTACCGCGGGAGTTGTTGCTACTGATCGAGCTGCTGCTGCAGTGCTTGCCTGCGTGCTGCTCGCATTGCTCGCTTTAGTCTGAGTAGCGCTTCTTTGGCTTGCCCGCTTTTCCCCGAGGCGTGTTAGCACGGCTTGCTGCTTTGTGTCTGTCGATGCGCGCTGGCGGCGCGTCCAAATACTTGCCAGTCTCGCCCACCAATGATCAGGAAGCTGCAAACGGCGTACAGCAACATCAAATGGAAGGAGCAAGGCCGCTAACATCAAGAGCCACTGGCTAATCGATTGCGTATCCCACTTATCAGGTAACGTCCCGCCAAAAACCTCACCCGCCTGAGCTATTTGCTTGCCTCCGCCGGCAACGAGCCAGCTGCGCAGCTCTTTTTCACCGTCACTTGGCATGCCATACTCCGGCGAGTATGAAACGGTCAATCCTGTCGTTTGACTGGCCGTTACTTTTCCTTTTACCTTCTCAACGATCTGAATCAAATACGTCCCTGGATCGTTTGTGTCAAAATTACCTTCCATGACATCAGGGGCAATGGGCTTGAGTCGGATCAGCTCTCGCTCCATGTCCTGATTGAGGACGACCGCCTCCAGCTCCTGTGGCATAGATTTCCCAGCAGGTAGTGTAACGGTTACCTTTCCACGGGTTCCGTCAAGAACGGTTTGCGTTTTCCATTCGCCCTCTATAATTTGCGGCAGTGTCCATGCTACGATTTCATTCCACAGCCGACTGTTTCCTCCCCAGCTGACCCAATCTGGAGCCCACTTGCCTTCGAGGTCGCTCGTCCACGCAACCGAGCGCCCGAGTCCATACTGCCAGCGAGTCAGGATCGGATCTTCGTCCATGCTCATCAGCGATGTTTCGGCTGTTTGCTTGGGGGTTGTCGCGACATAAGCCCGCAGAGGCGGCAAGCCCTGCTGCAGGGTAGCCCATGCTCCCGCCCCCATGAGGGCCGGGACTTGTGGTTTTTCCACGATAAAGGTGCGACTTGCCAAAGCGGTTTCCTTGCTGAAAATTTTCGGGATCGACTCGGCATCATTGGCAAAGTAATATCTGCCTTTTCCCCACTCAGCAATCATCTGCAAAAGCTGAGTATCCGCATCATCACCAACCGCTACCGTAGACACTGTAATGTTTTCGCCTGCCATCTGTTGAAGCAAACCTTGGTAATCATCCTGCATGCCGGACTGTCCATCAGTCAGCAAAATGACGTGCTTGCGCTGCGTTTTCATCGTTTTGACGCTTTCATACGCCATTTGCAGAGCCGGGAAAATATCTGTTCCGCCATCAGCTACGATGCTGCCGATTTGCTGCTGAATCTCATTCAGCTTGGTAACGGTCTGCGGTTTTACAACCTCCCATGGATCACCGTCAAAGGCAATAACACCGATGTAATCCTGCTGATTCATCATCGTTGTCGCGCGAATTGCCGCTTCCTTAGCCAGCTCCATTTTATCCACGCCTCTAGCGTCACCAGTCATACTTCCGGACTTGTCGATCACGAGCTGTAGTCCGAGAGAAGGCAGCTGCTCTTTTCCTTTTAAATCCATATGGACCGGAAGTGCTTCCTCGATCGGCGTCTGAAACCAACCGCCCATCCCGAAGCTGTCACTTCCCCCGGTCATAATCAGCCCCATCCCTAGATCACGTACGGCTGTCCGCATGCGCTCCATATCGGCATCACCCATTTGGGTGGCAGGTACATCCGCTAAAATGACGGTAGCATACTGCTTATATCCATCTAGCTCCTTTGGTAAAAGCGCCAAATCACGCACTTCTACTTTTAGGCTGCTCGCCTCCAGCGCCTGAACAAGATTGGTCGCCGCACCGGGATGACCCTCGGCTACGAGAATGACAGGAGAACCGGCGACCTCTGTGTAAGCTGTAGCCTGATTGTTTGCCTGCACCGTATCTTGCTTCGGTTCGATTTCTACGCGAAAACGATGAAAGCCCTCCTGTATCGCCTTCTGCGAGAACACAAAACGATTTTTTCCTTTATCAATCTGAACGATTTGCTGCCCAGCTTCCCGATTCCCTTCATACAAGCGAAGGGTTGCCTCGGTAGCTAGTGTGCTTTCCACATCTACACTGATACCGTATTCCTCTCCCGCGTACAAATGCTGCGGTACCTGTACAGAGGCGAGCACGACCTCATCGCCCTGTGGCTGCTGCAAGGAAACGGCTTCTACTACAATTCCCCGGTCAGAAGCGAGCTTGGTTTGACGGGCTGCATCGCCACTGGTCGCTATCCCGTCCGTAAGCAAGACGACCTTTCCCCTCGCATTGCTAGGAATCATCGCTGATGCAAGACGAATACCCTCTGCCAAATTGGTGGCGTGGCGATTCACCTCCACACCCAATGGCGATATTTCTGGTCGCATAGTCAACGGCTGATCTACCGCAGCCTCCGCGCCGACAGAGACGATCGCATACTTGTCTTCTGCCCTCTTTTGCTCCACAGCCTCCCGCAAAAAGGACATGATCCGCGGGTCATCCTTCATCGATGCGGAGCGGTCTACTACAAAAACGATCGTTTTCGCCTGAATCGGAGTCAGCAGCTGTGTTCCAGCCAACGCTAAAACAAGCAGTAGGAACAAAATCGATCGAATGGTGGCAATCGCCGCTTTTCTACCGACGTGCATCTGTTTTTGCTGACGCCACCAGCTGTATAGCAAATAAATAATGGGAAGCAAAAGCAAGAGGAATAGCGGCTGTACAAAATTAATACCCACGTTGATACACTCTCCATTCCACACAAAGCACCAAGAGAGCTAGCGCTGCCAACCAACTCGTCAGCTCCATAGCCCCTACCGAGCTTGCTGCTTTTTCTCCTCCCTCTAGTTGACCAGCTTGAGGCTCCATACCCATTCGCTGAACCTTTGGCATAATATCCGATTCCGTCTCACTCATCTGCACGGCAAAATATCTCGTCTGTTTCCCGCTACCCATCACTTCATCGAGACGATACAGCCCCAGCTCGTCAGGAACCTGCATCATCCATGTAGTTCCTTCGCCTGTGATTGAGGTTTTTTGTCCATTCGGGTACGTCATCGTCCGCTCGGAAGCTCCCGGCGTAAGCGGAATAGACAATACCTCGCCTGGATGAGCTGAACCGATAGGCGCCGATTGTGTAGGAGATAGCCAGGTCACTATATTTTGCATGAGAATCGGAAAAGCTGGACGCAGAGGCAAATCGGATTCATGCAGATCAAAGCCAATTATTACGATCCGCCGTCCGTCAATGACACCTACTCGCACCAAATCTGTCTCGCCTGCACGCACCAGTGTTTTCATGCCTGGCATTTCATCCAGTTCCGCACCTGCCGCTATGTGAACGTCACGCCAATCGACATATTTGAGCAACACGTCATCCTGGGCAACCGCTTTTGGCTGTTGCTCCAGCTCTCTCTTCCCCTGGTATGGCAGCCAACTCGTTTTACGATCAGGGGCCAGCAACAGTACGTTGGCATCTGGCAGCTTATCGGGCACTATTCCATCGTAAATCCACAAATCGCGAGCTTCTGCTTTTTGCTGTGGAGCTTGCTGAGTCGTCTCCACTTCCACACTTCCTACTGTCTGCAGGGCTTGATGCAAAAAGCGGTTCCCACCTGGCGAAAGAAGAACAGCCTTGCCCTTGCCAGCCGCAAACGGCACACTCCACATTTCGTTGTCTTCTGCCAGCCCATCCTGTTCTGGCAAAATGACTGCGCGGTAAACAGGAGATACAGGTAACGCCTGAAAAGAGGCAGTATAAGATCCCCCAGCTTCCATCGAAAAGGAGTCTGTATCTACTAGCTTGTTTTCCCCATCAAAAATCGTAATGGTACCCCGCGTAGGCTGACTGCCGTAATGATCGAGCCGCAGCAGCCCTTCTACACCTTTTGCTGCTGGCTGCATCACAAAAACACCGATTGCCGTGTTCTCTCGCGTCCGTCCCATTTGCATAAAACGGAATGGCCCCTGAAAAGAAGATGCTGCTCCCGTTTCCAGCTTGCGATCCCCGCTTCCGTCCCCAATCCATACAACACCACTTCCAGGTTCATTCGCTGCGATTGCACCTGCCAATGAATACGCAGCATTGGTATCTGCCGCTCCGGGAAAAGCGGAGAGTGTCTGCAACGCATTAGTTAATGCCTGCTTGTCGTCGCTTTTGGAGAGGAGCACGTTCGGCTCGCGTCCTGCCTCGATCAGCGTCATGGTCTGTCCGCTGCCCAGCTGCTCTATCAAGCCTTGAGCAGTCGAGACCGCGCGCTCCATTCTGGTTACCTCGCCTTCTTTTGCCAGCATGCTGCCTGAAGTATCGACCACGAGTACTGTATGATCGGTGGAGATTCCGTCTGTTGGTACAGCTGGTCTGAGCAAAGCCAAAAGCAAAAGACATGCAATCAGTAATTGCAGAATCAACAACAAATTGCGCCGGAGCTTTTCCCACGGTCTTACCGCCTCCCAATTTTGCAGCGTTCGCTGCCACAGGAGCGTGCTTGGTACGATGCGATCCTCTACTTTTCGCTTGAGCAGATAGAGGACGATGATGGCGGGGATGATCAATGCGAACCACAAGTTGCCGAGTGTCATCCACTGCATGGTTGTCTCTCTCCTCTCTAGCGAATCATGCCTGCCTGACGAAATACTTGAAACACAATAGATTCTAGCGTTTGCTCGGCTTCGATAGCCACACAAGTAATCCCTCTACCGTAAGCAAAAGAGGTCAGCTCCTGTTGGTAGTCCGCAAGGCTTTTCCGATACTCTTCCATGAGGAGGCCCGTTACAGACAACTCTTTTGCCTGATGGGTCTCGGAATCTATCAATCTCAGCTCCCCTTGATAGGCTGGCTGCAGCTCTTCCTGTGAGAGCACCTGTACCAGTACTACCTCCTGGCGGGCAGCCTGCAAATAGGCAATACCTGGGGAGTAGCCTGACTCGAACAAAAAGTCCGACAGCACAATCGAAATGCCCGATTTGCCATGCACGGCACCTGGTTGGCGCATCGCTGTATTCAGATCACCCGTCCCGCCCTCTTGTAGCGAAGACAAAAAGCTGAGAAGTCGATGCGCCTGTTTTTTTCCCTGTAATCCCTGTAAGGAGGTAGTAATTTGACTGTCAAAAGCAAAAACAGAGACATGATCTAGGTTGCATAGTGACAAATAACCGAGGGCAGCCGCAATTTGCACCGCCCGCTCCATTTTTCCCGGCTGCCCGTAGCCCATCGAGCGACTGCAATCAATGTACAGTGTGACGTGAAGCTCCGTCTCGTCCAAATACTTTTTCAAAAAAAGCTTTCCCGACCGTGCGTAGGCATTCCAATCGAGCTGGCGCAGATCGTCTCCGGGAACATACGCCCGGTAATCGGCAAACTCCATGGAGCTGCCCAGCTGTCTTGCCCGCCGTCCGCCCGCATGACTCCCGCTAACGAGTCTTCTGGTCGCCATTTGCATCCGTTCCAGCCTTGCGAGCCACGATGGGTCAAGCAGATGCTGGCTCATACCTTCTTGCTCTCCAGTCCCTGCAAAATATCGCGGACAATCCGGTCAGGACGAATGCCATTTGCCTCCCCTTCAAAATTGAGGAAGATTCGATGGCGAAGGGCTGGCACAGCTACGGCCTCCACATCCTCATAGGCCAAATTGTAGCGACCCGAGAGCAGCGCACGTACCTTTGCCAGCGCGACCATTGCCTGTACACCACGCGGTCCTGCACCATTACGCACGTATTGGTTCACGGACGCTACTGCCTTTTCGCCGGGATGCGTCGCCAGGAGCAGCCCGACAGCATAATCCAGTACCGCATCTGCTACCAGCACCTCGCGTGCCGCTTGCTGAATTTCAGCAATCTGCCCAGCAGACGCGACCTTTTCCACATGTGTGGCTTGCCCTATTGTCGTCCGCAACACAATCGCTTTTAGCTCTTCTTCTGTCGGATACGGCACGTCAATCTTCAGTAGAAAGCGGTCCATTTGTGCCTCTGGCAATGGATAGGTGCCTTCTTGCTCCAACGGGTTTTGTGTTGCCAAAACAAAAAATGGATCGGGCAGAGGCCGTGTGACCCCCCCGGCAGAAACGGTTCGCTCCTGCATAGCCTCCAAAAGAGCACTCTGTGTCTTTGGTGTCGCGCGGTTAATCTCGTCGGCAAGCACGACATGGGCAAAAATCGGCCCTTTTTGAAACTGGAACGATTGCTGCCCTGATTCATCGACAAGCAAAATATTCGTTCCTGTAATATCTGTCGGCATCAAGTCCGGGGTAAACTGGATACGCTGAAACGATAGCTCAAATGCCTGCGACAGTGTACGCACCAAGAGTGTCTTCCCCAAACCGGGCACACCTTCAAGAAGTGCATGGCCGCCAGCAAATACCGCCCAAAGGAGCTGTTCCACGACATCTTTTTGTCCTACCAACACTTTCCCAATCTCTTGTCTAACGAGCTCTACTCGTTGCAGACAATCCTCCAAGGTTTGCTGCGCCATAGCCGCGTCCCCTCCCTCTCTTCTATCTGAATCCGTTTACGGCTCAATTTTGCTAAAGTACTCCTTTACAACCTCTTGATAATCACCGGGAATACTGCTTTTTTCCATGCTCTCGCGGGCAAACTGCTCATACTGTCCATACACTTCCTCGTATGGCAATGTACTGCCGGAGGATACCTGTGTATTGCCGCTTTGCTGCGATTGTGATGGCCCGGCACCCAAAGGTCCGCCAACCGTCTCAAACGGTCCAGTATCGCCGCCGATGCGGTTGGACGGAATCGTAACCAGCTCGTGGTTCCCAGCTCCCAGTCCTGCACCAGAGCCTTGACCGCTACCTGATCCGTTGCCCGTTCCCGAACCGTTGCCGGAGCCGTTTCCAGAGCCGTTGCCTTGGCCTGTTCCGTTTCCAGAGCCACTTCCTTGACCGTTTCCATTATTTCCACCAGCCGGCTGGTTTGCTGCACCCGAGCCTGGATTGGCGTTCGCTGCTGTTCCTGTTGAAGGATTTCCCGATGCAGGTACAGCCGGACCAGTGCCCGGAGTGCCCAATGCAGCTCCAGCTCCTGCTGTCCCGCTACTTCCTGTGGCACCTGCACTCGCCAGGGTCATCTGGGACTGCTGGAGAGAAGCTGCTGCATTTGCTGCTGCCAGCATCCCTTGCTGAGCTTGCTGCGCGCCTGCCATCGCTTGCATGAGACTATCCTGCATCGCCGCCATAGCCTGTGGCACCTGTCCCTGTGCCGTTTGCACAGCTGCTTGTGCCAATTGGTTTGCGATCTCTTTTATCTCTTCGGATTGTGCCGCTTCGGCTGCCTTTTGCAGCTCGTTAGCCGCCTGTTCCAGCTCACTCGCCAGCTGCTCTCGTTCCTTCGGAGACATAGCCTCCAGAGCTTTTTCCATCTGCTTGAGGGCATCCGTCATCTTCTGCCTGTCCCCGCTGTCCATCGCGTCAGCGAGAGCATGCGTCCCTTGCTGACTGCCCAAATTGCGCTGAAGCTGGGCCAGAGCAGACTCTTTCCGTTGCTCAGCCTCCCGCATTTTTTCCAGCTGCTTTTCAGCTGCTCTCAAGGCATTGAGCCTCTCTGCCGGATCATCCGCCTTTGCCAGCGCCTTTTTTGCTTGTTCTAGCATTTCTTCCAGCTGCTTTTTCTGGGCCTCGCTCATAGCTGGATTCGTTTTGGCTTCCTGCTTGATAGCCTCGACTTCCTTTTCCACCTGAGCTACAAGCTTTTGCTCCTCTGCCAGCTGGGCGAGCCTCACATCTTGTGGATTGGGCCACAGGAATAGGGCAAGAAACACCACAGCCAATCCACCGATGGCATACTTGTTTTTTCGCACGTCCACCCATACGTGAACATTTTCTACGATCTGCGGCAGCTGTTTGCGTAACCGTCGCAACGCATCTTCTCTTTGCATCGCTGCCACGCTCGACTCGTTCGCACGATTTTCCCACGCCGTAACTACACGCTGAGCCAAGCCATTCTCATCAGCGAAACGAGCGCTTTGCAGGGTTGTAGGCTTTCGCCAAAATACGCTTACACCGCCAATTACGAGCGACAATAAAAACAAACTGAGTGTAATCCACCCATAATAAGGAATCGGCCATAGACGAGCCAGGAGAAGAAGCAGCACGCTCCCTCCCAGCCCCCACAAGCCGAACATCGTCAATTGCCGTATGAAAATGTGAAGCGCCAGTCTTTTGCGAATCGGCTCTAGCAGCGACTGCAGCTCATCATTGGTTTTTGGAATAAACATGGTTTATCGCTCCACTTGAGCGGATTTGCGGAATCGTGGTCGTACTGGCTGAATAAAGTAAATCGCCAGGAGCAAGCAGACGACCGTAACAAGCGCCAAAAAGAGGCAGTAATACCAGAATGGATCGATATTCAACATTGTAAATTGCGTATTGTTCATTCTCGTCAAATCCCGGACAGGACCTTCTCCAAAAATATTCAGCATCGCAAACAGCGGATTGATACTGTGCAAAAGATCCGGCCAAAGCGGAAATGGAGCTTGAGTCGCGTAATTCACTCGGCGCTGATAACGGATCAGCTCGCGAATGATCTCTGCAAGTACACTAGAGCCGATCGCAAATCCGAAAACGATCGCGTAGCTAACTACCGTTGCAATTCCCGTCCGCTTAATAAGCGTGGACAGTAGCACACCGATACTGCCAATACAAAACATTGTAATGACATAAAAGCCAAACACCTTGAATAATTGCCCCGGCGAAATTCCCCCGTACAAAAAGACAATGGCGTACAACGGAATCGTCGAAAATACGAGAAACGTCATAAAGCTAAGTGATGCGAGCCATTTTCCCAGAATCAGTCTGGTCGCACTCACGTTGGTCGTGAGCAGAATGCTCAGAGTCTGCCGCTCACGCTCACCCGAGATGACACCAGCCGTCAGCCCCGGAACAACAAACCCGATCATACCAAGCTGCAATATAGAGAGGATCATGAACAGCTCGCGGGTCTGGTTGGGATTGTAGTAGGTCCCTCCGTTCGTCTGTAGGAAAATGTAAAGCAGCGTCATCCCGCCAAGTGTCAGCAAGTACAGGAAAATAATCCATGGGGAGCGGTTCGTGCGCATCCGCATTTTCCACTCATTAAATAAAACAGGGTTGCGCAATCGCTTCAAAACGTTCATGAGCCCACCCCCTTCGTAATTTCCAGGAAGATTTCTTCCAGATCACCAACCGTCTCATTGAACGCCGCTACGGGAAAGCCTGCTACTGCCAGGTCTCGCAATAGCTCCACCTGCTGCTCGTCATTCCCGGAAAATCCGGCTACAATCCAGTTTCCTTCTCTGGTTACGTTGGTAATCACAGGCATTTCACGCATACGCGTCATCGCTTCCTCTACCTGATCCAACAAGCGAATGCGCAGTACGCGCTGCTCCTGCATTTTGGAGTAAATTTCGTCCACGCGTCCAAAGGCAACCAGATTGCCCTCTTCCACGATTCCGATCACATCACACATCTCTGCCAGCTCCGGCAAAATGTGCGAGCTAATAATAATCGTCTTGCCCATATCACGCAGTTCTTTTAAAATCTCGCGCAGCTCAATTCGCGCACGCGGGTCCAGACCAGAAGCAGGCTCATCTAAAATGAGCACTTCCGGATTGTGAACAAGCGACCTTGCAAGGCCCAGCCGTTGCTTCATCCCGCGGGACAGAGAATCTACGTAAGCATCCCGCTTGTGACTAAGATTGACCAGCTCCAGCAATTGAGGGATGATCTGTTTTCTTTCGGCTGCCGGGATATCGTAGTTGGCCCCGTAAAAATCCAGGTACTCCTCTGCTGTCAAATTATCGTAAACGCCAAAAAAGTCAGGCATGTAGCCAATCAGCTTGCGAACTTCCTTTGGATTCTTCGTTACTTCGTATCCGCCCACATATGCCTTTCCACTTGTCGGTTCCAGAAGCGTGGCCAAAATGGACATCGTCGTTGATTTTCCTGCACCATTCGGACCGACAAAACCAAACACCGTTCCCTTGTCAATCTCAAGCGACAGTCCCTTCAAAGCCTCCATTTTGCCATAGCGCTTCCGCAAATTTTGAATCTGAATCACGGGTTACTCACCTTCCCTTCCACACTGACATTTGGAATCCCAATGTGGCGATGATCACCAAACTGGTGGGCAAACTTGAGTCGGATAATTCCATCAGCAGATAGGAAGCTGCCTGCCTTGTCTCCCGTCATGACGTTGTTGGTAAACACTTTTTCAAACGGCTCGTATGCCTTGGTCTTCCAGTTGTATACATCTTTGGAAAATGGCGTATTGTCATCCGACCATGTATACAAATACAAATTGGTGATGCTCAGCTTCTTTTCATCCCGATACAGGTTGATATCAAAGGTAATGTCTCCAGCCGGCAGCCTGTAGCCCTCGCCCTCATCCTCTACAGGAACGGAGCTTCCAGACATCGTCACATCGAATGTACCTACCGGGTAATACACGTGTCCGTCCTTGGACGGTTTTACTTCCAGAGCAGATGTAATTAAAGAGATGCTGTCGGATTTGACTTTTTCATTTTGCACGGCCGCCTCTACGATTGGCTGATCCGTCCAGCCCGCAATCATCACTTCTGATTGAACCCCTCGTCTCTGCCAATACTCCACCATGTCCAGCATGATCTCTTCACGAGATTGTTCCCGTGGAGTCTGCTGCAATCGTTGTGGCAGCAATTGCGTGGCCAGACGCTGTTTCTGATTGTTTCTCATTTGCGCTGACGGCTGGAACGGCAGATTCACTTCTACACTTGCGCCAGGCGAAAGTTCCGGGAACTCCTGTGTCTGTGCACTGGAGGCAATTTTTACTTCTTTAAGCGTATAATTCGTCTTATTTGTTACGGTCCCAGTCAATGCTCCATTCGCGTAGGACAAATTGGATTCGATCGTGCCTGCATCGGGAATCATTCTCTCTGATGCAACCTTGCGCATCGACCAAAATTCTACGTCACGGAACTGAATCTCCGACTGGTCGGCTTGAATCGACGCCCAAATCTTTGGAATTTCATCGGTTCGACGGCTTTCCAAAATCGGCTGGGACAACCCCTGGCCTTTGATCGTTACTTTGTAATCTCCGCTGCTTGGTACGAAAAATGCCGTAACTGCTTTCGCCTTCGCTTGTCCATCATTTGTCAGCTGAACGAAGCCTGTCTGGTGAACCATGACACCAGTGCCGCGCTGCATGGCACCAAAGGAGAAGATGCCGATTCCAGTTACAATCGCAAGCCCAGGAACGATTACCCACATGTAGCTCTGCTTACGCTTCACTCGCAAAATGAAATACAAAACAGGTCCAGCAATCAGGGCATACACCCCAAAAAACAGCGCAAACCAGCTAACCTCTGGAATTTTCAAAGCTGGAATCCGGTCAGCTGCCTCTTGGAGCGGCCACAAGCGATCTAAGTTGGACATTCGCGAGCTATCGAGTGACGAGCCAAATGCTTTGATCAGCGTATCCGCCCAGAAGCGACTATTCCCCGCCCAGCTGGCTACCGGTTCTTCCGCCAAATCATACGCAGCGTACAGAACTTTTCCTTCTCCTGCGTTTTGGACGGCAAACAGTGGCACACCACCCTCAGCGTACAGCGTTTTTCCTTTTGTCAGTCTACCATTACTGATCGTGAATGGTGCGGTCAGCTCAATCGGCTTGTTCTTATCCGCAACCAGGCTGGATAGCGAGTTCACAGTCGTCACTCCGGTTACTTCCACCGGAGACAAATCAGCCAGTGCCCCTGCTGTTTTCTTGTACTGCGCTCCCCCCGCCATCACCAAAAGACCGCCTGATTTTGTCCAGTCACGAATCGCTTGGATTTGCTGTTCGTTCAATGTATCGAGGGCGAAATTATTCAAAACGAGCATGTTTATCATCTGAAGCTGTGCCCCTGAGGTCGGAATCTGCTCCGGCTTCATTGGGTGCACCCTCACATCATAGGAAACGGCATTCTTAGGCAAGACCCCCAAGAAATTGGCTGTATCCTGACTTTGGGCAAGGACCCCTACCATCAGCGTATCGTAGTTGTAGCGCTTTCCTCCGACAGGCGTTTGCGCGACAATCTTGCCGTTTTTCATCAAAGCTACGTATGTATTGCTGTTCAGCTCTGAGCCAGGAACGGTAATCGTCACCTGCTTCGTGGCGCCCTTTGCTATCGAAACGCTCTGATAGTACCCTACTGAAAACTCGTTATTCCCCCTGTTTCCGGTAGCTACTAAAAGCTCACCCTCTATATCCGCACCTCCGTTTGTGACAGACACCTGAACAGGAACAATTCCGAATTCCTTGTATTCCCCTCCGATCCCTGCTATCACGGATAGCTGGATTGCCTCCTCTGCATGGGCGATCGGAGCCAGGCTGCTAGGACCTCCCGCTATTAGGAGCAGGAACGCAAAAATGGCAATCAGCCACCTTCTGCACTTCGCCGTTTTCATTCGCTTTATACCTCCATGAACAGTTTCTCTCCATACAAATCGTTCATTTCCTATTATTAATGACGATGAATACGGTAAAAAAGCTACAGTCTATTTTTTCGGTAGCAGGAACTGGCGATGGAGCCCTCCCGCAAGTGATGGACGGATTCGGAGCAATCACGCCACCATTCCCGTTCACTGGAAGGCTGGAGTAAACACCATTCGCGCCGAGCTTACGAATCAAGACGCCTTTGGCTGGGGCTTGTATGTACGAACAGGATTAAGCAAGGAACAAACCAAATAGCTATTTATGCTGATTAAGCCACCTCTCAAAAATGGAGGTGGCTTCGTTCATTTTCTTCCCCTATTTGTATGTAGCTGCCTTATAGGCGGATTCATCAATCCGTGACGGGTCAAACATGTCCGCGATCGCCTGATGAACATGTGGTGGATATTCTGCCAGTCGGTGACATAAGTACAAAAACCATTTGGTGCCATAGGTGAGATAAATCCGTACCGGAACTCCCTGCTCTCGCAATCTACTTGCCAGCTCGGGACGAACGCCATACAGCAGCTCCAGCTCTACGTTTGCTCTCGACACATAGTCTCGTTGCTTGAGTGCTTCAACCAGCGATTGGTCATGTGTAGCAAAGGAGCACGGCTTTCCTGCCTGCAAACAAATATCGGCCAGCTGCAAATACCGCTCGTTCAGCTCTGTGGATCGCGGCAGCGCAAGCTCACGCGGCTCCATGAACGCGCCTTTGACCAAGCGGACCTTGCCCGGCAATCCCACTACCCGCTTCATATCCTCCAGCGAGCGGTGCAGATGCGCCTGAATCGTGATTCCCACATTTTCATGACGGTGCGCCAGACGCTCGTACATACTCACGATCGCTTCTGTCTTGGCTGACTCCTCCATGCTGATCATCAAATACTGTCCGGATTGCTTGGCCACCTCTGCCAGCTCATCAACGAGAGCAAAAGTCGTTTCAGGCTGGATGAGCAGCCCCAGATGCGACAGATCAAATGAGATCCCAGCTGGTGCATTCAGCTGTGCACAAGCTTTTGTCAAAGCGAGAAATTCCTGCTGTACTTGATTTGCCGCTTCTACATCCAGCGTGTTTTCTCCGATTTGCTCTACGGACAGACGATAGCCCCTACTCTCCAGCCTCTTGGCGACAGCCATCGCATCCTCGCGTGTTTCACCTGTTACATAGCGCTTCGCCGCAGCCAGCAGTAACGGATATAGCTGCGTTGATTGCAATACAGCCTCCTTGATGCGCTCATCGCGCGCTATCGTGCGTA
The DNA here is from genome assembly GCF_046535075.1 of Brevibacillus sp. SIMBA_040. Classification (NCBI taxonomy): domain Bacteria; kingdom Bacillati; phylum Bacillota; class Bacilli; order Caryophanales; family Paenibacillaceae; genus Brevibacillus; species Brevibacillus sp. SIMBA_040. The sequence continues at coordinate 25,226 of NZ_JAWRXI010000009.1, forward strand.
AAATGTGGGCTGTGTTTTGCTCGTCAACTGTCATTTTTACTCGCTCCTTTTATCATGGCGTCGTCTTCTCTTCCTTCACCGTACCATGATAAGCTGAAGACAATCAGATCCAGTTCACCCTTATTTGAACAGGACCAGTTTGGCTAGGAGGCTGCCTCGTTTTGCTATGGATGAGCATTGATCGTGAAAAACCGATGTCCTTAATCAGACAATTGTACACAGAAATTCGCACCAAGATTTTGCAAGGCGAGATTACTACCGGGTACAAGCTCCCTTCTACCCGCAGCCTGGCAACCGAACTACAGGTTTCACGCAATGTAGTCGTGGAGGCTTATGATCAGCTTTTGGCAGAAGGCTATATCGAAAGCACGCAAGGCTCTGGCTATTTCGTTGCTTCTGGCACCTATTTGGAGCAGCATGCGCGAAATAGGAAGCAAGCTGAACTACAACCGCAAAACACAGGAGAAGAAGCTGAGCCCTGTATTGATTTTCGTTCAGGAGTTCCTGCCTTGGAGCTATTTCCACGGACTGCATGGGGAAAAATGGTGCAGCGTGTTTGTCAGGAAGCACCTGCTTCAGCTTTTGGCTACGGTCGACCCGAAGGCCAGCCGGAGCTGCGCGAGGTATTGAGCCGTTATTTGTATCGAATGCGCGGTGTCCAGTGTGAGCCTTGGCAAATTGTGATGACCTCAGGTGCGACTCAAGCGCTCTCGTTAATCGCCAAAGTGCTGCTTTTTCCCGGCAGCACGGTACAGATGGAAGACCCAATTACGCATGATATCCAAACCATTTTCCGCTCTGCCGGAGCTGCGATCCAACCAGTAGCGACAGATGTTCACGGCATGGTCATGGAGAGTTTGCCGAAATCACCTCTCACCACTCCCAGCTTTGTATTTGTCACACCCTCACATCAGTTTCCTTTGGGCGGGACATTGCCCATTCAGCGCAGAATCCAGCTGATTCAGCATGCGCGTGAGATGGACTGCTACATCGTGGAGGATGACTATGACAGCGAATTCCGTTACGAAAGTGCTCCGATCAGCTCGATCCAAGGCTTAGCACCGGATCGCGTTATTTACATCGGTTCGTTCAGCAAGATTTTATCTCCTGGTCTGCGCCTCGGCTATCTGGTGCTCCCTCCCTCTTTGGTCAAGCCGTATCAGGAGGCAAAATGGTTCGCAGATTTACATACGTCTACGCTCGATCAGCTCGCTCTTGGTCACTTTATCGAAGAAGGCCATCTGGAAAAATACATCAACCGCGTGAAAAAGCTGTACAAAAAACGGCGAAAATGCCTGACAGATGCACTCCGCCAAGCATTTGGAGAGCAGGTATGCATATGGGGCGAATCTGCCGGCTTGCATATTGTGGTTTCCTTCGCGGGGATAACATTCACACATGAGCACTTCGCAGCTTTGGAAGCGAACGGCGTGCGACTATATCCTGTGGAGGAGCATGCGATTATCAAAGGCCGGCACGAGGACAAGGTAATCATCGGATACGGAAATGTGTCGGAAGAGCAGATTCAAGAAGGTATCAGCAGGATGAAATCCGTTTTAGATCCATCGATACGAAAAGAGCCACATCCCCGTTAATGGCGGATCTGGCTCTTCGCTATTCTTTCAGGTAAGAAAATATGAATTAGTATCTACGACGACCTCGACAACATTCTGGTGGGCAAAACCGACAATGATCTGGACATCTGCGGCGTCTATGATCCATACCCTGACTACTCCCATATCCTTGACCTGGAGGCTGTGGATATCCTGGTCTTTGCTGTGATGGATAATAGGAAGACTGACCATAACCATAGAACGAAGATTGCGATGACGGCCAATGCGCACTCGGATAATACATGCTGTCGCCCTCTTTCCTCTTATTTTTGATGACTATATGTGTATATGCAGGGTGTCATTTACCTGCATAGACGCGTGACATCATCCAGCGGAAAATAGGGTACCTACCTATGTTTTCTATCAACATCTGCCCTGATTGCACCTGTCCACCTATCATTGAAATCTGCTTATGAGACTGCGCTTCGTTCGCGCATAAAACGGGGCAGAAAAAACAACGGGTAGATCAGCAAATACAAATTCGGAATCCACCAGCTCCAATCAAAATCGGCTTTGAACGCCCAAAAAGCAATGGCCTGCAAGCCCGAGCAAAATGTAAGCACCAGTGAGAGCAGCGCCAACTGCTGCCAGCTGCCCTTCCCTTTGTGATAGGCATACAAGCTGGCAAATCCGGTCAGCGAAATAAAAATGTCCAGCGGAAAGAACGACAGGTTCCACGCTACCAGATTGGTATCAGTATAATCCTGGTACATGTATTGCTTTGGCAGTACCTCTAAAAAGGTAATCAGCCAGTACACCACAAACCCCACGTCGGTTAGCCAAAAAAATGGACGCAGCCGTCTCATCGTTCCATTCATTTTGCAACCATTCCCGTATCCTGTGGAGGCTTTGTCGCTTGCTGACCATGTGCCCCGTCTCCCAGATTCAACAAGACGCAGCCCGCGATAATTAAGCCAAGCGCAATCACCTTTTTAACGGTAAACGCATCCTTGAACACAATCACCCCGATGATCGCCACGATTGCAGTGCCGAGCCCTGACCAGATCGCGTAGGCAACGCCGACCTCCATCTCTTTGAGCGCCATGCTTAGTGACGAAAAGCATAGCACGTAGAAAATAAACATCATGACACTTGGGACAGGCTTGCTCAGCCCCTCGGACAGCTTCATAGAAGTCGTGCCTGCCACTTCCAGCAAAATTGCCATCAACAAATAAATCCAGCTCGTCATTTCTCCCCCTCTCCTCCTGTCTTCACAGCCAAAACACCGCCCAGTAAAATATCAATCATGGCATCCAATGCTTCGCTGATCGTCATCTGATGATTGCCTGCTATCTGCTGATCAATGAGCTGCTCGATGCCACCCGTGTACATTTGAATCAGGACAGGCAACTGGATTTTTCGAAAAATCCCTTTCTCGGCACCGTGCTCAAGAATGATTCGAACATGCTCCCACTCTTGTTGGTTAAATTCTTCAATCATCTTCCACTGCTCAGGATAATAACGCTTGAGCTCATACCATACCCGCAAATCCGTACGGGCGAAGCTGTTTGGCACCAAGGCCAAAAGCTGCCTCATTTTTTCGGCCAAGTCCATCTGGCGATCGTGCAAAATCTGATCCTCACGCTCCCGTATATCCTGCAGGCTTTCCTCAATCACATGTGAAATCAGCACTTCCTTGGATGGAAAATGGGCATACAAGGTCTTCGTACTCATCGCTGCTCTGCGTGCCAAATCGGACATCGTGAACCGTACGCCCCGTGCCTCTATTTCCTGAATCGCACACTGGATAATCCGCTCTTGCATGAGCGTATGACACTCCCTTCCGAAAACAAGGAAAATATTTTGTTTTCTATATTTTCCACTACCAGCTATCCTTTTGTCAACTGTCTCGAAACCATGCTTGGTACAGCGCTTTGATCCCCCGCTCGATTTGATCCAGCGGAATGCCTGCGAATCCGAGAAAAAACTCCTTGGGCATCACTTGCGGAGGGGACAGCCATGTAAACGATGCTGAAGATGCTCTCACACCTGCCTGAATCGCAAGCTGCTTCAGCTCCTCCTCGCTTTTCTCAGAGTGCACACGCAGCAGCACGTGAAAGCCTGCATCCTTTCCAATTACGCGAACCCGATCGTCAAAATGTCCTTGGACAGCCTCCAGCAGGGTATCATGCTTTTTGCGATAGTGACTTCTCATTTTGCGGACATGCTTTTCGAACAAGCCCTTTTCCATAAACGCCTGCAAGGTTCGCTGATGCAGCCGAGACGCTGACTGCTCCAAAAGTGTCGCTCGAAGCAGACTGTAGTAGCTCTCCATGAGTGTTTCAGGCAAAACCATGTACCAGACGCCGATTGCCGGGGCCATGACCTGCGCAAATCCCCCCATGTAAATGACGTTTGCATTCGGAACCAGACCTTGCAGAGAAGGGATTGGTCTGCCATGATAGCGAAACTCTCCGTCGTAATCGTCCTCGATGATATAACCGGAAACCGCTTGAGCCCACTCCAGCACTTGCAGCCGCTTGGACACGGGCATGATCATCCCGCGTGGATATTGATGGGAAGGCGACACGACAACCACTCCAACATCCGCAGCATACAGCTCACTGATACTGATCCCGTCTTCCTCCAGCGCAATCGGTACTGCTTCGTATCCATGCTGGCGAAACGTATTGGCATACAGGAGATATCCCGGATTCTCCACTCCCACGCGCTTATGCTTGTGACCTAGCATCAAGCTGATGAGCGAGAGCAAGCCGAACTGATCAGCCCCAATCACGATCTGGTCTGGCTGACAAACGACACCGCGATAGCGATGAAGATAGCTTGCAATTTGCTGGCGTAGACCAGATTCACCCTGTGGGTCACCGTAAAAAAGCTCCTCCTGCTGCTCCAGGCGCATCGTCTGATTATACAGGCGACGCCAATCCGCATACGGAAAAAGCGTATAGTCATTTTGGGACATGTGAAAGTCATACTTGTATGTTTTATCGTCACGCAGCAGAGGGCGTCTGCTTGTAATGGCCTCGGATTGCTGATGACTAGAACCATACCCGCTATGTCCTGCCCTCTCTGGCCTTACCTCTGGATCGGGCAATGCCTCCACATAATATCCGCTACGCGGCTTGCTCTGGATAAACCCTTCTGCCAAAAGCTGCTGGTACGCCATTTCGACTGGTGTCGTACTCAGTCCGAGCAAATCAGCCAGCTTGCGGACGGAGGGCAAGCGAGTATGTTCAGTCAGTCTTCCTGTGACAATTTCATTTTTCAGAGCGGTATAAAGCTGTACATATTGGGGCTCGTCCCCACTATCATTCCATTTCGGGGTCAGAAGCATCTACTTTCACCTCAATCTGTCGTTTCAAATCTTGCAAAACTGTCCATTTTCAAGTATACACAATTCCACTATTCTATAAGAAAACCTCTATCAAGGCTTTCTCAAGGAGGAGCGACCGCGTTTTAGCCGAAAGTTTCCATGCGCTCCAGAATTCATCCTTGGCAGGACGATTCAAAACAAACAGGAGGATACCACAAATGTCTATTCATGCACATACGAATGCTCCAGTTCGCTTTTTGGAAGGCAAGCAAGTCTATTTGCGACCGGTTGGACAAGAAGATAGCGAGTTTTACTACCGCTCGTTATACAGCAAGGAAACGCGCAAGCTGACAGGGACACAGAAGCACTACACACGCGAGCAGATCCAGCAATACATCGAGAGCAAAGGACAGGATTCATCCAGCGTTCTGCTATTGATCGCCCTGTGCGAAAATGATCAGGTCATTGGCGATATCCAGATTGGCGACATCGATACATTCAACCGCAACGCGTTTATCCGTATCGCTATCGATCAGTCAGCCTACCAAGGAAAAGGGTACGGGAGTGAAGCCATACAGCTAATGCTGGACTACGGCTTCGGCATCCTCAACCTGCACCGGATTGAACTGAATGTTTTCGCCTACAATGCACGTGCGATCCATACATATGAAAAACTCGGCTTTGTGCAGGAAGGCGTACAGCGACAAGCGCTTTATTACGACCATGCGTACCATGACTCCATCCTCATGTCGATGCTCGCTGACGAGTACCGGGCGAAATATGGAAAATAGCTTTGGCGCGAAAACGAGCAAGCTCTCCCCAAGCCAGCGCATACAAAATTGGCCCTTAGGTGGATTCCTAAGGGCTTCTTTTTCTACAGCTTATTCAGCTATTTGCTTTGTTCGTCTCCTGTCCAATCAAACAACCCGGAAGCCAAGCCATCCTCCTCCGCATGGCTTCCCCGTCCTTTTGCTTCCAGCCGCTCAATCCGCTTCTGATACGCCAGCGCGTCCGCCTTGGACCTGTTGCGCAAAAGACTTCCTCGCTTCTTCCACTGCTCGTATGCCTGCCGGGTATAGTACAGCGCCTTTTCCCAATCCCTGAACTGATGCTCGCATACCTTGGCTGCCTCGATATACACCTCTTCAGGAATGTAGTTGGACGATTTCATGCAAGACTCCCATACCTGCAGGGCCTGCTGATAGTTTTTTTGCTTTTTATAGAGATGTCCGATCGCCAGTCTCGCCCGATTGCTCCACGAATGATTGCTGCCTGCTACAAGTCGGTATCCATCCATGGCTGCCGCTTGATCACCCAGCGCTTCATACCATCTCGCAATCTCAAAGCGCTCCTCATGAGACACTGCTTCCCGCTCATGATGGAGCAACAGCCGCGTCATGTGAATATAGAGCGTGATAAGAGACAGCACGTCTGTCTCGTTATGGCGTAGTACACCTTCAATCACGTCAGGATCCTGCGAATGCAGAAAGTCAAAATACCGCACAGGAGCCAGGAAGCCAGGCAAGTCATCCTCACGGAAAACGTCCAGCTTTTCCTGCTCGATAATCCCCAGGCGGCACGATTCCAGCTCGGCCTTCCACAATCTCCGCGCCCCATGTAAAAGGTCCAAATGACCAAACGCGGGCAAAGCAGGCACCAGGTCGCGAATCAGCGTATGCCGCGTCCTCACTTGCGGCCAGTCAAACGATTTCCCGTTAAACGTTACGAGGTGCGAGGATTTCTCCGCTTGCTCCAAAAACGACTGGTACAACGTCACCTCCGCATGCGGAGCAGGAAGGAAATGCTGCCGAACGACAACCTCTTCCCCTTCAATACGGCTGTATCCCAACAAAAATACTGTATTGCCCGCACCTCCAGACAGCCCAGTCGTTTCTGTGTCAAAAAACAGCAGGTCTTCCGGGCGTCTGCCTGCCGTAGACAGCGGATGCTCTTTGCCAGATGCTTCCCAAGCCGAAATGACACCATGCAGCTCGGAAAAGGCATAAGCTCCGTGCTTTTGTGCGATGGGATATCGGACCTCGCGGATCATGACGTGCTCATCTTCCCAGATGTACGGCGACGCTTGGAGATTTTCCCACCGATCTGCATACGGAATTTCCGTCTCTTTCTCCTGTACCGGGATCTCCGTTTCTGTCGATGCTGATAGCGGCTGCGTAGCTTGCTGCGCCAAAGCTGACTCGTGGGCAAACTCTGCTGGTTCTTGCTCCACTGCCCCTGCCGCGACCGCTTCCGTCGACAGGGAAGCCGTTTTGTCCGTATCCTTGACCAAGTGCCCCTTCATCCGTTGCAGCTTGGATTTAAGAGACATACGCGCTTCCTCCTTGCGCGACACGCAGCAAGGTCATAGCCAGCTCCTTGCTGCCGTCATCCGTTGCTCCTACACAAGACGGACATCCTGACTCGCATGGACAAGAGACAATCATCCTCTCCGCCTGCATGAGAATCATCTCCATCTCCTTGTACACCTGCTCGCTCAGGCCAATTCCGCCGGGATAACGGTCATACAAGAAGATCGTCGGCTCCTGCGAATGAACGGCCTTACGTTGGGGAATGACGTGCAAATCCATCGGGTCACACATGACAAACAATGGAGCGACGTGCTGCAAAACATGCGCCAACCCGACCAGACCACGCTCCACATCCTCCGTGCCGATTTCCGTGAGCAGCGTCTCTGAAAAACCGATCCAGGCAGCATTCGTATGCAGCTCTTCTTCTGGCAAATGAATCGGGCCAGAGCCGATATTTTCATGCGTCTCGAATTTGATTTTTTTAAAGATCGTCGCCATCGCATGCACGGAAACCTCTCCGTAGGCAAACGCGCTTTGGGCATGGCTGCGGTACTGATCCTGCTCCAGCACCTTGAGCTGAACAGCCAGATTGGCATCCGTGTAGTAGTCGACCTGAACTTCGCGGACATACGCCTTCTTTTCCTCGTAATCGAGCTTTTCTACCTGGAATTGCGTGCCCTGATGCAGGTAAATGGCTTCGTCATGCAGCAGTGTCATCGAGCTGAACCGGTCCATTTCCCCGATTACTCGCTCATTACCCCGTTCGCTGATATCGATAATAACGACATTTTCCTGGGACGCCGACCGCAGGCTGATGTTATGCGCCGGGAACGAATCGTTCATCCAGAACCACTTGCCCTTTGAAAAATGCAGCACCTGCTCCTCCGTCAAAAACTCCAGAATCTCTACGATCTCTGCGCGTCCAAAACGATCTCCCTCGCGGAAAGGCAGCTCATAGGCGGCGCATTTGAGATGATCGACCAGTATGATCAGGTTGTCTGGGTTGATCCGCGCTGTCTCTGGACTGCGATCAAAAAAATACTCGGGATGAGCGATGACGTACTGATCCAACGGCGTCGAGCTGCCGACCATCACGACCACAGACTCTCCTTGTCGTCTCCCTGCACGACCCGCCTGCTGCCACGTACTCGCAACGGAGCCTGGATACCCGGTAATGACACACGCCTGCAGCTGACCGATATCGACACCCAGCTCCAATGCATTCGTACTGACAACACCCATGATTTCGCCGTTGCGCAGACCTCGTTCGATTTCCCGTCGCTGACTGGGCAAATACCCGCCACGGTATCCTTGGATCGTCTTGGGACCGAGCTTGCGCTTAATCAATTCCTGCAAGTAAGTCAGCAAAATTTCCACGCGCACGCGGCTTCTGGCAAACAAAATCGTCTGAATGCCGTTGGTCAAAAATTGCTCGGTAATGTCACGCGCTTCGAGTGTGGCGCTGCGCCGGATATTCAGCTGCCGATTGACCACCGGCGGATTGTAGAAAACAAAATGCTTTGTTCCCGCTGGCGCCCCATTATTGTCCACCAGTTCTACTTGCTCCTCGGTCAACAGCTCTGCCAGCTCCCTTGGATTGGCGATCGTAGCCGAGGTGCAAATAAATTGCGGATAACTTCCATAAAAGGCACAGATGCGTTTCAAGCGGCGAATCACGTTGGCAACGTGGCTGCCAAACACGCCTCGATACGTATGTAGCTCGTCGATGACGACATATTTCAGATGCTCAAAAAAGGAAACCCACTTGGTGTGATGCGGCAAGATGGCAGAATGAAGCATATCAGGGTTGGTAATGACGATATTGCCTGCTTTTCGAACCATCTGGCGTATGTTCGCTGGCGTGTCCCCATCGTATGTTTCCGATTTAATCGAAAGACCCATTTCGGAGATCAGCTCATGCAGCTCGGACTTTTGGTCTTGCGCCAGGGCTTTGGTCGGAAACAGGTAGAGTGCGCGAGCCCCGGTGTCCTCTGATAGCGTCTGCAGGATCGGCAGATGATAGCACATGCTTTTTCCAGAGGCGGTAGGCGTTACTGCTACGATATGTTTTCCCTCGCGTACGTGGCGAAAGGAGGTTTCTTGGTGAGTGTACAGCGAGGTGATTCCTCGTCTGACGAGTGCATCCTGTATGCGTGAATCCATTTCGAGAGGAAAAGGAACGGACTTTGCTTCGCGTGGAGGGATGACCTTCCAATGCGCAATGTTATCGCGAAAACGTTCATCTGTTTTTAAATAATCCAGTACGGCAGACATGTCTTTTTTTCGATTCATCTTCGTCACCTTCTTGCCCTTATTGTACGAATAGGCGTTCGGGTTGTAAATGTATAAATCCGGCATCAACTAAGTAGCTTTAAAAAAAGCAGAGGTTGGCGTGCTGTCGTGGTGGGGAGGAAAAAGGAGAAAACGCTCCAGCTTCTTGGGTACCTTGCTTGGGAGTCATTCCTGTACGGCTACATGCAAAAAGAGCTTCGCGGTTTTCTCCTTTTTCCTCGGTCCAGCTTTTGGTGTTTCTCGGGCTTTTTTGAAAGCTCCTCTAGTGATTTGTTTGGTGGAGGCAGGAAAAGATTCTAATAAAAAAGACGGGTACACGCATCGAAGATAAGACGATTCCATGAAGTGCCCACCTGGAGTTGATCTATTTACCTATTTACCTGCTAGCTGAAGAGTTAGTACCTTCCACTCTACTACTTCTTCGCCCGTTCTGTTATCATCTTCTCAAATGTAGAAGCCGCGATCCGCCAACAAACGAGCGTCCTGAAATTCGTAGATAATCGTATTCATAACTTCCTCCATACGTGCTCATCTACCTACGTGGTGGATAATCATTCTCAATATAATGAATAGAAGCAAAAGAGTCCTGGCTCTGCCTCAGACTCTCCCAACGCAAAAAAGGCAACCTCATTTACAAGCGCTGCCCTTTCCCTATTCTTTCAATTTTCTATGATCCTCTTTCAAATAACTCCGTTAGATGTTGGACCAGTATGCGCTCCATCCGCTCCCCGTCTAACCGCTTTGGATCAAGCAAGGCGTGTAGTGCCAAGCCATCGACAATTGCGTAAAGCTTTTCTGTCTCCAATTCCTTGTCCACATTTTTTGGAAGCAGACCGACGTGCTCAGCATAGTTCATCACCTTTTGCAATCCGGCATAAATCCCGTCGTGCATCGCATCAAACACGTCCTGCTTATGTCTGAAGTAAGCGGTAAATGCGAACCACACTTCCGCTTCTGCCATCTTCTCTTGATTGGTCGGGACTAGCTCCAGCAAGAGCATGATGATTTTTTCCTTCGGGGTAAATTGCTCCTGTAGACCGATTTTCTCAATGCGCGCTGTTGCTCTTTCTTTGACGAGCGTCATCGCATAAATCAGCAGCTCATCCTGTGTTGCAAAGTAATGTCGCAGAGCACCGAGTGATAATCCTGCTTCTTTTGCAATGTTGCGTACCGTTGCTCCCTCCATTCCCCGCTCTAAAATGATGCGCCACGTCGCTTCTGCAATTTGCTCTCTTCTTTTCTCGTGATCGATCAGTTTTGGCATAGCTGTATTTTATCAAGACCAATACACCCAAGCAACGAAATAATACAATTGTATTATTTAAAAGCAGATGCTAAAATATTTTTTGCAATACAGTTGTACTACAAAAATCGTATCCTGTTAAAGGAAGAGCGATCACAAGAGGAGACATGTCAGATGAACTTTATTGCATGGATGATCGTTGCGTGCGAAATCGCCTTTTGGGTGGTCATTGGCTTAGGGTTAGTCACACGATATATATTCAAGCAACAAAAGGCGGGACTGTTTTTGCTGGCGCTGACTCCCGTTGTCGATGTCATTTTGCTCGTCATCACCGGCGTGGACTTATACCGCGGTGCCAGCGCCACGACTGCTCATGCGCTCGCGGCTGTATATATCGGGGTATCGATCGCTTTTGGGAAGAGCATGATTCAATGGGCTGATGAAAAATTCCAGCACTACGTCTCCCGTACCTCCGCTGCAAAAACAAGGCGATACGGATTGGAGCATGCCAGACATTACGCTAAAAGCTGGTTCAAGCACCTTCTTGCCTTTGTTATTGGAGTAGGCATACTTCTCGCCATGATTTATTTCGTCAATGACTCTGCTCGGACAGAAGCCTTGTCAGGTATCATGCAGCTTTGGACCGTTGTCCTAGGGATTGATCTTGTGATCACGATCAGTTATTTCATTTGGCCAAGAAAAAGCAAAAGCACTAGCTCCTAGAGGGATACTTCCTTGTTTCGCATAAATGCCAAGCACTGGGCCATAGTCATGGGTAATGGAGCTGTTGGCTGTTTATGGACAAGGGAGGTTGATTAAATGGCCCCTCAAGATAAGGGAAATCAAGTACCACAGCCTATGAGAAGTGACGGGACTGGGTGGGTAGACTGCGGGCCGCGAAACACTATGCTCGATCGACAAAACCCGAATATGCTCGTCCCTCCTGTCACTGATTCGGGATTATTGCCGAATCTGAAGTTTTCGTTCTCGAATACGGCAATGACCCTGAATCATGGTGGCTGGTCCCGCGAAGTCACTGTGCGAGAGCTGCCGATTGCAACCACAATGGCAGGGGTAAACATGAGCTTGACGCCTGGTGGCGTGCGGGAGCTGCACTGGCATCAACAGGCTGAGTGGTCCTACATGCTGTTAGGTCGGGCACGGATTACTTCCGTCGATCAGCGTGGACGCAATTTTATCGCCGATATCGGTCCGGGCGATCTGTGGTATTTCCCTCCTGGTATCCCCCACTCGATTCAGGGGCTGGAGGAAGGCTGTGAATTTCTGCTAGTCTTCGACGATGGCAGCTTTTCCGATCTGAATACGTTATCGATCTCGGATTGGTTTGCGCACACGCCAAGGGATGTGCTTTCTGCCAATTTCGGTGTTCCCGAGTCTGCCTTCGACTGCATTCCTTCGAAACAAGTGTACATCTATCAGAGCGAGGTCCCAGGTCCGTTGGAGGTCGATGCAGTAGAGTCGCCATACGGAACGGTCCCGCTCAGCTTTACCCATCGCTTGCTCGCCCAAAAACCGCTCATCACACCCGGGGGCAGCGTCCGGATCGTAGATTCCCGTAATTTTCCTATCTCGCAAACGATTTCGGCAGCCCTTGTTGAGATACATCCGGGTGCGATGCGCGAGCTGCATTGGCATCCCAACAACGACGAATGGCAGTACTACATTTCGGGGCAGGCGCGCATGACAGTCTTTGACGGTAACGGAACGGCACGCACCTTTGACTACCGGGCTGGCGACGTCGGTTACGTCCCGTTTGCAACAGGTCATTACATCCAAAATACAGGGAATCAGACGGTATGGTTTCTGGAAATGTTCAAAAGCAACCGCTTTGTTGATGTGTCGCTGAACCAATGGATGGCGCTCACTACGCACGAGCTCGTTGCGTCGAATCTGAACGTAGGACCGGAGCTGCTCGATTTTCTGCGCAAGCAAAAATGGCCTGTGGTCAAATATCCGGGCTATGGCTACGATCCGACCAGAGAATAAATTCATCACCTTTTGGACAGTAAATAAATGAGTGATCGCACGCTATTGTCACTCCTGAAAGGTGATGAGCATTATGGTTGATCTCGGATTACTTGTCATTCGCCTTGTTTTAGGGTTAAGCTTTGTCGGGCATGGGAGTCAAAAATTGTTCGGGTGGTTTGGCGGACATGGAATCAAAGGGACTGGCGGCTGGATGGAATCAGTCGGGATTAAACCGGGTGTCCTCATGGCGACCATCGCGGGGATACTCGAATTTGTGGGCGGACTTCTCTTCGCTTCAGGGTTATTTTTCACTCTCGGTGCGGCAATGATTGTGATCGCCATGCTCGGTGCCATGAAGGTTCACCTGCCCAATGGCTATTGGATCGACAAAGGCGGTATTGAGTATTTGGTCGTCATCATCGCTGTAGCAGTTGGTTTGGCTCTGATCGGACCTGGCGCGTATTCGCTCTAGAGTTACGTACTTACTATTTTGCAAAAAAGAGGCTTGGTCTTAATAAAAGACCCGAGCCTCTTTTTTAATAAGATCATTTTACATCCATTCCAGCTGAACCTCGCTTACACCATAAATAGCAAGCGTATGAGCAAGCAGTACCTTCATCCGCTCGGCTTGGCTGGCGCTCACTTTCTCATCAGAACGAAGCGTAACCACACCCGACTGGTTTTGAAAAGAAACGGCTTCCAGTGAAGTCTGCGCGGGGAACGGATTTTCCAGTCCCTTTCGCTCAGCCTGTAGCAATTGCTGTATCGCTGTGATCCGAGGTGCCTTTACTGACGTCAAATTACAGTAGGTTACCTCAACCGGAACAATCTGCTCGGCGTCATACAAATAAACGGTGTAGACTTCCTCGGTCTGGCGGTTTTCTTCCCTATCCGCGACAGGAGCAAGTGCTCCTTCCTTGACCTGTTCGAATAGGCTGAGGATCTCTGCTGTCTCTTTGAAGCCTTCAAAGCGAAACAGCTCTTGCCCATTTTCAGCTAAAAAAAGTGTTGTCGGGTTCGCTTTGATTCGGTATCGATTGGTTGTTTGATGATCGGCGTCGACATAAACGATCTCATAGCCGACATCCTTTTTGACCAACAAAACCTCGCTGAGCACCGTCTGTATTGATCGCCCCAATGGACATGCCGATAATGTAAATAGCATCAATTTTGCAACCTGCTGAGTCACCCTCGTCTCCCCCTGTTTAGTTCATGCTTGAAATGGCTTTTTCCATTACTTCGTAGTTAATCGCGCCTTGGAACTTTTCCCGGATGACTCCATCAGCATCCAGAATATACGTGGTCGGATAGGCAACGACCTTGTACGCTTGTGTGACCTCCCCTTCCTGATCAAGCACAATTGGAAAGGTAAGCTGCTGCTCCTGCACAAAATCGGTGACGACGTCCATATTTTTCTCTGTAGGTGTTAAATTGACACCCAATATGACCACGTTTCTGTCTTTGTAATCGTCGTAAAACTTTTGCATGTGAGGCATTTCGACCCGACATGGAGGGCACCACGTCGCCCAAAAATTTACCAGAACGGTCTTGCCCGTAAAATCAGCCAGCTTGACCTGATTTCCGTTCAGATCGGTCAGCGAAAAGTCAGGCGCCACTTGCCCTTTTTGTGTACCCACCTCCAGATTGGCGATGTCTGCTCTTTTCGTCTGTCCCGTTTGTAACGACGATTTCTGCAACAGATCATACCCGCCATAAACGACAAGTCCAACCAATAAAATGATCGCGAGCATACTTTTTTTCAAGACTTTGCACCTCCCCTTCGTTAAAAGCCGATGTCCCAGAAGGTATATTGGGCTAGCCAGGCGCTAATTTTTTGCAGCTGCCCGCTAAACAGCAGCAGCCCCATTCCAATTAGCAGCCAACCATTGATTTTCGATAGGAGCGGTATCCATTTGTTCAGCTTTTTCATGATGCCAAGCGAATACGTCAGCAGCAACGAGATGAGCAAAAAGGGAACTCCGAGCCCAAGGGAATATACCGCCAGCATTCCAATCCCGTGCCATAATGTTTCTGTTGATCCGGCTAATAGCAAAATCGAGGACAAGGCTAGCCCTACACATGGACTCCAGCCAGCCCCGAACGCAAGACCAGTCAAAAACGAGCGAATCGTACCGCGGCTTATGTCCCACCTCGTTTCCCACGACTTGCCTGCCATCAACACACGCAGATTCAAAAAGCCGATCATCTGCAAGCCAAATATAACGATGAGCAGCCCGCTCACTTTCTGCACCAAATCACGTTCCTCGGCAAAAAAGCGCCCAATGAGGCTAGCGGATGCACCCATGGCAATGAAAATCAGACTAAAGCCGACAATAAAGCTGAGTGACTGATAGAGCAGCGTTCTCTTTTGCACGACCAGTCTGCCTTCGTGTATCGTCGAGCCCGTCAGATGGGACACATAAGCAGGGATGAGCGGAAAAACACAGGGAGACAAAAACGACAGCATTCCCGCGACAAACGCTAATACAATAGAGAGATTATCCATGTACATCCCCCTCTTGCCGCTTCTCCCGAAACCAGACCCAGCTTGTGAGGCATAATCCAGCTAGCAAAAAGGCATAGACCGATGGAGATTCCCCCAGCGCCAGCAGCAAAGCATGGTAGACCATCCAGCCCGCGAACCAAAACCACACGCCACTGTCCAGCCACAGCCTCACAGGCAGGCTTCGCTTCCGAAAGGCGTACCCGCTATAAACGATTGCAGCCAGACTCGCCGTCCATTGTCCCCGTTCCCCTCCATCAAAATACAAGAGCGACATCGGGTGGGAGATGACCTCCTGGGGATGAAACAGGAAATAGCTCGCCTTCCACATAAGGATCCAAAGCAAAAAGGCGTTTGCTGCCACAGACAAAATCAGTTTTTTATCGTTCCTGCCTCGCAAGCGGTAGTGCAGCATCAACCAGCCCGCAAGATAAAAGCTGAAAAACAGGACGAGCTGCCCGTTTACAACCAAAGAGCCTACTTGAAAGTTGTACAATGTTCACGGCCTCCTTTTGTCATGAGAGTACCGTGCTTTTTTAAAGATATGATAAAGCTGCTCGAGTTTCGGGATGATGTGTTTATCCGCTCCTCGGAATGGTAATCCAAAACGAATGCTTGTCGTCCCCAGAGGAAAGCCCGACTTCTCCCCCGTGCTTCTGCACGATCTCTTTTACAATCGCTAAACCAAGCCCACTTCCTTTGCCTATTTCTGCTCGATGTCTCGCCGGATCTGACTGATAAAAGCGCTCAAAGACAAGCTCACGTACCTCTTCTGGCATGTGCTCGCCAATATTGCTCACGGTTACGCGATAATGTAGCGGCTCACAAATACCTGTCACCCAGATCATCCGTCCAGCATTATGACGAATTGCATTTTGCAATAAATTATTAAATACCTGACGTAATCCGTCTTCATCGCCAATTACCATTCCAGGCTCTACGGCTACATGCAGCTCCAGCTCTCTACTTTTTAACTCCCATTGAAAAGCTTTCGTACTCCTCGATATCAACTCATCGATCGGGATGCACGCTTTTGTCATATGCGTCTCCCGGTGATCCTCCCATGCAGAGAGCAGGTGCAATTGCTCAACCAGTCTGGTGATATGCTGTGATTCCTCCAAAAGAGATTGATACAGCTCCGGGTCTCCGGTAATCACTCCACTGCCCAGCGCTTCCAAATACCCGTTCAAATTACTGAGCGGTGTCCGCAGGTCATGAGAAATATTGCTCAGCATACGCTTGCGGTTTTCTTCCGCTCGCTTCAACGTCCTTGTCATCTCATTAAAATGCTCTGTGAGCAGCCCGATTTCATCACGAGAGGTGACCTCAAGCATCTCCGGATATGTGCCCTCTGTGAGCTGGCGCGTCGATTCCGTCAGGCGGCGCAAGGGAACCAGCATTTTTTTGATGAATACGTAATGAATGAGTGCGGCAACCACGAGCGCAAGTAAGCTCGCACGCATCAGATAAAACTGCATGGTTTGGTTGAACATGATGTTTTTCTCTTCTCCGACCAAACGGTACTTCTCGACGAGCACACACGCGAAGTCCTTTACCGAAACCCCGGCTAGCAAAATCACCGTCAGCATAACGATGATATTTACTCCGACCAGCTTCCAGGTCATATTCTGCTTCCATTTACGCAGCTGGTTAATGAGCAACAAAGCGATACCCCATTCCCCGAATCGTTTCAAAAAAACAGGCTCCTTTGTTTGGCGTCTCAATTTTTTCTCTGAGCTTGCCGACATGAACATCCACTGTACGATCGATCACGCTTTTCTCTTCATTCGGGTATAGCTCTCCTAAAATTTGCTCGCGCGACAAGATTTGGTTGGGGTGGCGCATAAAAAAATAGAGCAGCTTGAACTCGTGCTGTGTGAGCGAAATAGGCATCCCGTTGTATTTGACCTCTCCACGCACCGGCTTGATGGTCAAGCCTTTAAAGCTGATTTTGCTGCAGCGATTGGCTGTCCGGCGAAGCACCGTATTGACCCGGGTTACTACCTCCTGTGGGCTAAAAGGCTTCGTTATGTAATCGTCTGCCCCCATTTGCAAGCCCTCGATCCGCTCTGCCTCTGCTACCTTTGCTGTCAGCATGATCAGCGGTATATCGCTTTTCTGCTCACTGCGAATCCATTTGCATAAGTCCTCGCCGCTGAGCTTTGGCATCATTAAATCGGTAATGACGAAGCAGGGATCATGCTTTTGGAAAGCAGCCATGCCTTCCTCCCCGTTTTGCGCTTCGATCACGTCGTATCCTTCTTTTTCTAAATACAGCTTTAACAGCCGTCTTATTTTCGCATCATCTTCAATTACCAAAATGTTTTTCCCCTGCACGGCTTCGCCCCCCACATCTCTTCTATTTAATCCTCCCATTGTAAAGAAACGATAAAGTTCATGCCATGACTACCCTTACCTAGTTGACGGAAGAAGAATGGAAAGAGGCCTTACAAGACCAAAATGAGCATTTGAAAGCAGAATATGATTTTGATTTATCGAATCAAACCATTGAAGTAGAAGCAATGAACGACTCTGCCGTGGAAGCACAGTCATTTAATCAAGGCATGATTCATTTCTTACAAAAAGGAGTCTCCGCAAACGATCCAAAAGTCTTTGATCAAGTAAAAAAGCATTTATCCTTTCTGGAAAAAAAGCGACATCCATCAACGCCGCAAGACTTCCTGAATCAAACAAAGTTCTTCATTATTGATGATTTTCATAGAAATATGCTGGAGCAATGGCAAGTCGGTTACAGTTATTATCTAAACAAAGTAGCAGCGAATTATTTGAAGCATAGTTGCTAATTCTTACAGGATGAAAGCTATAAAAAAGGGGGGACTATTCCCCCCTCCCCGCTATTTCCCGGTTACCCGTTTATTTATCATGAACCGCACAGCGATTAGGGCCAATCTCCATCTCCTGCTGCTCTTCTGGACTTGGCTTTATTTTGCCCATATTGGTTTGGCGAATTTCCTGGTAGGCATTTGGCTGAGGCGGCAGGTTTTCTGTTACTGCTCTGCGGAATACTCCCTCATCAGCGATGTTCAATCCAGGGTTTTGCTCAAACAAATCTTTTAAACGGGCAGAAACGACACCGCCTTCACCCAGCTCGGTAATTTTGCCAAAGTGAGCAGGCAACACAATCAGCTCTTCGGAAAGCTCTCTGTAGCGATTATATAGGGTATGGCGCAAATCACTGACCCAATCCTCTGCTTTCCCAGCCAAATCGGGACGACCGATGGACTCGACGAACAGGATATCTCCTGTCAGGAAGTATTGGTCATCCATAATCAAGGACGTGCTGCCAATGGTATGACCCGGCGAGTAGATTGGCTGGATCGCAATCTTCGTATTGCCTACTGTCATTTCCTTGCCCTCCTCCATCTTTTCATAGGCGAATGTCACCTCTTCTGCGTCTTTGGCAGGGAGCCAGTAAGTCGCACCGACTTGGTCAGCGAGCTTTTTCCCACCTGAAATATGGTCGGCATGCAGGTGTGTATCGATTGTATGCGTAATTTGGACCTGATGGCTGCTGGCAAAATCCATATAATAGTCTGTCATCCGCAGCGTGTCGATAATAGCCGCTTCCCCATTGGATACCACCATATAGGACAGGCAGCCCTTGCCGATCCGTACAAATTGATAGAGCGCCCCGCCATCTCTCAAGTCTCCTACCTTCACCGGCTCGAGATGCTCACTCCATGCTTTCATACCGCCAGCAAGATAATACACATCGCCCCTGCCTGCTTCTACGAGTTGTTCCGCTACGAAAATCGACGAGCCTTCTTTTGCACAAACGACGAGAACCTTCTTTTCTGCTGGAAGCTGTGCCAGTGCGGACTCAACTCCGTCCATCAGATCAAAGTAAGGAATGTTGATGCTCTCGATCCCTTTCCCTTCGATTTTCCAATCATTGTAATCACCTTGGTTTCGAACATCGAGAATAAACAGCTCTTCGTGTTGAAAGATGATTTGTGTCAGGTCATGCGGTGTCATTGGCTGCAAATCTTTTTGTTGTTGTGTCATGCTCTCCCCCACCTTTTCTATTCGTGTGTATGGCTGCCTAATTCGATTCTGTTGGACCTGTCCACCCGTTCATTCCGTCACTCACGTTTTTCACGTGGGTAAAGCCTTTTTCAGTGAGCAGTTGGCATGCCTGATCACTTCGATTGCCGGAGCGACAGATGACGTAAACTTCTGCAGTCTGATCCAATTCGTGAAGATGCTCCTCCAATACCCCCATAGGTATTGTTTTAGACCCAGGAATCCGCTGAAACGCGTACTCGGCTTGTTCGCGCACATCCACAATTGTGATCGTTTCGTTTAGCTTTTTGGCAAGCTCTGCTGCTGTAATCGTGTATGGGTGCTTGGTTTCTTCTTTTGCTTCACCAGGATTTGCTTTGCGCAAATAATGCTTCAGCACATCCCCATCGTGAACAGTGCCCAAATACTGATGCCCAGTATTTTTAGCCCAGCCCTGCATGTCTGCCAATGAGCCTTTGTCCGTTGCCTGGACCTCGATGACTTGTCCGGGCTGAAGCTCATCCATCGCTTTTTTTGTCCTCACGATTGGCATTGGACAGGCAAGTCCTTTGCAATCCAAGGTTTTATCGGTAGTAATTGCTGTACCCATGTGTAACCCTCCGGCTCTATTCTTTTATTTGGTTTCCTTGCCAATTCAGCATGCCGCCCGCCATATTCGCTACCTTCTTAAATCCTTGGCTGACGGCAAATTCACAAGCCTGTGCGCTTCTGGCGCCGCTTCTGCAAATGAAAATCACTTCTTTCTCAGTGTCGAGCTCATGAAGTCTGACGGGCAGGACAGGAAGAGGAATCAGTGTCGCTCCTTCCATATGTCCAGCGCTGTACTCATCCGGATTTCTGACATCGATGAATTGAGCCTCCCGCTTGTCCTCCAGCATTTTTTCAACCTCTTGCGGCGTGATGTCTTGCCACACTTTGCTCATTGTGAATGACCTCCTTATTTTGAAAGACAAATTACCGAAATTGATCGCTAAACTTTATAATACATATACCCCTATGGGTATTATAATATGATTTTGCTTTTTCTTTGTCAATACCCCCTCGTTAGCAAAAGGGTGATTTGCCTTTGAACAAAAAAATCCCCGTCGTGATGACGAGGATTGGTATTGCGAGCTTATATTTTCGTAAGCTAGGAAGCTAGTCCACCCGGCTCCTGTACCTTTTGTTTTCGGCGCAAATAGATGCCAATGCCCACCGAAAGTACAATGACCACCACAGATGTCCACTGCGCAGTCGTCCAGTTGAATAAGAAGCGATGCGAATCTCCGCGCAGCATTTCCAAAAAGAAGCGCGCAAGGTTATAGAGTATATTGTAGGCCAGGAACAAATAGCCTCTCGTTAAACGCTTTTGCATGAGAAGGAGAAGAATCGCAAAAATGATGATATCGATTTGTCCCTCCCACACTTCTGCAGGATAGAGCGGTTGATCGCCAAATGTCGCTCTGGCATTCGTTCCTTCTGGATAAAGGATGCCCCAATTGCTGCCCGTCGGATCACCGAACGCATCTCCATTCATCAGGTTGGCATCACGACCGATGCTTTGCCCGAGAATCAGACCCGGTGCACATAAATCGGCCAGCTCCCAAAATGAAATCTTATGCTTTCGTACATACCAGATAGCGACCAGAATGGCACCCACGACCCCACCCTGGATCGACAGCCCGCCATGCCACACCGCAATAATTTCCGCAGGATGCTTGGAGTAAAAATCCCAGTCGAAGAAAAAGACTGTCCAGAACCTGGAGCCGACAATAGCTCCAATAATCATCGGAACAGATAAATTCAGAAGATGTTCAGCCAGAAGCTCTTTTTTTTGCAGCTTGGCTAACGTAACCGTTACCCCAATTCCTAATACGATTGCCAATACGAATATCAAGCTATAGGATCGGATCGGAAATGAGCCTATGTACCCCAGGTATTGGTGCAAGAAAATCACATCCTTATCTAGGTCACTATTAGTGAGATAACGGTTATACTATCAGAAAAATAGAGGCTTGTCTGTACAAAAAAGGAGACAACCGAGTAAAAGTCGTCTCCCTCTTTTCCTTTTTTTCCTCAGGTTTCTTTAAAAAACGAACCATCCAGAATACCCATCGATTGAATGTGATTTTTCGTCTCATCCGTCCCACATTGATACACAGCTGCGTAAATTTCCTGCAAGCATTGGTCGTACTCATCGTTTTCTGCATCAAAGTGATACGGGAGTGCTACGACATGCCCACGCAAATACGTATTGAACTCATAGGCCGTCCGATCCTCAAACAAGCTCCTGATCAAGCCTACTTCCTCTTCCGTTGCCTCAATTTCAAACTCGTACCCTGAATCCCCCTGGTTTTCCATGATTGTTCCAGCCTGAACTGAGACATAGTATCGTTTTTTGTCCATGTCTACGCCTCCTTTGCTTACCTATAAACAACGATGCCAATGAGTAAGACTGCCAGCAAAACAGCAAATGCTCCTACGTAAAAAAGCATCCCTGTATTGCCGAGTACTTTATTCTTCACGGTTGATTGGCTCACATTGTGGTCTAATTCTTTTGATTCCTGTCTTTTCATAAAATGAATGGTCAATAACAAACCCGCAATAAAGATAAGGGCAAAGATCGCATAATAAATGCCAGGAAACGGAACCATGCTCTTCCCTCACTTTCCCGTGATAGCTGGTTATAGTTTGCGGCAAGTGATTGTTTTTATTCATTAGGTTAATCCTTCGGGCTGTCATAAGAAAATGAACAAATAAAAAAGCACCGCGAATGACGGTGCTTTCATCTATGCCCGATAAGCCTCTTCCAAAATACGCAGATAATCATCTGCCGTAATCGTGCGCACGTTGCTTGGTGTAGAGCCGTTTTTCATGGACAATTCTACAATTCGCGGGAAGTCCTCTTCTTTTACACCTGACAGGTCCTTGAGCTTGGGAATTTGCAGTCCCGCTGTCCAGTCAGTAATTCCAGTAATCAGCTTTTCTACTGCCTGCTCATCCGTATTAGCGTCAACCGCAAAGCCCATGTACCGGGCGAGTTCGGCGTGCATCGCTTTATTTTCGGCAGCATTGAAACGCAGTACATGTGGCAAAAAGACGGAATTAGCAATACCGTGCGGGGTATCATACATCCCCCCTAGAGCTTCTGCCAGACAATGGACAGCCGCCACATCCGCAGAGCCAAAGCAAAGCCCTGCAAGAAGGCTCCCCTCCAGCATCGCATGCCGCGCCGCTTCATCCTGACCATCTGCATAAGCTACTGGAAGTGCAGAAACAATCGTCTTCATGGCCTTTGCGCCAAGCGCTTGCGAGATCGGATTGGTCACCTTGCAGGTGTAACCCTCGATGGCATGTACAAGCGCATCAACTCCAGTGGCAGCTGTGACCGAAGCAGGAACACTGTAGGTCAGAACAGGGTCGAGCACAGCAAGTGTCGGGCGCAGTGCTGCATGCTTGAGCGTCATTTTGCGATGCGTAGTCGATTCCGTAATGACCGAGGAACGGGTGACCTCAGAGCCTGTCCCGGCAGTAGTCGGCACACAGATGATAGGAGCGATGTTTTCGTAGGCAAGTCGACCGTCGGCATACTCAGCGGGAGTTCCGCCATTCGGTCCGCATAGAGCAATCGCTTTACCCGTATCCATCGCGCTTCCCCCACCAATCGCTACTACCATATCAGCAGAAACATCACGGAACTTTGTTGCCCCCTCCAGACATTCGATATCTCTCGGGTTTTGACTGAGCTTGTCAAACAGGGATACACGATAGCCTGCACTCTCAAGTGCTGCTTGAATCGGAGCGACCAGTCCAGCCCGAATCACGCCGGGATCACTCACCAGCAAAATGGACGAGCCTTCGCCTATTGAATGTAGCAAAGTGGGCAGTTCCTTCGATTTTCCTGCCCCCATTTCAACCCTAGTCGAGCAAAAATAGCTGTATGTTTTCATAAATACGCCTCCCCACCTTCTCTTCTCCATCATACAAGTGAGGAAGACTCTATTGCTATAAAATTCGCACAATGAATAGCCCTATGCTGTAACAATCCTTTTTTTTCCACGTCTCATAAAGCAAAGGGGGCTATAGAGAGATGAAAAAAATTACACATGCAAGTGGTCTCACCATTCTGGTCGCATCCTTAATCGGTTGTAGTGCTGGCCATCCTGCCACTAAAAGCTATGTTGAGCCAGCCTCAGCGTTAACTGAGCGCATGCCGTCACCGACTTCCAATCAGGCAGTCTCCAGCGCTCCCAGTCAGGAAAATACCGCGCAAAGCTCGGAGCTTAGCAAAAGGATGGCTGATTACGCCGTCAAGAAGAAACCTACTTATACGCGAACAAATGAGATGTACTTCCAAGACTACGGCACCAATCCATTCGTATCGACTGCAACCGATCATCTCTCGACCTTTGCCGCTGATGTCGATACAGGCTCTTACACCGTGATGCGCAGCTATGTCAGTGACGGCTCCCTTCCGCCTCCCGAAGCGGTGCGCGTAGAAGAATTCATCAATTACTTTCCGACCGCTTACCCCGCTCCTGAAAAGCAGACGTTTGCCATTGTATCCGACGGTGGTCCCTCTCCCTTTTATACAGGAACCCAGCTGGTTCGGATTGGCATCAAGGGCAAAGAAATAACAGCAGAGCAGCGAAAACCCGCCAAGCTGGTTTTTGTCATCGATGTTTCCGGGTCGATGGATCGTGAAAATCGTCTGGAGCTTGTGAAAAAAAGCCTAAATGTCCTCGTCGATCAACTACTGCCTGAAGACACTGTCGGTATTGTCGTGTACGGCTCGAATGGACGCGTCCTGCTCCCTCCAACCTCTGCTGATAACAAGCACAAGATTTTGGCTGCGATCGGTAGCCTGACTCCCGAGGACTCTACCAATGTGGAGGAAGGACTGACTCTCGGCTACGAAATGGCTTCACGGTCCTTTGAGCGCGGTGCAATCAATCGAATTATTCTCTGCTCTGACGGCGTAGCCAATGTCGGGGAAACCGGTGCAAGAGGCATCTTGCGTTCTGTTGAGGACTACGCGCGAAAGGATATTTATTTGAGTACATTCGGCTTTGGCATGGGCAATTACAACGACGTTTTGATGGAGCAGTTGGCGGACAAAGGCCAAGGAAACTACGCTTATATCGACTCCTTTTCAGAGGCGAGACGTGTCTTTACCGAAGCTTTGACGGGTACTCTACAAACGATCGCGCGCGACGTCAAAATCCAGGTCGAATTTGATCCAAAAAAAGTAGAGGCGTATCGTCTGCTCGGGTATGAGAACCGCGATGTTCGCGATGAGGATTTTCGCAATGACAAGACAGACGCTGGCGAGGTTGGTGCGGGTCATAGCGTGACGGCTTTATACGAGGTGAAGCTGGGGCCTGCAAGTAATACAGAGCTGGGAACTGTTCGCATCCGCTACCATGATGCAGCCTCCCAACAGGTAGAAGAAGTGGCTCAGCCTGTACAAGTACAAAGCGAGCTTGCTCCCGACCTGAAATTCCTCGCTGCTGCTGCCCAGTTCGCCGAGATTTTGCGCAAAAGTCCATGGGCAGAGGAAGGCTCTCTGCGAGACGTACTGGATCTGGCAAAATCTTCGGCACAAGGAGAACAAGAGCTGGAATTTGTACGCATTGTAAAAGACAGTCTGGCGATTAGGGGGCGTTAGTTAGAGCTGCACTTCTCCTGTCATCCCTGAGCGAAGGAGCCCTTTTGCATTATCGAGTAAAATTTTCACGGTAAACGTATTCGTGCCCGCATCTGCTTTGGGGCTGATTCGTGCTACTTTCCCCCGCAGCTTGTCATGGGTTGCTTCTACGGTTACATCGACTTGCTCATCCACGGTAAACCGGGCAATGTCTGCCTCCGATACGCCGATCACTACATACATTTGATCTGTATTGACCACAGTCATCGCAGGCAGGCTCGTGTTTACCATTTCACCTGCATGAATATTTTTGGCGCTTACGTAGCCTTTGAGCGGGCTGATGACAACTGCGTTTTTCAATTGATACTCTGCATTGCTTATAGCTGCCTCTGCCTTTTGCACATTGGCTTCGAACTGTGCGAGCTGTTCTGGCATAAAGCCGTTTTTAGCTTTGTCATACAATGCCTTCATCTGTTCAACATTGGCCTCTAGTGCCTGCAGAGCTGGTTCGGTTACGCCTGCTTTAGCCAGAGCGAGCTCTTCTTCGCTTCGTTTATACTGCGCTTCAGCCTGAACTTCTGCTGCTTGTGCATCCTCCAGCGCTTGCTCAGAGACAGCTCCCTGGGAAAAGAGTACCTGCGTCCGTTCCTTTTTTGCTGTGGACAGCTCATACGTTGTTTTTGCCGATTGCAAGGTAGCCTGAAGCTGTACAAGCTCCTCTGGTCGCTTTCCATTTTTTACATCCTGATACTTGTTTATCGCCTGCTGCCAGCCTGCCTCTGCGTATTTTACTTCTTCTGGGCGCGTTCCTTTTTTGGCTTCCTCCCACTTGGCTTTTGCTTGCGCCAAATCAGCCTTTGCCATTTGCAGACTGGCTTCCAGCTCAGTTTTCTCAAGGTCAAACAACACTGCGTTTTCCTCGACTCGATCACCGATATCGTAGTGAACCGATGCGACCCTCCCTGCCGCTTTGGCATAAATCGTGACCTCCTCAAGCCCGACCATTTTCCCTGTGAACACGCGGGTGCTCTTCTCATTCGATGTCGACGTGCTTCCTTGGGCCGATGCCATTGGCAATTCTACTGGCTGAGCACTCCCGCAGCCTGACAAGAGCAAAGCGGCAATGCCTACTCCCACGATGACTTTCATGCTATGTGTTTTCATCATCCTATCCCCTTTTCTTTTTCCATCAATCCAGCATCACTGGCTGGGATGTTTCTTCGGCAGACTGTTGGATCGCTTTGTTTTCTTTCACCACAAGCATCGCGATGAGTGCCGCAACCAGCACCAGCACTGCGACAAGCAGGCTATCCTGCATAGCCGAAACCGCCGCATATTTTTTTACGAGCTGACTCCCTAGTTGCAGGGCTGACTCGTATGCTTCCTGTAGGGAAAGTCCTTTTGCCATATACATCTGCTGCCATTGTCCGAGCGTATCGATTACCGTTGGATGCGTCGCCGTCATCTGTTCGCTCATCTGTGCTGCATGCTCTACACCACGTCGCGAGAATAAACTGATTAACCCGGCAATCCCGATGGAGGTAGCGACTTGACGGGATATATTGGTAATGACCGAAGCCGCAGGCACACGCGCCGGGTCATTGGTTGCCAGAAGCGGGATTTGCATCGAGCTCATGAGACACAGACCCAGGCCGAAGCCGCGAAGCGCCAGCAGCCAATGAAGCGTGCTCAAGTCTGTATTCAGATCGATGTGAGAGAGAAAATAGCCGGGCACGATGCAGCACATAAGACCTGCAACAATCAGAGGCTTCAATCCGATTCGGGAAGCAAACATTCCGCAGATGGGTGTCACGATACCCGAAGCGATCGCTTGTGGAAGCATCATTAATCCCGTATCCATAGCGGTGTGCCCCAGCATGTTTTCCGAGTAGATCGGAAGCAGGTAAATCACCCCGAAGTTGCCCACCATAATCAGGCTGTTTACCAAAAGCCCCAGCGTAAAATCCCTATTTGCGAACAGGTGGACATCGACCAGTGGATGCTCAGCGTCCAGCTCACGAGTGATGAACAAGTAACCGCTAATCAAAGAGAGAAGCAAAAGCGATACGATCGGAAACGAATCCCAGCCCTTTTCCTCTCCTTTGGTGACCGCAAGCAGCAGTGACACCAGCGCTGTCGCTGACCAAATAAACCCAGCAAGGTCAAACGGATGCTCTTTTTTCGTTTCCCCCTCCTGTAAAAAGCGCCAAACGAGCAGCATCGCCAAGAGCCCGAACGGAATATTCACTGTAAAAATAAAGCGCCAATCCAGATGCTGCACAAAATAACCGCTGAGTGTTGGGCCGACAGCTGGCGCGACAAAAACCGAAATCCCGAAAACGCCCATGGCTGGCCCCATTTTTTCACGTGGCACGACATATTGAATCATCGATTGACCTATCGTCATCATCAAGCCGCCACCTGCCGCTTGAATAATCCGGGCAACAATCATGCTGCCATTGCTCCAGGCAAGCCCACATAGCAGGGAGCCTGCGGTAAAGAGAAACAGACTGGCGAGATAGCTTTTTTTCACGCCAAACCGAATTCCCAAATAGCCAGCCAATGGAATGACCGCTGCCATCGTTAACGTGTAGCTGGTGACGACCCATTGGATTTCTTCCGTGGAAGCCCCAAAGACGTTCATCATTTCCGGGATCGCGACATTGACAATACTCGTATCAAGCACAGCCATAAAGGTTCCCAGCACGATTGCAAATACTCCGGGCCAAAAGTTTTTCTGCGGATTCATCCATCCTCACCCTTACCTCACGTGTATGGTAACCTTGGCATTCAAGCCAGGTTGAAAATCATAAGGCCCTTCAACAAACGAAATTTTAACGGGGATTCGCTGTGTCACCTTGGTGAAATTGCCTCCTGCATTCACGGGTGGCAGCAAAGAAAATGTAGACTGGGTCGCCTCTCCAATCCGGCTTACCGTCCCATGAAAAACACGCCCTGGGTATTTATCCAACTGGATATCGACCACTTGCCCAACCTGAATATAGCCCGCATCTGTTTCCTCAATGTTTGCTTGCACGTATAGCTTTCTTTTGTCGATCACAAGCGCAATTGTATTGCCGGCTCCTACGACTTCTCCCTCTTTTGCCGCTCGCTGAAGGATGACGCCGCTGATGGGTGTGCGAATCATCAAATTTTCCACTTGCGCCGGACTATTTGCATTCATCTGCTCCTGCTCCGCCACAATCTGATCCTGCTCGACCTGGCTCCCCTCCTCTATCGTCACATGCGTCAGCTTCCCCGATAGCTTGGGGGCAATCTTGTAAATCCCGCCAGTCACGATGGCATCCTCTGTCTTTACATAAAAGTAGCCCTGATAGGCGTAATATCCAACGACAGCACAGACGAGCAGGAGAATAGCGGGCAAAATCAACTTTTTACGTGGCTTTTTGTTCTCCACCGTGGAATCATTCCTTTTTATCTTATTATTAAACCGACTGTCGGTTTGTTATCGTCCAAAAAACAAGGTGCTCTTTATTTCGAGCCCCTACCCTTACCCTTGTTTGTTTAAGAAATAACGCCGTGCAATCGGACGAACTAAAATGGTTGCTGCAAGCCCAAGCAAATTCCATACATGAACCAGTGTAACCCCAACTTCCCCGGAAACAAGCGCCATCGCATACAAAGTCGAGCAAACTAAGGAAAAACCAAATGCAACGGCCCAAATCACTGTCAGCCAAAAGTTAGAGGCTAAAAAGAGCGGATGCTCTGTGAACCCAGGTGCAACTACTTTACGAGCGTATTGCAGTGTAAATGGCTTTTTGATCACCAGCGACCAAACCGCTGCAAGCGTAAGAATCCCATACATGAACAGTTGGGTGAAATCGAACAGATGAAAAGCCGGAAAAAGCAGCGCGACCCAAAATCCACAAAAGAAGTAAAAAACCTTGATGGCAATGATCGTGGTTACTTCGCCAAACTTCTTTTTCTGAAACAAATAAATCAGCACGGCAAGCACAAAACCGATACCAAAGCCAAGCGTCTGTGGTTCAACCTGAAAAGCTACAATAAAAGGGATGAGGTCAACAAAAATCCAGAACAAAGTGGCTAACATAAGACAGCTCTCCTTTACATTTTTCACAATGGGTTAAGTAGGAAATTTCGTTATGATTTTTTATTTTACGTACCGACCGTCGGTTTGTAAAGTGTTTTTTTCAACTCCTTGTCTCCACCACAATTTTCAATCCCAAAAGACACATGACGAGCCATACTCCCCCAGCCGCAAATCCAGCCAGGACGTCACTTGGATAATGCACACCGAGATAAATTCTGCTGATCCCAACGAGCAAAATCAGGACAACCGTTGCAAGAATAATGACGGCTTTCGCTGCCCGGGAAACAACAAATAATGTGAGAAGCATAGCCATCATCCCGAAAAAAAGAAAAGCAGCCATTGAATGCCCGCTTGGAAAGCTGTATCCACTTTCTTCAACCAACCGATGTATGGTAGGCCTTTCGCGACGGTAAAGCCATTTTAACAGCAGATTGAACGCCATACCGCCACCTAGTGCCAGCAGCAAAAAGAGCGCCTCCCATCTTTTGTGCTGCCAAAGCATGAGCCCAATCGAGATCACTGTTAACATAAGTAATGACCATGTCGAGGCAAGAAAAGTGAAAAATAGCATCACAGATGTGAGCTTTGGCGTAATGAGTGACTGAATCTTTGCGATCACAAAGGAATCAAATGCGTACAGCTCTTGCTCCAGCATCTCCTGTCCCAGCTTGCCGAATACAAACAGGCTGACAGCTATAATCAGGCTGCAGATGAGCGCATACTGCTTCGTTTTCGTAGAGAGTCGAGACTGGTTTATCATCTTGATGCCTTCCCTTCGTCATGTCCTGGTGCTTAGTTTGTACCTTCGATAGAGAAAGATGACGATAACAATGGATGCCAGAATCAGCAAAGTCACCAGCCCGTAATGACGAATAAAAATAATGACCTTGTACCATTCCTTACCAAGCGCTCGTCCCAGCATGAGAAACGTCAGGCTCCACAGCATCGCACCTGCATAGGCAAAGCCAGCAAATCGCCGGAAGTCCATAGAGGCCACACCTGCCAAATAAGCCGTTATGTGACGAACCCCTGGCAAAAAATAGCCAAAAAATAAAAGATAGGGGCCATACCGGGCAAACATCTTCTGCGTCGATTCAATTTTTTTCGGTGTGAAATTCAGGTAGGGTCCTACCTTTAAAAGCAGCGGAAGTCCCCACTTGGCAGCGATCGCATAACTGACCGAGATTCCCACGGATGCTCCTAAAAATGCGCTAAGCAGAGTAAATGGCAAATTCAAAATTCCACGCGAAACCGCATAACCTGCATACGTCATCAATACCTCATCAGGTATTGGCAATCCGATTACGCCTAATGCCAGCGAAAAAAAGATACCCACATATCCGTATTTCATCAAAAATAAATCCAAATGCTGTTCCAAGGTTTACCTCCGTAAATACGTTGTCCTACTTCATTCTATTCTCCCCCTCTTCTCTGACATTCTGGCTTTTTTGCTGGAAATTGAGTCCCTTTTTTCAAGAAACAAAAAAAGACAGCTTTTCCCCGTTCCCATACGGAGAAAAGCTGTCAGGTCTATCATTCTTTTTACGCGGACGGTCTATCCTCATCCGATTCGTTGTGAGCCGCTTTGTTCTTTTTACCCAGCAGCTTTTTCACCAAGCCACCAATCGCTCCTATCGCTACGACAATCAGAATCCAGCCTTTTTTCGCGAAAGCAAGAATCAGTGCCAGGAAGCCTAATTTCTTCGCGGCAGCAAGTCCGAGGCCACCCAAAATCAATCCAGTCAGACCGTATTCAGCTACTTTATCGGTCTTGGCATCAAAATCGGTATAGCGATGTCCTTCCTTGACCACAAAGTTTTTGAGGATGGACGAGCGAAGCGTCGCTTTGTCTTTTTCCAAATTCGCCTGATCGGTTACGAGAATGAAAGAAACGTGACCGGTTCGCGTCAAAATCTGCAGCTTGTAGTTCAGAAATTTTTCTTTGCTTTCTGTTTCCAGCAGCATCGAATATTCCAGCTCATGAGTAGCAGCATTGTAGGCAGGCTTCACATTCCAGTCAACTACATGAAACTGCTCCTCCGGCTTTCTTTGTTTGTTTGCCTCTTCTGTACCATCCTTATAGCTTTGCAGCAGAGCGTCTGCATCGATTTCGTTTTGCTCGTCATCGCTGATGTGACCGGAATCCACATATTCCATGAACAAAGCCCAGTCCTGGTTTTCTTCGATAGGCAGAACGCTTCCGATTTCATCGTTCGTCGGAATATCACCTGTCTGTTGCTCCATTTTGATTGTATCTTCTTTGTTGAGGTAGACCATGTTTTCCGGAACCGTGAACGAAAATTTGCCTTCCATCTCTACTTTTGTTCCAGGCTCCACGTAATTTAATTTTTGTTCCGCACTTACCGGAAGCAGCATTCCAAAACTTAAAATAAAGACCATGAAAAATGATAGCCAAGCATGTTTACGCATTTGTTACCCCTCAATCCCTTTTTTTTCAAGAACCACCTCATCTTACAAGGAATATTTTCCCAATTCAAAATAAAAATACAAAATTAAGGATAAATAATTCAATATTACTTAATATAAGCAAACGATTATTTGTGTTTTTGTTACTTTTGCCCCGTGAAGTATAGGCACATTTTCTTACACTACGAATCTGGAAGTTATGGTATCCTACTGGAAAACTATTTCTAGCTCAGAGGGACCCATGAATTATTTGGAAAGCATCGCGGATGCCCTTTCTTTTATCGAGCGTCACTTAACTGAAGCTTTGACAGTGGATCGTGTCGCTTCGTCAATCGGATATTCCAAATACCATTTTCAACGTCTGTTTCATCATGTCACAGGAGAAACAATCGGACAGTACATCACAAAAAGACGACTTACAGAAGCCGCCAAATACTTATCGTTGCGCCAAAAAAGTGTAACAGACGCTGCGTTTACCTTTGGATTCGAATCACATGAGGCCTTTACAAGAGCTTTTGCCAAGCGTTTTGGACTGACTCCCTCTGCCCTGCGTAAAACGGGAAAGATGCCGCGCTTTGCGATGAAGGAAAAGCTCCAGGTAC
Organism: Brevibacillus sp. SIMBA_040; assembly: GCF_046535075.1. Taxonomy (NCBI): domain Bacteria; kingdom Bacillati; phylum Bacillota; class Bacilli; order Caryophanales; family Paenibacillaceae; genus Brevibacillus; species Brevibacillus sp. SIMBA_040. The sequence goes on from NZ_JAWRXI010000009.1 coordinate 57,220, forward strand.
CCTACCTTCGCCATATCCAGTCACATCGAATTGAGCCGCTTCATACCACGATTCGATGTGACAAGGAAATTGTCGGATATACGTGCGACACGATCAGTCAGAAAGACATCCTGTCCGGCTGGCAGCGCTTGAGTCAGGCAAAGGAAACTGCAGACGCCACGGTAAAAGCTCCCCTCTATGGTGTGCTGCGATATCCGGATGCCTTTGGTCTCGATTTATCTTTCACGTATTTATCTGGCTTGGAAGCCTCGGCAGCGATTAACTTTGAGCCTAAGCAGGAGGGATTGGAGCGCTGGAAGCTGCCTGCGGCAAGCTATCTGGTGTTTACACACAGGGGACCAACGCAAAACCTCCCGCTCACCTATCAATATATTTACGGCAGCTGGTTTTCCCAGTCAGCCAATCTGCTATTTGCACCGTATGATTTCGAGTATTATGACGAGCGCTTTTTAGGCGTGGATCACCCAGACTCTCTTTGCTACATCTATGTTCCTGTTTTATCTACTCCTTAGGTGTTAATCGCATTTTCGATCAAGTTTTCCCTAAGCATCTGTCGTACGCTAAGTGGCGAAAGGAGCGATCGATATGCATGAACTCGCCTATTTACCAGCCACAAAAGTTGGAGCACTCATCCAGACTAGAAAAGTGAGTGCGGAGGAAGTCACCAAACACGCATTGCAAAGAATCAGCGATCATAACCCACGTCTAAACGCCATCGTGGCCATGGATGAAGAAGCTGCACTTCACACCGCAAGAGAGGCAGACAAAGAAATCAAGTGCGGTCAAATCCGCGGTCCACTCCATGGCGTCCCGATTACGGTCAAGGATTCGTTCTCCACGACAGGACTTGCAACGACCTCTGGAAGCACAGCGCTGAAGGGCTTCGTACCCGATAGAGACGCTGCCGTGGTCAGCAGATTGAAGCAGGCAGGTGCCGTCCTGCTTGGGAAAACCAATATATCGCCTCTGCTGATGGATATCCAAACAGACAACGATATTTATGGACGAACCAACAACCCCTGGAATGATACCCGTACTGCAGGAGGCAGCAGCGGCGGCTCAGCAGCTTCTGTCGCCGCTGGACTTTCCTATTTGGATATCGGCAGCGACATTGGCGGATCGCTCCGAATTCCGGCTCATTACTGCGGTGTCTTCAGTCTAAAGCCAACGGAAGGAGCAGTACCCGCCACGGGTCATATGCCTGGCTTTGAAGGAATGGCCGACTATGCTTCTTCACGTCATTTGGCTTGCTATGGTCCGCTGACTCGCTCCATTGAGGATGTACGGGCAGCGTTTGCGATTATTGCAGGGAGTCATGGATATGCAGGGGGATTGCCGAATGGACCGCAGGCTTCTTCTCCCTCACCGTCAACCTCTCCGCTGCGGGTAGGCTGGATAGACGAGCTGCCGGGCTATCCCGTCAGCCGCTCCATTCAGGAAGCGCTTCGCCGCTTTGTCCAGCAGTTGGTTGCGCAAGGTATTATGGTAGAACAGATCACATCTCCTCCATTAGATATCCGTTCAGCGTGGGAAACATGGGGAAAGATGATCGATGCCGAGCAAAACTCGACTGCATCCGTTCTCCAAAGAGGCCTGTCCTATCTCGCAACGAGAAAAGTAAGCCAGCAAATCCCTACAGCGAGTATGCTTGTCCCGCTCACGTTTAAAAATTACATGCGCGTGTTAACCAAGCGCGACCAACTGATCCGCAGCTTTGAGCAATTCATGACAGGATATGATGTGCTTCTCTGCCCTGTCAGCAGCACAACGGCCTTTCCCCATCTCCAAAAAACAAAGATGGTTGGCTACCAGCCTATCTACAAGGAGCCGCTGTACATTGACGGCACGCCGCAAAATTACTGGATTGCCACCACTTACTATGCGAATTTGTTTAACGTGACAGGCAGTCCTGTCGTAACCATGCCGATTGGCTTTGACCCAGATGGACTCCCCATCGGCATCCAGTGTGTAGGCAAGCGCTGGCGCGATTACGATCTGCTGGGTACCACTGCTGCCCTGTTCGAGACGTGCGAGAAATGGCAGCCCCCTACGCTATGACATGAACTAACTAGAAGGAGATGCCTTATGTCATTCTTTTGGATCACCGCCCAAGAAATCATTGCACCTATCATCGTCTTAATCGCGATTGGCGCCATCCTCCACCGGGCGTTTCGCTTTGACATGAATACACTGTCCAAGCTGCATTTGGAATCATCTCACTTATGGGGCTAGGAGGAATCACCGCACAAGCCCTATTCATCGTCAGCGCGATTCCGACTTCACGCAATAGCGCTGCACTGGCACTGGAGTATGGCAATGAGCCTGAGTTTGCAGCTCAAGCAGTGCTTGTCTCTACTTTGCTCAGCACCGTGACGCTAACCATGTGCATCACCCTTTCCTCACACTTGTTTCCATCCTGATGCCCTACATGCCATCCGTTTCCCGGGTGGCTTTTTGCATTTGTATAAAATAGCCATGATCCCGCGAAGAATATCAGTGCATATCGTATGACTTTTATCGGTACAGGAGGGTCAGTATGCTTCGCAATCGGAAAAAAATCTTCGCACTTTTGATCTTAACACTCTGTTTTGCTTGCTTCCCGCCGTACACTTCTACGCTGAAAGCTGCACAAACCAAGCCCCCTACCCCCGAGCCTTTTCCCATGGCCCAGAAGCTAAAGCAGCTCGGGCAGTCTCAGGAGGAGCTCGCTTATTCCCTCGGCATTCAGGCTTATGTGTATGGCTATCCTCTCGTTCTTTCTGCCAAAACGATGGGTGTGATGACTCAAACTCGCGCGCCACTCAATCAGTTTTTCTATTCGGAAACACTGGCTTCCCCCACCTTTCGGGATATTGTCACTCCCAACTCCGATACGCTGTATATGAGCGCCTGGCTGGATTTGTCCCAGTCTCCGATGATCCTGAAGGTGCCTAACAACCCGCAAAATCGCTACTACACTGTGCAAATGCTGGATGTCTACACGAATACGTTTCGCAATGTATCCAATCGTTCCACCAAGCAGCAAGCCGGACGCTATATGATTGCTGGCCCCGATTGGAGAGGACTTATCCCGGCCAATACCGAGCTGATACAAACACCTACGAATACCGTTTGGCTAATCGGACGGGTAGAAGTGAAAGGCGATCGCGATTTGCCACAAGCGGTTGATTTTGAAAAACAAATTACGCTCTCACCCATGCTCCAAACAAAGCAAGCCGCTGTCCCGCAAGTATCTCCGACGATTCCAGCCGATGCACTTACGTCGTTATCTTTTTTTCAGATCATGGCGGAGATGATCCACAAGAACCCGCCACCAACCTGTGATCGCGTCTTGCTCGACCAGTTCGCTCTAGCAGGAATTGACTCGGAGCATGGATTTTCCCCCGACAAGCTGCGCCCTGCTACGATTGCCGGACTAAGGCGCGCTCTGATAGACGCTCCCCAGATTGTGCAAAATGGCTTTCTTCCTTATACGACGATTCGCAACGGCTGGGGTTCTTTTTCACCGGTCGGCACCTATGGCAACCAATTTCTCGCGCGTGCCTTCATCGCTTATTCCGGCCTTGCTGCCAATGTTCCTGAAGAGGAAATGTACTTCCGAGCGTATACCGATGAACGCGGCGCTCTGCTGACGGGCAGCAAGCGCTACACGCTGCATTTTGCAAAGGATGAATTGCCGCAGACATCCGCTTTTTGGTCGATCAACGTCTATAACAATCAGCTTTACTTGGCTAACACCGCAGCAAATCGCACCTCGGTTCGCAGCAATACGGGAACGCTCATCTACAATCCAGATGGCTCCCTCGATCTTTACATTCAAAAAGAGCCGCCACCAGGCAAAGAAGCAAACTGGCTTCCTGCACCGGACGGCAATTTCAATCTCGTGCTCCGGGTTTTTGCCCCCTCACCGGATACTGTGGGGAAAACTCATGCGTGGCCTCCGAATCGTGAGAATAAGAGTGTGAAATGACATAGCCTTTTATGGTAAAATAAGGAACAAACTAACACTACTTTGGAGGTGTATCCTATGAAACTAAACCACCTCAATCTCACTGTCACTGATGTTCATGCAGCTCGAGAGTTCCTTGAGAAGTACTTCGACTTAAAATCGGGAGATACGCGCGGTAATTCATTTGCTGTACTATTTGATGACGACGGGTCAGTGCTTACGTTGATGAAAGGTGCTCAAGTCAGCTAACCCAAGACCTTTCATATCGGATTCATTCAGGAGAGTGAAGAGCGGGTCAACGAGATCAATCAACGTTTGAAGGCTGACGGGTACGATGTGGAACCTCCACAAAGGTCGCACGGGTGGACTTTTTATGTTACAGCTCCAGGTGGATTTACCGTCGAAGTCCTTTGTTAAAACTGAGGCATAAAGCTTGCAAAAAACAAGGCGGACACCTATAGATGTCCGCCCAATTCTATTATTATATGCACATAGCTGCTAACCCGTTAGACAGCCACTCACCGAACAAGTAGCCATTCCTTGCAGTCCGTTGCCCATTTTTGCAAATCGTTTAGAAACAGACTCGCATGATATCCGTCACAAACCGCGTGATGAACCTGCAACGAAACGGGCAGCAACGTTTTGCCGTCTTGCTCGAAATATTTTCCACTCGTGATGATCGGCAGCAAAAACCGTCCATCGCCGAATATGTTCAGATTAAAGCCGGTAAAGCTGACCCATGGAATACAAGAGACAGGGAAGGCATAGGGTGGCTCCATTTCTTTTGCCACGATTCCTTTATTGTCGCCGTATGTTTTCATGTCAGCCGTATAGTTTTCATAAAACAGATAGAAATCATCAGAGAAATCGGTCCACATTGCAGAAAACGTTTGATCATCCTGGTGAAAAAAAGTATAGCTGGGCAGCATACGCTCCCAATACCCCAAATGCCCCTCTTTGTCGTATGTCGTCCTGAATTCTGGGTGCGCATTGACCGCCTTTGTCACCATATAGAGAAAGGCCGGATACAGCTTTACCCCTTTTTCCCGAAGAAGCACACGCAATTCAGTGATATCTATGTTTGCCGTCATACTGAAGGTGCATCTCACCTGGTTCAAATAATGATCGAAGTAAGGCTTTCTTTTCCAACTGTCCAGATCGATTCGATGAAATTCCATTTGTTAACCCTCCTAAAATGATTCATTCTGCGATTTTAGGAGGTTACTTTGCGTGCGATTTTCATGACACTCATCCCTTTTTGTATTGTGGATTTCCGTGTTTCCCCACCATCTTACCATACCCGGTACTGTCATTCATTAGGAACATGGCTCTGCCATATCTTTGGTGAAGACACTATTGCCCTTATACTGGAAAAGGCACCGCCCCTTACATAAAGGGACAGTGCCTCTCACTAAACAGCTTGCTTTATTTCTTCAAATCCTCGATAGAGTTGATATCCATGTAGCTAGGTACTGCCAATCCGAGCTTGGTCCCGGTCAGATTAGGTCCCAGATCTTCCACTTCTTTACCCAGCTTTTTAAAGTAGTCTTCGTGCGTCGTTGGCAGCCATGCTGCTACCATACCGTCCACATCGCCATTGGATACGCCTACCCACATTGGGCCGGCTTCGACCTGGCTCATCTCTACTTTATACTTCAGCTTTTGCTCCAGAACCGTCTTCACAACGTTCGTGCTGGCAATTTCAGAATCCCAAGCCACATACGCGAGGGTCAGCTTTTTGCCCTCTGCCGGCTGGATGCCCTCTACCCATTTATTCACGGTCGCCTCGTTGTTTTTTACCCACTCGGCTGCTGCATCCTCAGGCTTTTTGCCATCTTGAATGGCGAGCATCACTTTTTCCATGTCCTCTGGTGTCCAGGAGAAGTTGTCGAGGAATGCATACGCGCTCGGCTGATCTTCCTTCAAGCCTTTGCGAACAATCGTGTGAATTTGTTCATCCTTCCCATACACACCTTTTGGGTCTTCCAAATATTTCATCTCAAACTTAGAGAACATCCAGTGAGGTGTCCAGCCTGTGACGATAATCGGCTTTTTGTCCTTGTACGCCTGCGTCAGTGCAGCAGTCATCGCTGCGCTGGAGCCCTCTACCAGCTCCCAGTCCTTGAGATCGTATTCTTTCATCGCTTTTTCGGTTGCTTTCATCAAGCCAGCACCTGGGTCAATCCCGATAATTTTGTGGTCGACCTGAGCCCCTACACTATTCGGTGCAGCAGTACCCGTGTTGTCGCCTGCAGGCTTGTTATCCTGCGGCGCTCCTCCACTAGAGCAACCTGCCATTACCATGGAAAGTCCAAGTGCAACTGCCAACCCTTTCAATGTACCCTTTTTCATGAAAACCCCTCCTACGCTTTTTTTCTCTTTCCGACACTTTGCGTGATGCGATCGAGCAGAATCGCCATGATGACGATGGCTAGACCAGCCTCAAAGCCTTCCCCGATTTTAATCTGCGTCACGGCACGATAGACGTCCGCTCCCAATCCTTTCGCTCCAATCATGGACGCGATGACGACCATGGACAACGCCAACATAATGCTCTGGTTGATCCCTGCCATCATCGTCGTCTTGGCAATCGGCAGCTGTACTTTGATCAGCTTTTGCCAGTAGGTCGAACCGAAAGCATCGGAAGCCTCGATTAAATCTGAAGGCACTTGGCGAATCCCCAGGTTGGTCAAGCGGATCGTTGGCGGCATCGCAAAAATTACGGATGCGATGACTCCCGGTACTTTCCCAAGCCCGAAGAAGAAGATCGCGGGAATGAGATAGACGAACGCCGGCATCGTCTGCATGAAGTCGAGCAGTGGCGTCACGATCTTTTGTACCGAGTCATTCTTTGCGCACCAGATGCCTACCGGTATCCCGATCACCACCGAGATCAGTCCTGCAGTAAGCACCAACGCAAGTGTTTCCATTGAATGCTCCCAATAACCCAGATTCTGAATCAGAAGAAGTCCAATGAATGTAAAAAGAGCGATCGTCCATTTCCCAGCGCGATAGGCTAAAAGTGTAAACAAAATGATAATCAGCCAGAATGGAAGCCCGGTCAGAATCCAGTTAAACAGATCAACCGTTCCGCCAATCCCTGTTGAAATCGCGTCAAATAAAAATCCCAAATGCTCATCGAGCCCATCTACAATGGCTTCTATCCATTCATCTAACGGCAGCTTCGGAATTAGCCCACTCATTGTTTGCTCACCTGCCCTTCCTCATCCATTGGCAGTGGATTCTCATGATTTACTTTTCCTGCCAAACCGCCCAGGACGGCCCCTTTTACGATGACACCCAGCAAACGGTTCTGTTCGCCAATCACCGCTACGGGAATATCGGAAAACGCAACCAGATCAAACAATTCATTGAGCAGTGTCTGCGGTCCAACGGTTGGTACTTCTGTTCGCAGCACATCCTCCAATGTTTTTCCTTCCTGCTTGGCTCCGTTCACAGCGTCTGCTGTCAAAACACCGAGCAATGTCTTTTTCCGATCCACCACGTACAGACTAGATACACCACGATCTCGCATCAATTGCAAAGCGACACGAGGTCCTTTGTCTAACGTAATGGTTTCCGCTCGCTTCATTACGTTTTCAGCAGACAAGACTTTGGAGCGGTCTACGTCTTCCACGAAACGTTCCACGTACTCGTTTGCCGGATTTGTCATGATTTCTTCCGGGGACCCGATTTGCACAATCGCGCCATCCTTCATTAAAGCAATCCGATCTCCGATTTTCAGCGCTTCATCCAGGTCATGCGTAATAAAGATGATCGTTTTTTGCATGGTGCTTTGCAGCTCCAGCAGTTCATCCTGCATATCCTTTCGAATCAGCGGGTCCAAGGCACTGAAGGCTTCATCCATGAGAAGCACGTCAGGATCATTGGCAAGTGCACGGGCTAGCCCGACACGCTGCTGCATTCCCCCACTCAGCTGATCTGGATAGCTGTTTTCCCAGCCGCCAAGACCTACGAGTGCGAGTGACTCTCTCGCTTTTGCCTCTCGCTCTGCCTTGGGGATGTTTTGTACCTCTAGCCCATACTCCGCATTCTCCAGTACCGTCCTGTGCGGAAACAAGGCGAACTTCTGGAATACCATGCTCAGCTTTTTACGACGAGCCTCTTGCAGCTGCTCGGTATTCATACTGACGATATCCGTACCGTCAATTAAGATCTTGCCCTCTGTAGGCTCGATCAACCGATTCAACAAGCGAACCAGTGTCGATTTCCCACTACCTGAAAGCCCCATGATGACGAAAATTTCGCCGGCATGCACCTCAAAGCTCGCTTGGTTAACCCCTAACGTAAGACCCGTTTCCTTTGCGATCTCTTGTTTGGTCTTTCCTTGCTTGACTAGGGGCAGTGCGCGCCCTGGCTGGCGTCCAAAGATTTTGGTCAGATTCTCTACTTTGATTTTGGGCATATGGTCACCTCCAACTTTTACACCCGATTCCGGACTGTTCTTCTTCCATATAAGGATTGATAAGCGCGCCCCACATATAAGCGGCTCTCCTCCTTGATGAGGCATCGATCGGTGTTTCTTACTCTTACAATTGTAACGAACCACTTTTTTTACCTCAAACTGGGTGAGCCACGATAATCGGGCATTTTCAGCGTTCAGAAAAAACTTTACGTACTTTTCTTTCTGTATTCGCAGTTTTACTCGTACATACTGTACAATATCTCCATTTACTTTTTGCTTTTAGAAACGTACAATTCTACTTACGGTAAAATGACTAGAGGAGCTGCTCTTTTCAAATGGATACGAACCAGGAAAAAATCCTCGAAAAAGCTCAAGCACGCGTAATCGAGACCCTTGCCCGCAACATGGATTTGTATGGCATCACCATGTCTACAGGGCTGTTGTACGGTACGTTGCTATTTCAGGACAAGTCAATGACGCTCGATGAAATGGGAGAAGCGCTGGGAATGAGCAAGACCAGCATGAGTACCGGCGTTCGCACGTTAATGGACTTAAATATGGTAGAAAAAATATGGAAAAAAGGGACGCGAAAGGATCACTATGAAGTGAATCTGGATTGGTACCAGAACTTCATTGATCTGTTTTCCGTAAAGTGGAGACACGCCTGCGAGCAAAATGTACACGGCCTGAAAAAGTCGCTCCAGGAGCTGCGCGCCCTCAAGGAAGCAGAAGACCTCACCGATGAAATCAGAGAACGTGTGAACCTCAGCATCCAACGCATCGAAAATGGCCTCGAATATTATCTGTGGTTGTCTCGGTTGATCGACTCCTTCGAATCACATGATATCTTTCAGTTTGTACCGAAAAAGGAAAACGAATCATAAGACATGGTAAAAGAGAAAAAGACTCTGTTCTTTACTGGCATCCAGTAGAGAAAGAGTCTTTTTTCGTTAAAAAACGTCTAAAATTTTCCACATCTATGCTACAATTCGCTTAGAGAAATCCGGCACTCCTTTGTGCTTGGGTTCGATGACACGAAAGGAGCTGGTGATGATGAACATATATACCATTCAGAATGCTAATAGATTCGTTCGTACACTTCACATCAAAAAGGGGGCGTCCCTGCGATAGTCCCCTTCTCCAAGGAGGAGCTTATGATTCGAACAACTGCACTATTGGTGATTGATGCACAGGTAGGAATTATTGAAGGGCCCGGGATTGGTCCTGTCCACGAGCCTGCACGATTTGTTCATACAATGCAGGGCGTTATTGAAAAGGCACGCAGCCAAGCTATCCCGGTATTCTATGTGCAGGACGTAGATGTTGCCGATCACGGTACAGACGCTTATGCGATTCATCCCACGATCGCTCCGCTTCCTGGGGAACCGGTTATTCAAAAGAAAGCGACAGATTCGTTTCATGGAACAGACCTGCATGAGCAGCTACAGTCTCACGGGATCAATCATCTGGTCATCATGGGCTGCAAGACAGAGTACTGCGTAGACAGTGCCTGCCGAAAGGCGACGACACTCGGATATGATGTTACGCTCGTAAAGGATGCCCACTCCACCACTGATAATGAAGTATTGCAAGCGGAGCAAATCATCGCTCATCACAATACGGTCTTGCATGGGTTGGGGAATTTGGAGCCGTTTGTTATAGTGAGGGGATCTGATGAAGACGTGCTGGTGCCTAGCCATGATTCGTATCGGTAACTCGTTTTTTCATCTAAGCACATAAGCAAGAACGGGCAGGCTGTCATGGCAGCTGCCCGTTTTTTCACTCCCCTCTTTTTACAATCTCCTGTACTCTCCCCACCTGACCATCTGTAAGTCGCACTTTGATCCCGTGCGGGTGGGTGCTGGAATTCGTCAATATATCCTTTACAATCCCCCGTGTCCTCTTGCCTGTCCGCTGATCCTGCTTTAAAACGATATCAACTTCCAGTCCAGCCACGATGTCTTTTCGGTTTTTACCATTCATGCTATCCCTCTTTTCTTCTATATAACGTTCCCTTTTCATTCTTTCTGTCCTCCTATGATATAATCGACGGATAAATCCATCTACCTACGGAGGAATCCATGCTTACTTTTGAAGAAAAACTGGCGATTATTGAATCTTTCCCACAGCTGACTCGCAACGACGTCTCTCTCAAACGCATCAATTTCCATTATGAAGAGAGCCTTCATGATAAAAAAACAGTCGTCTATCACTTGCATCCGAACGGAAACGGCTTTGTTTTCGCTGCCTTCCTGAAAGGCTATCAAAAGGATGACAAAGGCTACGTAAACATCCGCGACTTCTCCGAGGATCAATTGCGCACAATTATTGAAGCCTCGATTAACTCTCTGTCCGTAAAACGTGAGCTCGCCCCCCAAAATACGGCGACACCTGAGCAAGTCGAAGAAACGTGGATCGACAAAAAAGGAAACACCCTGCTGCTCCAGCAGGAGGATGCTCTGTTTAATGTATACCACGGCATGAATCTAGAAGCTTCCTTTGAATCATACGTAGAGGCAGAACAGTATCTGCTCGACGAAGAGTTTACCCGTCAGTAACGTAATTTCTACTATTTCATGAAGTGTTACCTACTTCCCTGCCAACCGCCCTATCTGCGATCAGATCATCCATTGGATAAACCCTCCTGATATGGTACACTTCCTCCTAGTTGCAAGTATACAATCAAACGAATGACCTTTGAACAGTGCGTACAGGCAGTCAATTTGACTGCTTGTACCGCTATGGAAAACAGGGGGAACACACAAGCATGATGAAGTATAGAGAGACTCTTCTCTTTCATATTCATAAACAATTGGAGACGTGGTTCAGTCTGGATGGGCCTATCTCCCACGAGGATCTGTATCGTTTTCTTCATTCATTAAAAGGAACGTCAGGCACGATTGGTCTTACTGATTTATCCGACCTCTCCCAAACCTTGCTCGATCAAATGGAACACATGCAGGCAAAAGAGTGGCACGCGCATGAATGGCGACCGTTTTTACTTGATTTGATCGCACTTTGCTATGAGCATCGCCCTGAACAGGAGGTGCTGCTGGAAGATCCTACCCTCGAACGAGAAAACAACTACGAAAACCAGCCGCTTATTCTCATTTTAGATGATGACGTGACGCTTTTAATGTATTTGAAAGAAAATTTGGAGAAGCTTAATTGGTCAGTTATTGCTACTGTGCATCCGCACAAGGCGCTCGATTATTTTCACGACATGAACCCGGACTGCTTGATTCTGGACTTGAACATTCCAGAAACGGGTGGTTTTCAAGTCATGCAAACGCTCAGTGAAAAAATCAAAAAGCAGTATGTGCCTACAACCGTGATCAGTATTGATTGTGACCGACAGACGCGATTCCATGCTTATCGACTCGGCGCTGATGACGTCATGTGCAAGCCACTCGACATCGAGGAACTTGCCGTTAGATTGGAACGACAGCTGCGCCGCAAGCGCTGGATGGACCGGATTTTATTTGTAGATGATTTGACAGGAGTATACAATCGCAATTCTCTCTCCGATACATATAAAAGGCTTCTTTTTGATGCCCAGCGGACTTCAGCTCCTCTGTCCATCGGCTTTTTGGATATTGATCATTTTAAAGGGGTAAACGACACGCATGGCCATTTGATCGGGGATCAGGTACTGAACAGATTCGCAACTTTCATTCAATCACGTGCAGAAAAGCATGATATTTTGTTCCGATATGGCGGCGAAGAGTTCCTTTTGCTCATGCCACGAACCACTATACAAGAGGCGAAGCTGCGTTTAGAGCATATACTGGACGCCTTTTGCAAAGAAGTATTCGATTCTCCTGAGGGAGCTTTTTCCTTGAGCTTTTCAGCAGGTGTTGTGCAGATCGACGACGCAGAAAAGCCTTTTCCTTTCTGGGTAGAAGCTGCAGATACGGCTTTGTATACAGCAAAAAATCTCGGCCGTCGCAGAATTGAGGTCGCAGCATCGACTGGCGAAACCGAAGTCCCTAGCGTCAAACTAAAGGTAGCGATCATCGATGACGACTCCATGATTCGCACGATGCTGGTCGATTCAGTCCAAGCCAGCTTTGATGGCTGGATGTATGCCGATGTTCAGCAATTTCAGGATGGAGAGGCTTTTTTCAATAGCAGCTGGCATCTGGGTCCTGAGTCGTATCTCGTCATTCTTGACGGAATTATGCCCAAAATGGACGGATTGGAAGTCTTGCAAAGAATCAGGAATTTGCCGAATGCAAAGCGTTATACGATCATCATGCTCACAGGCCGTACAGAAGAACAGGACATTGTCCGTGCGCTGCAGCTCGGCGCTGATGACTACATGACCAAACCATTTAGCATGCGGGAGCTTGAAGCGAGAATCAAGCGCTTGGTAAAACGAGTCGTATAACAACAAGCAGCGCAAACGAATTTTGTTGGAGGAAAAAAGATGGCAACCATACTGTTAGCGGAAGACGAAGCGGTATTGCGCATGTTGATTGGCGATACCCTCGAGGACGAAGGATACCATTTGGATATCGCTTGCGACGGAGAAGAAGCCTTGCAAAAAATCGGTCAAAACGAGTACGACCTGATCATATTGGATTACATGATGCCCAAGCTGACTGGATATGATGTCTTGACCCAGGTTAAGAAAATGCCAGAAAAGCAGGCAGTGAAAATCTTGATCCTCTCCGCCAAAAGCCAGCATACCGAACAGGAAAAGATGCGGGCTGCCGGAGCCGACGATTTCATGCCGAAGCCATTTAGTCCGAGCGATCTGGTTCGCAAAGTGGAGGAAATGCTTACATGAATGACCTTCGACAGATCCTGAGGAAGAGCATCACGCGGCGTTATACGGCTATGATGCTCTTGTTCCTCTCCCTGGTCATCGCTGGAGCGGCAATCGTTCTGTCTTTGAATTACAAAGCGTTTAGCGAATATCAGACGACATTGAAAGAATCCAGGCAAAAACAGGATTTGATTGTTGAGATTAAAGAGCACACAAATCAGATCATTTTTCGCGCTAGAGGCTACTACGCTTTTTTAAGTCCATTTGAATACAATGAACTTTTTAATGAGAAACAGAAATTAGAGCAATCATTACATGCATTTAAAAAGCTTCCGTTGAGCAGTGAGGAACAAAATCTCGTTACCTCCATTGAGAACTTTTTCAATAACTTTTTTACCAACGTGTTCCCTACCGCTTCTAAATATGCACAAACCGGAGATTATGAGGCGCTCCGCAAGTTCTCCTCCAGCGGCTTGAATCAAGAGGTCAACAATCTGATTTTTTACGCTACCAAGTATTCCAAAGAGAGCGAAAATACGCTGATACAGGAGAATCGCCTCTTATTTGAAGATTTGACCCGACAGAGCTCCTGGTTCATTTTGTACATTCTCATGGTCCTCGCCATTTCGCTCTGGGTGAGCATACGAATGACCAAGGATATTGGCAGTCCTTTGGTAAGTCTCGCTGCGGAAGCTGATCGCTTCGCGCAAGGTCATACCGCACAGCTTCCTGATCTGGATCGTCTGGACGAAATCGGCAAGCTCACCCGCTCGCTCGACTTTTTAATGAAGCAGATCCAGTCCAAGGAAGAAATCCTCATGGCGCAAAACGAGGAGCTGCTCGCTCAGCAGGATGAGCTGATGGTGCAGCAGGAAGACCTCCAAGAAGCTCTCGCCAAAATGGAGATCAATGAGCGCTATCTTGAAAAACGCAATCACCTCGTCCAATCACTATCCAATACATTGGATAAACGAGAGCTTTTGTCGAGCATCATACGCAACACCACTGAGGTCATGGATGCAGACAAGGGCGTTATCGTTTTGTTGAATGCAGAGCAAGATGTCGCTGGCTTTGGCGTTTCATCTACTGGCGTAGATCAGCTATTGCGCGGTCTTGCAGATGGCCCGCTTGTGCGGATACAGGAAACCAAAGAACCCTATGTCCTTTTGTGTGAGAGCACAGTAGGAGAACAAGGCTACCTGGAGGAAGTCTCTCATACGTCTGTTCTCTACCTGCCTGTGTTGAATGCAGTACAGGAAGTGGTCGCCTGCATGATTCTTTCTCGCTTTGGCCGCAAAATCGCAGAGCAGGATCAGCTTCTGGCCATCGGTCTCGCCAAGCAAATCTCGTTGGCTTTAGACAAGCTAGCCATGTATGAAGAAACAGAAAAGCAGCGTCAAATGACACAAGATATGCTCGATACTGTTCAGGAAGGCGTGCAGCTTGTTCATTTAAACGGTGTTACTCTGCAGGTGAATCGTACCTTCTGTGAGTTATTGGACTACAACAGCCTAAGCGAGCTGCAAGGGCATCATCTCGATCATTTCTTCTCTCATCTGAAAGATCATACTCGCGATTCTGATCGCTTGATTCAGTACATCCATTCTGTTGTTATGGAAGAAGGCGAATTACCTTCTGGCAGTCTCATGTTCGAATTGAATCACCCGCAAACCCGGTATATTCAGCTATACGCTGAGCCTTTATACCGTCATCAGGAAAAATGGAGTACACTCCTCGTCTACCGGGATATTACCAAAGAGTACGAGATTGACCAGATGAAATCAGAGTTTGTCAGCACGGTCAGCCATGAGCTGCGCACACCGCTTGCCAGTGTCCTCGGTTTTGCCGAGCTTTTACTGAATAAAGAATTGAAGCCGGAACGTCAGCAGCGCTACATGACCGCGATTTATCAGGAGGCAAAGCGACTCACCTCCCTGATTAACGACTTTTTGGACTTGCAGCGTATGGAGTCTGGTCGCCAAACCTATGAAATCGAAAAAGTAGCGATTGACCAGCTGATTCGCGAGGTATTCGGCTCTTATCGCATTCAATCCCCCGCTCACACGTTCCAGCTTGATTTGCAAACAGAGCAGACCACTATTTTGGGAGACCGGGATAAATTGCGCCAAGTGCTCGTGAATTTAATCAGCAATGCTGTGAAATACTCGCCAAAAGGCGGCCGTATCCGCGTTATCTGTCGTGAAGAGGACAAGCAATTGCTCGTAGACATTCAGGATGAGGGTTTGGGAATACCGGCGGAGGCCATTCCGCATTTGTTCACCAAGTTTTACCGCGTCGATAATTCAGATCGCCGTGAAATTGGTGGAACAGGACTTGGGCTTGCGATCGTACAAGAGATCGTGAACATTCACCACGGAGAAATTGCGGTTACTTCAGAATCTGGCCAGGGCAGTACGTTTACTGTCTCCTTGCCATTGCCTGAAGAGCCTTTTGCAGTGACAAGCTCTGAGCGCACGGACAATCCTCACGCTTCCTCTGGTCAATCTAATGGACAAGTCGTGATCATTGAGGATGATGTGAACCTGTCTGAGCTTTTGCGCGATGAGCTGATCGGTTCCGGGTTTACTGTCTACTCCTTTTCTAAAGCCGCTGAAGCCATGGAGACGATAGAAAAGCTGCGCCCCGATGCCGTTGTGCTCGACCTTGTTTTACAGGATGGTGATGATGGCTGGAAGGTGATCCAAACCATGCAGGAAAATCCAGAGCTGCGGACAATCCCGATCGTCATCTCCAGTGCATTCGAGGAAAAGAAAAAGGCATTCGAGCTCGGTGCCAAAGGCTATTTGATCAAGCCCTATCATCCCGATACGCTGTCAAAGGCGATCTTGCTCGCGATTACCAGCAATGAATCTAACGGACAGATCCTCATCCCCGATCAAGAATAAGCTTTTCTTTTGAATGGAAGAAAAAGGCAACGAAGTCAGACTTCCGTTGCCTTTTTGCCGCAAACGATGAACAGACAAGATATGTTATTTTTGGCAAGCAAGAAAATACTTGGTATAAATATGTCAAATTCATCATACATTAATAGAGGTTATTACGTGCACGATGCCCCGCAAAGGAGGAGTTTTTATGTATTTCTCTAAAAAAGCAATCGTTCCAATCGAAGAAGAGGAAACAGATGTATGGATGTGCAGCAATGATGGCTGTACGTGCTGGATGAGAGATAACTTTTCCTTTGATGCAAGCCCTAACTGCCCCTTTTGCCAGTCCGAAATGGTAAAAGATACGCGCATGCTCCCCGTTCTTACCAATCACAACCACCAGAAAAAAACTCCGTAAATGCTCAGCTTCTTTTTTCTTGCGGGTATTCGCCCTCTTGCCTACAATTAGCTCATGGCAGACGATAGGTAGAGGAGCGTAGTTATGAATCGAAAAGAAATGGAAGAACAAGTGATTCAGGCTTACCAGCGAGATGAAGGCATGATGATTCTTGTGTTCGCCCAGTGGTGCGTCAATCACGATCTGGATGCACAAGCTTTGTATCGACAGGCATATCCCGCTCAATCCGACAATCCCTTGCTCACGCAAATGCTGGAAAACACCGTTCCCAAAAACGAGGCGGAAGAGATTCCAGACACCACATTGCTTGGCGTATTGTCCTTGTTCGGTAACGATGACCTGGCCTTTGTCGTTCACGAAGTCATCGAGCAACGAAAACAAAATAAAGAGTAATGAACAAAAGTCACACCAAGACGTGTGGCTTTTTTCTATTTCTATTGGAGAAATTCCATGTAAAACACCGTGCGATTCTCGGAAGACTCGCAGGATATGGTTCCTCCATGCTTCTCAATGATTTCTTTGCAAACATACAGGCCAATACCCGTCCCTAATTCCTTGGTTGTGAAAAAGGGCTCGAAAATAACCGTTTGCAAATCAAGAGGAATCGGCAAACCATTATTTGCAATCGTAATGATCGCTGCCCCCTCTTTTTGATAGGCATCAATCACAATCTCCTTGTCCCCCACCGTTTTTTGGAGAGCATCCAGCGCATTTGAGATGATGTTAATAAATACCTGCTTAATCTCGTCCTTGTACCCATCCAATGTGAGTTGTGGATCGATGCTGCATTTCATATTTGCATTTACATCTACGATATTCGGATATAAAAACGCAAGGATTTCCTCAAAAAGAATTTTCATATGAAAGAGCTCTTTTGACTTATATACCGCTCCCTTTTTGGAGACGAGCAAAAATTGAGACACGCGATAACTCAATTGGTACAGTTCATTCTCGATAATATCGACATACGGCAAAGAAGGAAAATCTTCTTTGAGCAATTTGGAAAATCCAATAATCGAGGTCAGCGGGTTACGAAATTCGTGTACAAAGCTAGCAGCCATTTGCCCCAAAATCGTTAGTCTGTCCTTATGGGATCGCTCAATAAAAATCTTTTTTTCTTCCAGGTCGCTATCCTTCATTGACGTGTATTGTGAAACAGCGTGGACCAGGAAAATGTCAAAGCACTCATTGATCTTAATCAGAGCCGGTACCAGCGTTGAGGGTGAAAATGGGCCTTTTTGGAGCAAGTCAAAAACTAACTGCCTTCCCAAGCAAACGTTGAATACAAAGTCACCAATGTTAATTTCTGCTTGGTTTCGCTCATGCGCCACCTTGTAAGCCAAATGCTTTATATCCTCTTGGGAGATCCTGTCACCCAAATATCCCACGACCAATCGATACATAGCCTGTCCATTTAAATGAATCATTCCCCGATATTGGTCATGTTCGGCTACGACGATCTGCTTCCTAAACTCCTCTACGACTTCTGCCTCGTGATTCTCCAAAAAGAATGTTAAGTCATCCAATGGCATCTGTTTCCACTCCGAGTGATTAGGCATAGGCATTTCGATCATATTATACTATTAACTGATAGAATTAACTAAATATTTTCACTTATCAACAAACATGTTTTCCCCTCCACCGTATCCTGGTTTGCATAAGGCAAGACTCTCTTATACGAACTTCCTTTCAACGTTATTCTCCCGATAGAATAAGAAAACCTCTATCGAGGCCTCCTCAAGGAGGAGCGACCGCGTTTTTGCGGATCGTTATTCTTGCTAAATCAGGATGCAGATACGTGAAGTTTATACTTTCTGATTTAGTAACAAAAAAAAACTGCCCTGAAGCAGCCTACTATTTCCTCACCGACCTTTTTTATGATGTCCAAAAACTTTTTCGTTAAGCCAAGGCTCAGGTAGTGGGGGCTCCGCTTGGAAAAACACCTGTGCTGAGGTCTGGGGGACACTGTAGTACTCTAATAAACGGGTTAAAGCTTTATTTAGATTACTTATTAAATCTTTTGATAAAAAGGGCACCTTTGCCATTTGAGCCTCCAGTTTTTTCACGGAGGCAAGCAGAGAAGAATGTATCTCTTTTAGCGATGTATCCACCGCAGCATCTTGATCTTGATCAAGCGTTGTCAGCAGGCTGTGTTTTTGGCCCAGTAAGCGCAAGACGTCCTCAACTTTGTGTAGGGTAAGGAGAGCCTCTTTCTCAACTATGCCCCCACGAGTCACCAGAGAAGGGCTCTGTTGCAACTTGCTCATCAATTGGCATACCAGCTGGATTTTAGCCTCTGCCAAGGCATAAGCAGCCATGACTGTCTGACGCTTTGCCTCCACGAAAGTATGAGGAATGCCTTCGTTATTTCCCGATTTGTACCTGACCAACCAGTAAGGAAAGATCCCCTTCTGTCTAGTTTGAGTGATCCAGTGATACATGATCATTGTTTCCAACGCACGATTTGACGCTTCCAGCCAGCTCACGAGCAGTTGGTACGAATACGGTGTTATTTCACTGTTTATCAACATCAAGCAGGTATTGGTTTGCACGGCCTGGCATTTTATTAGGACGGCCAATGCTTGTTCCAAAGCCACCGTGGAATCCACTAAACGGGCAAATCCTGAAGGTTGCTCATCACCCCCCATCAACTTTGCCCGCTTAATCATATCTTCATATTGATGATCACTAGAAAGGTCAAGTAGCTTCGTCTTCATCTACTGCAACTCCCTCATCAGCCACGAAACCCTTTTCTTCTATTTCATCTACTGCAACTCCCTCATCAACCCCGAAGCTCTTCCCTTCCATTTCTTCTACTGAAACTCCCTCATCAACCACGGGGCTCTTCCCTTGCATTTCATCTACTTCAACTCCCTCATCAACCACGGGGCTCTTCCCTTCCATTTCCAGAATATGATCCAACTTGAATTGAAGCAGGATCTGCTTACTGATCATATTGCGGACCATTCGCTCCATGCTTCGATTCAGGCGAAGCATGTCATCCAGGCTTACATCATCCCTCTCCAGCAGTTGCTGAATCTTATCGCCCTCCGCGTTCATTATGTGGGATATGCTAATCTCCTCCATGGCAATGGAGGTTAACAAAAGATGAATAACTTCCTCCCGTTTAAGCGTAATGCGAGGTGTTACATCCGGTATATTATGTAAAGACATTTTATGACAACCTCCATTTCATGAAGTTTGAGCAAAGATAAAGCATATAGGATAACGCCACAGGACGATCACTCGCAAGCCGTCGTTGTACAAGAAGGCGGTTTTATCACGGAACTTACTTTTATCATCCTATTTCTCACATTATCTTTTTATGATGTATGAGCGCCATTTTTTAAATCGATTGGATAAACACGCATTATATGGTATATTCTTCTTATGTCTATTTGGATGGAAAGGTACGGTACCTAACGTATGCCAACTATAACTTTGTAATGGCCTAAAAAACTGGATAGTCTTGCCCTGGAAAAACACGTCGTTTTTTCATACAGGTGCAGTCTGCCCTTTTTTCCCATTACAAAGGAACGTAACGAAATCTGTAGGTGTAGATTCGTGCGGAGATCCTCTTTGGGGAGTCTCCTTTTTTATTGCTAAAAAACCGCTCTACTTCTACAGGACATCCAAATAGCAGGTGCGTTCCTTTCACTTTTCGAAGAGGTGAAGGATACCATGCTGACGACCTGGCATACGTGGATATTAAAAGAAAACAATCTGGATCGAGAAGTACTGCGCTATTGCAGCAATTGTGGGCGAACGGTTCCGTTTTTTGACACTATGATCCGCCGTCATAACTCAAACGGGAAAAATGTCTATCGTTTCGCCATTTATAAATGTGTGAAGAACCATACATGGAATGAAAAATTGGCTACCTATAAAGCATACACAGATCATCGAGAGGTGCTGGTTACGGAGACGATCGAGCCGCAAATAGAGCTCCCCCGCCTCCCTCTCCAGCAATATCAGGAAAATGGAATACAGGAAATAACCATCCTGATCGAACATGTAGAGGGACGATTCCGCATCGACAAGCTCCTCGCAGAGAGAATCGACGGCTGGAGTCGCAATAAAGTTATCCACAGAATCAGAGAAGGACATATTCTCGTGAACCAACAGCAAATAAAACCTGGGTTCACACTGAGTGCACAGGATATCATTTTGATTCACATACAATAAAACCGTGCTAGATGCTGGAAACCCGAAAAGTCGCAGAAATGTCTGCGGCTTTTTTGTGTTGACCTTTACTCTTTCCTCAAAATGACCATTTTCCGCTGGCCATCCCATTCAACGTGAAGCCCCAGCAAAGTGGCCAGCTCCCTCGTCGCAGCGTACGAAATTCCTTTTTCATTCATGTAAGTAATCTCTCGTCCATTCACTGTTACTGTTTTTGTTTCAGGCTCCCAGCCGACTACTCCCCCCACTGCCTCAGTAACGGCTCGTACAGGCACATACGATACCCCATTGATGACGAAACCATCGGCAGCTAGCGTTACCTGAACCGAGCACTTATCCACATTGCCTTGTGGTTTTTGTGGATAAGCTGTGAGCAACCTGTGGACATCCTGTTGAAACTTCGCCCAAGCCTCTGCTGCTCTGGTTCCTGTATATTTTCGGGCATAATCATCGCCTACAAAAAAGGCAGGACAATTCTTTCCCGTAATGTCATAATGGCGCCACAGCTGCTCCATACCCCATCCGTACCTTTTCAAAATAGAGGCAGTTAGCTGCACCGTACGCTGATACATCACTTGGAAGCTGCCGTCCTCATTTACGCACATCTCGATCCCAATCGTACAGTTATTCGGATAGGTGCTAAGCTTTGCTAGTGCCATAGGCTTGTAGACTTTTGCCCCGACATGATAACCCATTTCATTTTCCGGGAGACAGCGAATGATCTGAGTGTCATCCACGATATAATGGGCGCTCGCTTCCGTAGTAGGATTGTTAAAGTAGTTGCGATTTGCGAGGGCATCCGCCCCTCTACGTTCATTGGCCGTCCAATGGATGACGACTCCCTTTGGCGTTATTTTGGTTCGCGGGCGCGATCTTGGGTTTGTTAACAGCATTTCAGTAATTTGCATTTATGAGCGAGGCTCCTTTCGCTGGGCTCGTTCTGTTTTCGCCTTGATCTCTGCACTCACCAGCCGCTCAATCGATTTTGGCATCGGCCAGCCAGCTCGGTGTGCATTGGCAGTCAGACTCGTCCATGTGTGGTAGATCAGCGCGAATGTCACGCCATAAAAGAGAAATCCTGGAGTGCCCATCACCCGGTCCAGCAAATTTCCAACTGCCGGCAATGCCATGATAAACAACGTTCGCGGAATCCTAGCCAATCCATACTCGGACGAATAAGATAAATCCTTTTTCGAGGCCGAGACTCCTGTAATCCAATCAAGCGCGATCATAAAAAAGAGCACGACCAGGATGTCCTGCCGGTTCGTGCCATAAAAATAGTGAAAGACGGATGACACGAGTGCACCCGTTGTTGCCGCCCATCCGTTCGCCGGAGTCGCGATGCTATCCAAGCTGTGTAAAAACTTCATGCACGTATCTCCTCCTCACCCCCTCGGGGGAAAAATAAGAGGGAGAGCCTTTTAGACCCTCCCTCTGTGTGATGGTACAAAAAATTCCCTAGAATGAGTTCCAGAGAAGCCAAAATGGGTGTACTGCCGTGATGGATTACAACGTGAGATTAAAGTAATAGACCCATGCATGAGCAGGATACTCTGCGTCAGAATTGTCTACCGCATACACTGCCAGCTTCTCGGAGTTTGCAGGTACGTCTACTTGCGTGAATGTATACTCGTACAGTGAGCCTTTGGGAATCGATGTCATGAGTGTTCTCATATTCGATTGACTCACAAAGTATACATGGTACTCTTTGACCTCTGTTTCATCAGAAGCCCCGTCCCACGTCAGGATTCCATTCACTTGAATATCATCGTTGTTCAGGTCATTGTAGAACAGGTTTTGAGCTGTTGGTATGCTATTCTCGACTTTGTCCCCTTCTCTCTATTGGAGGGCTTCGTTCGAGCCTACACCGTGCGGGCGATTTTCATCGCACACGGCGTTCCATCAACGGGAATGATCGGAATTTTACAATGGGCATAAGTAGTATAAGCCCTTGGTGAGAGATTCGTAAGATATTAAAAGGTGGATAGTGGAGGTTTTTCTTTATCCTCCCACATTTGTTTCCAGCTCTAGCAAATCCAGTTGATTTTTGACTGCCGTTTTCAGGTTTTCTGGAACCTGTTCGAACGTACGGCGACCGTTCGTGATCAGTTTCACGTAGATTTCAACCACGAGTTCCTCCCCTTTCATTCTCTTATATATCGTTAGGAATTATGGGCCAGATGGAGGTTTATTCATCTGTTCCTTTAGAGACTGCAGCTCCTCGTAAACCTGTGCCATAGCCTCCATGATGAGCAAATTTTCCACTTTTGCTTCTGCGAGAGCGTTTTCTAGTTGTGTGATTTTTTCAGCGTCCTTCCCTTTTTGCTGCAAGCGGATTTGCGAAATGGGAGCTGCGTTAGTCATCGTCATCAATCGAATGCACCTCCATATCCGTTCAGCTTTACACGCTCTGTAACTGTTCCTTTGGCGATTGTTACCCAGAGGTTGATGCACCATGCCTCAGCCGTCTTTATTTCGTTGGTGAAAAGATATCCTCTCCCACCTCTTACCGCTCCTGTCGCATCCTCCCACGTTGGAGATACATCCAAGGCATTATTACATACCTTGACACTTTCAATTACTGCTCCTGTTGGTAAATACTTATCCAAGGTAAGCAGAACACGCTCAGGCTTGCCATCGAGACGGAAGTGAGTGCGTACATTTGGATTGGCTAGATTAAGCATAAATTCGATGTGCGTCTCCGTACGAGTGAATGTGTAGATACGCTCAGAGTATAGGCCCATGCTATCTGTTGCTCGCACTTTCAGTTGATGGGCAACATCTAAATCCAGTCGAATCCACGCATCGTGATCAATAGTTAATGAATACTTTTGTCCTGCAGCTCCTAGAAAAGAACGTAGCTGTTTTCCGTTGAGATACTCGGTAAAGGTGAATGAATGACCTTCTGGATCAGTTGCAGAGTACTCTAATGCAGGTGGTATCTTGATTAACCCCAGATTCGTATTCGTGCCGCTAATGACAGGTGGGCGGTTCCAAATGACTCGGAATTTACGCGTGAGTTCTGCGCTTTTACCTCCCTGGTCGTCTTCTGCCCAGACGGTAAGAGTATGGTCTGTATTCTCTGCAAGGTCTGCACCTGTTACGTCTGCAGCTCCATCATAAATTCGTTTTGTGCGATACGACAAGGTTCGGTCAAAAGAAATAGGCGTGCTTCCGTTTGATACGCCAGATTGCAACGCCTTAATAGGGCCTGTATTGATTTTGTATTTGATTGTAATGACATTACCGTTGTCGCTGTCGGATGCGGAGCCCTGCAGTTGGAATGCGTTTCCTTCTGTCAGTGCTTGATTATCAGTTGGCTTTGTAATCGTGACAGTTGGATTCGCATTAGTAGAGTAATCGACAGTAACTGTGTACTGATAGTAATTATCGTATGTCCGAGTATCTACAGCTGGTTTTGTAACATAACCTTCATATCTATAAACTCGGGTATCAGATTCAGGGCGAGTCACTGATCCTGTATATTGATACGTAGGTTCCGTCACCTCATAAATATATCTTTGATTTAATGTGGGGTTTGTTGGTGCGGGGTAAGTCGCAATTGTAGAAGTTGAACTTAAACCACCCCAACTGAGTTTTCCTGTATACCCGCCACTATTATATAAAATAGGGTCATAAATGTTAGTATCGCTTGAGGCAAAGGAGTTCCCATTATTTTCCCATGAAGTGCCATTCCATTTTTTATAATAATTCATTCGAAAACCCTTATACTGAGAAACCGTTTTCGTGTCAGCAGGCGTATAACTACCTGATGCAACATACTGCGTCAATGTTCCACCATATCCGCCAGAGTTATAACTCGCAGAGGTTTGACCAGTGACGAATTTTGTATCTGCCTCGGTATAACTTCCTCCTGTCTGCACTCTTCTCGTTATTGACCCATTTGTCAGAGTGAAACTAATTGTATTTCCATTGACAGAGTACGATACGTTACCCGAGCTGACTTTCACACTTAGCACAGATTTCAAGTTTGGTATCGTCCAGGTATGGGTTTGACTTCGTGAGGTACTCTCTGGAAAAGTATTATTCGGCATCTCTGTCACCTCCTGTAATGGTTATAGTCACATTGCTCGCTATCAATCATTCGTTAAACCTCCAACCGACTCTGCGCCTGATTGTAATACCCGCGTATCACCCGAATGGAATCAATCGTGGACAAATCATCATTGAAATTGTTGTGAATGAAATTATCCGGCAGTGTTGCTTCGAGTGTGTTCAAGCGGTTCTTCAAATTGGAAACATCGGCTTGCAGTAAAGCAATCAGCAAGTGAGCATCCAAAATCCCTTGCTCCCAGCGGTTAATATCGTGCTCTGTAACAGGTGTGTCCTGCTGCCAGTCCATTTTTGCCTGATAGGCCATTAATGTCCCTCCTTCACTTGTATAACAAACGATACAGATAAAAAATGCGCTTCGCTTTGCACAATGTTAGTGTCTTTTTCAGCTACGATTACTCCCTCAGCCGTTTTTAGCTTCAGGTTCTTAATAACTGGAACGGCGGTAATCTGCTCGGCCTTAATTTGTAGCGCGATCGACTGCTGTACGTCAATAATAGGATGTGACGTTATAACGGTAGCTCGAACTGGTACATTTACACTGTCATTAATCACCATACTGCCTTCCTTCACTCGATTAAGCAGGTCATCTCTGACTAAAGTCATATACTCTTGGTGCATCAGATAACCACCTCCTTGCTTTGCTTGATCGGCGTCATGCCAACCCGAAACTCTTTGACCATATGGTATCGTTTCAGACCGACTACTACCTTGCTCATCAATTCCATAACGGTACTTGTTGTGGGTTCCAATCCCACCCCGTTGCAATGAACAGGTCGGATTTTTTCCACTGATGACACAGCATGCCGTATATCGAACTGATCCTCGATCGGATAGACGTAACGGATCAACTTGTTGGGAAAGTCCTCGATCATCTCGACTTTCTTTCCTTCTGAAGAAGCGATCCCGATTGCTCGCAATACTTCAGGTGCAAAACCGAGATATGCCCAATGCTGCTGCTGAATATTTTTTCGTCGTTGCGTCAGACTAGAAGACTGCTTCTTGCCAAAGTAAATCCAATCCCAATAATCAAGCCCCCATGTGGCGGATAATGGAAATAATTGTTGCCTGAGCTCGTCCCGCTTTTTTGCATAGTGATCAACAGGTGTAGCAGCACCTTCGAAGTGATACTCTGCCACATGGTTTTCATACCAGTATGGGGGAAGCATTTTTCTGTATCTCTCTAAAATCATGGCGTCACCACCAGATTGAGCATGGCCACTGCATCCCCATCGACTGTTACATTAGCTGTCCCGCCATTTAATGTGTAGCTCGTAAAATCGAGTACTCCGTCTACGAAAAAAAGCGATCCCATCTGTTGATAGACGATCCGAGAGCGTCCTTGCAAATAGGCGTTGATCTGGCTCGTAATGGCATCCTTTACCCGATTGATGACCGCACCTTCTCGCAGGACAAGCTTTACTGTGATATCAATCTCAAATATCTTGGCAGGCAATACCTTTAAATCATGCAATGCCCGCCGTTTTTCCTTCAGCCTTAACTCCACTTGTTGCGCCAGCTCAGCACTTGCTGGCTGCCTTTGAGAGTCCGTAATATATACGTCGATAGACAAGTCGTGGCGTGCTTTTTCGATGGCAGTGGCGTCTCCAACACCGTCAATATCTCTCGCCCAGCGCTCATAGTCGCCGCGTCGTCCATCCCCTTCTTCTGAGCGAGCCCTCTCGATCAGTCGTTTCCGGTAATCCTCGTCTACTTCTTCTTTCTTTCGAGGAAGACCTAAGAATACTCCATGGGCATCTAAAAACTCTTCATCTGCCCAAGGCAAGAACCCCTGTAAAAAGGCGTATTCCAAAAGCTGCTGCTGCTCACTAATTTCCTCAGCCAAAGGATAGAGCAAATCATAAAAGATTTCTCCTTCCTCTGTCGCTGGCGGTGTTTCTCCTTTTTGCTCAGCTAAAAGCTTCATCCTATTCGCCATTCGCTGATAGATCTGATCCGGCATCTCTCGCAAAATCGGCATTTTCGGTTTCTCTAGCGTTGCCATACGTCCACCTCCATTCTCGTTTCACCTCGTGTTCCTGTAATCTCCACATGAAAAATGACCCGGCTTCCCTCAAACCGAATATCACTGACCTCTGCTCGCTCAATTTCACTATGAGCTTCCAATGCTTCCTCAGCTTGAACTTTGACCACCGCCAAGGATATCCCTGACCGCATCCGTCCTCTGTCCGTTAAAAAGTCAACGCCATAGCGTTCGGAATAGATTGAGTAACGAAAGCGTCGCGTATTAAGAATTTTTTTAGTAGCCTCTTCCAAATATTGCGCGTAAGTTTCTGTACGCAAATATCTGCCATCTGGCCCCTGTCTCATTTGCTTGGTATCCCAATCAAATTTGTACGTCCATGGAATCGACATGTTTGTTTGGGAAGCCATAATCTCCTCTGTACCTTGTAGCAGGGGAAACATTATTCCACCACCCCAAGCAGAAGGTATTGGTCATTCGTGCACCGAAGTAGGGCTACTTTTTTGCCTACGTCTTCCTGCCTCAAAAAAGCGGAGCGCAGTGTTGCCAGCTCATATTGCTCCAGGGGAGTAGGGTCTTCGTCTAATTTCACGGATAACGGGGTTAAAGACAAAAGCTGCCCGAACTCTCCACGAGTGTTTTGCAAGCCGTCCTGCGCATATCCTCTGAGTTTTGCAATGACTGAATGCATCTTACACCCTCCTTTCCAATTGGAGATCCATCGTGTACAAACCACCCTTCCAGCGGGCTTGACAATTGGTCACAATCCAATCGGTTATTGTTTTGTTGTCCTTTTCCATGATCTTAATCAGCCAGCCCGCTCGAAGCCTTGCAGCATTTTCATCCTCGTGCCTGGTCGTAATGGAGCGTGTCTTCGGGATTTTGGATAGCTCGGCTAACTGCTTAGCAGCCAGGGCAGACACATTTTTGTCTTCCCCCGCGTCAATCACCTTTTGCATTTGCCCAATTTCCTTGACCAACGTATCATTCGATTTGGTCGCGCTGCTCGCGATTTGCTCCTCTTTATAACGCTCTGCTGTGACTACTGTGTAAACCTCCTCGATGCTCTCGCCTGTGGAGCTGCTGGTAAGCATGCTCGCCTTGAACATGGGGATCATGCGATTTTTGCCTTCTGGAAGGACAGTCAGCTTGTCACGCTCGTACTGGACGAAATAGCGAATCCCTGTTTTCTCATAAGCCTGGTCTGTTAGCGAAGTAAAGAGAGCAGTATACGATTGGGGTGAAACTCGCTCCTTTGTCACAAATCCAAAAGCGGGGCAAGTAAAGCTAATTCCAGCTCCCTTGATAATACGCGCAAGCTCAGAACCAGCATCGCCATCCAGCTTGATTCTGGAGATTTCATTTTTTTGCAAATACCAGCCGAGCTCATAGGCTGTCGCTGACAGGTCGCCCGTTTGATCATCGCGATCGAAACGTACGAGCGGTCCATGGAAGAACTGCTGTGCAACCTTTAGTTCTGAGCCAGTGAAGAGCATCAAAAAGCCCGCCGATTTAAGTGGCGGGCCATCCTTTATTTTCACATCACAATTCTGAGCAATTTGTCCCCGCGCTGAGGACCAGGACAGCTCCGTAACGGCTGGAGTCAGGTCATAGCGGGTTTGTTCTTTACCGTAAATGACTTTCATTCCATCAACTCCGTTACATTTAGTATGCGTGTTCCAGTTTTTTCTTGATGATTGCTTCTTTTCCTTTTACTTCCTCTTCTGTAGAAGGGTTTTCAGATTTCGAATTTTGTCTTTGGGTTTTCTTTGATACCTTGCCGCTCGTATTTGGCCTTGCAGGCTGCTGTTTTGTAATAATCGTACTTGGACTGAGCAGCTGTGTTTGATTGCTCCACGTGATGAACTCATTCTTTTCAAACAGTGGAAACTCGATAAAACCGTGGAAATCAACATTTTTTCCCTGAAACTTGCCATCGCATGGACCGATGAGTACAACCCATGCCAAATCCAGCTCATCTATTGTCAAAAGTACCTCTGTACCTGTTAAACGCTCCAGTCCCGCAAGCCACGATATTGGCCCTTGATATCCTTCAACCTCAATGAAGGGAGCACCGCTATCTCCCGGAAGAAAGAAGTCAAAAGAGATAGACTTGGGACGTCTTGCAGAAATGCGATTTTCTGTCGATAGCGTAATGGACGTGATGCTCTCCGTATCATTGCCATAGCCTCGAAACTGAATTTCAGCAGGTGTGACCGGAAATGTCAGCCTATATTTGCCTTGCAAGCGAATCAAACAGTCACACCTCCTCTGGTTTCTAGTGCATCTAGCAATGATTTTTCGATGATGTTTTTGATTGTTTGACCTACCGATGGGTCACTTAGCATTCTTAGCATTGTAGGAATATCCTGCAAAACACCTTCCGCATGAAGCGGGATGGTAATTTGCGGAATCGTGAGTGAAATGGGCTGTGACTTTGCTTGCTGACCACTGACGGGTGACTGATCTGGTACAGGCGGGCCCGCTGGCATGCCTTGGAGAAGGTTTTGTTTCATTTCCTTGGAAAGTGGGCGCCTCGGCATTGGAACTGTTGTTGGCGGTTCATCTTGCCACAGTGATTTGATCCCGTCAAATGCTGCACTCCCAGCCATCGAACCACCAAATCCACCGATCAGGCCACCAATAACGCCTCCAATTGCGGTACCAAGCACAGGAACAACAGATCCGATCGCTGCCCCGGCTGCCGCTCCAGCTGCTGCTCCACCCCAGCCTCCAAGTGCCTCTGCTCCTAATTGGGCTGCCGTTTCTAGCTTATTGTCCGATTGGGCAAAATCGACGAGGCCAAGTGCTTGTCCCAGAAAAGGTACTCTTCGAAATAGCCCTTTCACTCCACCTCTGAACCCGGAGATACCACTTTCTGCTTGGGAAAATCCGCTCTTGAGAGAGGATGAACCTCCACCGTGCGAGAAGCCATTTTTCCAAGAAGAGGAATTTCCTCCTTGTAAGCTAGGTTGGTGGCTTTTTCCCCCACTTCGATAGTTTTTCTGATTTTTCTTACTCTTATTGTTACCCGTTTTGTTTTGGCTCTTCGACTCGCCTTCACGAGAGAATGATTGTGGTGTTGAATCTGTTCCACCCGTATCAATACACGGAGTCTTTTTTCCTCTGTTTGTCCACTTCGTTTTTAATTTCGAAGGTAATTCTAGTATCGCCTTGTATATGTTTTGGGATATGGAGGTAAGCTTACTATTTGTTGAATTCCGGGTCTGTTGTTTTCCTGAAGTTGAGGTAGAACCTCCTGTATCAACGTCAGTCCCTTTTTTTCCCCAATTAGATACTTTCGTCTTTACATTAGAAGGAATTTCTCGTATTGCTTGGTAGATTAGTTTGAGTGACGATACAAATGCTCTTGTTGTGGAAATTGTAGTTGTTATAAGGCTAGTTGCTCCAATTACCCCTATGGTGATCAAAAGTGCATATCTTCCCCAATCTGGCCAACCATTAAAACCACCAGCCATGGAAGTAGCAAATCTTGATAAGCCAGTTAACACCCCGGATAGATCTTCTGTAACCTTTGAAAGCGTTTCTAATGCTGCCTGCTTTGCCAAAACTTGCTCTTTCATTAATGTAAAGTATTCGTTCTCTTTGGTAGCTACCTCGTAGGCCTTCTGCGCCTCATTCCCAACCTGCGGGCGGATCTCTCCTGTAGCAATTTTACCTGCAGCATCCAATAGCTTAGCAAATTCCTCAGGAATCTCCTTACCTGGTATTCCCCCCAGATTATAGAGAATCTTCTGTTGCGTACCCTTATCTTCAATTGAAGCGATGGCCATCATTACTTTACCTAGCGCAATTCGTTGTTCATCCTTATCTCCTGATGTTAGCGCAGTATTAATTCGCTTAGCCTCAACTTCGGCCATGCGCTGGGCTTCCTCCGGTTTTCGAGAACCCTGTCCTTCAAATTGAGTTTTGAGGATAGTAGTCAGTTCTTCCTGATTTGTAAGCCTAGTAACACTCTCTCGCAGAGCACCAAATGCCTTGTCATCGTTCAAAATCCCCAAATTTTTAATCTCAAACACCATAGCCGCCATTTTTTCCGGCGTATTAAGAAGTCTTCCATTCACTTCGCTGAACTCAACAATCGAACTAACAAACTTGCCGTTCATATCGCCAACCTTGTTGCTCATTTCTTGAATCGAGTTTGCTAACCGCGTAGCGTCATCAATACCAGTCCCCTCACGCATGGAAGCCATCATCCGTAAATGTTCTTCAGGTGAATATACCGTAGTAACGCTGAGCATTGCTGCTCGTTCTGCATATTTATCAGCATGTTCGGGATTGAGCTGTTCACTTCTTGAGATCAGTGCCATCGCTTGCGGTTTATTCAGATATGGATTAATATCCATGATTTTATTTGTGAGCTGATCGAAGTCCTGCATTTGCTTTTCTGTCTTCCCACTGGCTGCGTATAAACCTCGCTCTCTAGCCGCTGCCTTCGCCTCATCTACCATTCCTCCAAAAGAGGAGCCGATTGCAATCCCAGCAGCAGTACTAGCTAAACCTAAAAGCTGCTGCTTGAAAGCTCCAAGCTTACTAAAACCCTTTTCAATTAATTCGATACGCGGCGTTGCACTCAGGTTGTTCAGGTCATTGATTTCGGATCGTAAACCTTTCATGCTTCGTTTAAGGCGCTCCGTTTTTGACGAAAACTCACCAGTAATGCTACTTAGCTTTTTTTCCATATGAGCAAGGGCTTTAGTTGTATTACTAATTTCTTTACCTATTGCTTTAATTTCACTACTAGCCGCTTTAAAATTTCCTACATCCGTTGACACATGATTCACCTCCTGTCTTTCACTGAGGTCTTAATCCATCTTCAAATGTCAAAAGCAAGAAAAGCCCGAGGATCATCCCCCGGCCTTCTCTTCCTCTGACTCAATGATCTGACAAGCAAACAAAAACAGCTTTTGCTTGTACACATCAACCTCGTATTCTAGTAGATCCGACGGTCTGCCTCGGCCTCTTAGAAAGGCGCGGCAAATGTGCCAGGCTTCCCCGTCAGATCGGATCAGTTTTTTGCTTCTTCGATGGCCTCTTCCTCAGATTGGCCCGCGTTTACTTCACGAACAGCATTGAGCAGCTTCGTATAGCCTTCCGGATTATCGCGAAAAATCTTTTCCACCAGCTCATACTTCGTACCCACTTTGTACGCTTTTTTCAACTCTTCCTGATTCCAAGGGAAGTCGTGTTCAGTCGCTTTCACTAGACGGGCATCGTTGTAGAGGAACCAGTCCGTTTTCTCCCCTTTGTCAGCCATTCGCTCGCAATCGCGCAGCTCGGAGAGATTTAACTGGCGTACTTTCCACTCATCACCGTCAATGTTCACCACGATTTCTTTTCGTGGCGTTTGTTCATTGGCTTTTGCCAAATATTTTTGCAGCTTGCTCATGTTGATTCCCCCTATTCAGTGTACGCTGGCAATTCGTCGAGATAATCAGGCTTTTCGATGGACATGCCTTTGAGATCATAGGTAGCGTGGTCGTTGCCATCTGCCTTTGCTTCCCACAACGTAATTTCATCAGGATTCAACACGATATTTGAAATACGGACACGCTCGGAATTTCCAGCTTCCTTATCCAGCGTCTCACCGATCAGGAATGGAAGCACAGGCGTTTTTCCTTTGGTCAATTGCTGTACGCAGTAGTATTTCAGAGCAGCGTTCGTTGCAGTAATTTTCAGTGTCACTTCTACGTGCCAATCATTAACCGTCTGGATTTTCCCTTTTTGCAGACGATTCGTATCGCCATACTCCACCTTCAGAACCATTTTTCCTTCGAGAGTTCCGTAGATCGGGTCCCCATTTTCATCGTAAATTTGGCAGTTTTTCAGTTTAATATCGCGTGCAATAGCCAATTACAGCACCTCCCAGTCAATATCAAAGTATTCGATTGCGTCTAACGGTTTTGCGGACAAAAGGAAGCCTCGGCGGTCTCCATCGCCATTCTTTTGATCGACAAACGTCCAGCCTGTATCAATTGCGCCTTGCTGTTCGCGGACAGTCATATAGGCATTGACCGCGGACACAAATACTGCGCCACCCAAATCGTTGTTGCTCAGCTTGCCTTTATATTTTTTGCCTACTTGGCTGATGTCGTTGACGATCTGATCAAGCGTCATGCTGACACGGATTTTTCCGTAATCCTCGCGCTCTTTGGTACCGATCACGGCCAAAGTATTCACTGCGCTTTCGATAATGTAAACATCCCCGTCACGAGTGGCGATCAATGTACCTGTTCCGAGGGCATTCAAAATCTCGGTATGCCCCCAATCTTTGAGTGCTTTTTTCAGGGGAACGACAATTGCTGTTAGCGATTCGTGCGCTGGAGTCGCTGCAATCATACCTGCTACCCATGCAGCCCATTCCAAGCTTCCATAGACCTTGCCATTGTTGTGTTGGCCTGCAATCGCTGTATTCACGACATAACGAGCATTTTGCGCTACAGAGCGCTCGATGTGCTTGGTCATATTGTCGTCGTCCATGGCTTTGCCGCCGATGACAAGCGTGCTCAGCTTTTTATTCTGTTTGCGGCGATCCCCCATAAACTGTTTGGCAGCTGCTTGAACGGCTGCATCGTCAAAAGGAAGATACATCGTGTCATAATCTGCACCAGAAACAGCCATGAATAGCTTGGTAGAATCTGCCGTAGACAGAGTATCTGTACCACTCGTTCCTCCCGTCAAAAGTGTCTCAGCAACTGTGGTAATTACGGTATCTCCCAACTTTTTCACTCGGATGTAAATCGATTGACTCGTTTTAGCAGTCAATTCTTCTGCATCGGCAAATGAATACTTCTCTGTTTTGACTGGCCCTACTACTTGCAGCTCTCTTTTCCCCGGCTCAGATGTGGATGCGACAATACTAAGCTTCAAATCGTTACCGAGTAGTCCAGGATACAGCGCCTCTACCTTGATTGCATCTGGCTGCTCATATGTTGCCACTGCAGCGTTACCATTTGTCATGCGGTAAGCCAGGATTGTAGCGCCACCTTCTGCCGCCAGTTCAATTGTATCTACCTGACCGAAAGTTTCGGTCATCCGTTCGTCAAAGCTACCCAGCTTTACCAGTTCATCTGGAGCGCCCCACTCAGCCTGATATGGCACCAGCACAACACCACTTTGTGGTACCACACGTTCTTTTGCTTTTGCGATCAATTCGACCGTTACACCCGGTCGCTCACGTTGAATTGTCATGGTTACACCCCGCCTTTGTATTTGTTCAATCGACTTTTTACTTGGCTTTCTGCCAATGTCTGCTGCTCGGTCTCAGAAAAAAGAGCCCCAGCTACCTCGAACCGTTCGGCTCCAAAGTATGCGGCGAACTTAATCCACTCTCGTTTGGTTTGCACAAGCTCGGGGGCTTGTGCTTGCTGTTCTTTTTTTGCCACTATGTTTTGACCTCCTTGATATCAAAGATATTGATTTTGTCCACTGCGTCCTTTGGTACAGTAGCCTTGTACGTGAACCGAAACGTGATTTCCGCTCGATCCCGTTTATCCCTCCAGATTCGCAAGGAAGCGCTGTCCAGCTCGATAGTCAGATCATCGCTTTTCCCGCGATAGCTGAAGTGCAGCCTACGCAGAAGCTGACGTAGAGGTTCAATGGAAATCGGCTGATACACACCGTCTACTTTGGGATAGTGAAGCACAATGGCAGCCTCTGAAACTACCTGATAAGACGTTAGACTGCTCCCCGTCTCCATGACGCCATGTGTCAAAAGGAAAACGGTTGGAGCTTGAAAACGCTGTGCCATCCAGTCATCCACATTTACCAAGATCGGTAGCTGTGGATAAGCCTCTTTAATAAGATCACTCAGTACAGAAAGCTCATGATCCACGATAACCACACCTCTCGCTCTTTTGGCACGCGCCTTGCTGCTGTGTCACATATGCTCTCCTCCTTCATCTAGCGTAGCGAGCGAAGCCCGCCGAGCAAGGAGCGAGTGGACTTGAGCCTTAAACTCGCATAAATGTGTGGCATTTTTGCCTGGTTCCTTGCGCGCCGGGAACAAAAAACCATCCGGCTATACACCGGATGGCTTTTGTTCAGCTCTTATTTGTTTCGCTTGACTCAAGTATAAACGAAGTCAGGTAAAGAAGGGGAAAATGAACGTCAGTGTCAGGGTGTGTAAAGCTTTGTCAGGCAACAAAAAAAGACTCCCTCTGGAATCTTATCACCTAGTTTCCTTATTAATAGCTGACACGGATGTTATCTACATACGCGCAGTCCTGCCCTTTTGATGTGGAGCCGTCCTTTACGTAATTAAATGCTACGGTTTGGTTTCCAGTTCCGAGTGTCACCGAATAGTCTTTTACCCAGCCCGTTTCTCCTGAGGCCTTCAGCTTGCTCACACCGTTGACCAACACTTCCAAGTAGTCGTAGTTGGCTTCAGAGCTGACGAAGTAGTCAAACTTCAGCGTTGGGGTTTGAGCATAGTTGGTCGGAACGTTTTCTGTAAATTGCAATGTAGATGTTTCTTTATGGTTAATTGTCTTGCTCCTGCGGCTCCACGTACCAGTGGATGCTTCCACTTTGGAATCAGCCCAATCCCCTGTAAAATTGAATGCATAATTGCTGCCTTCAAATCCTTCAGAAATGGTCGCAGAACCTGCTGGAGGTAGCGTAATATTAAGAGTTACTGGCCCATATTTTCCTGCTGAATGGTTAAGTCCGTATACCTTGGCGTAAATAACATCGCCAGCACTCAATGGAACAACCACTTTTGGTTGACCTCCTCCGGCTCCATCATCATCCTTTCCTAATACAGTCGACTTATTAGAAGCGATAATTTCCATATAAGCGTCGAAACCAGACGAGGTGGTAAATGTATAGCTGCCATTATACGGAACTTTATACTTGAAGAACAGGTCTTTCGTGTCTTTGAGTGTACCATTGGAGTTCGTTCCATTTACCATAATAGGATAGTCGATAGATTCCCCGCTCTTGCTGAAAGGAGAATAGAAAATAACCGCTACATTGTCAATATATGCTTGGTTTTTACCTGCAGTGACTCCACCATTTACAGTGTAAACAAACTCAATGATATTTTCTCCTGTAACTAGCTCAATTTGTTTCGGGTGGTCCGACCACATTACTCCAGTCGTAACATCACCCTCACGCCTGAACGCTCGCGATCCGGTTACAATGACATCCATCGTATTTCTAGTATCACTATTCATTTTGTGGTAGAAAGTTAGCAGTGGAGTTTTCGCATCAGATGGTATGTTTATTTTGAATTTAGTTGAAGATTTCGTGCTCGCATCAATTTTGCTTCCCCAGCAATAAGTACCCGATTGCGCCTCCTTTTCTTGCCACCAATCCCCAGTGAATGTGAAGTGGTCGGTACCTTGTTCAAAAGTATCTTCGATTATAGTTAGTTGATCAGGAGTGTAGACCTTCAAGGAGTATACCCCAGTCGAATCTGAGTAGCTCGCAACTTTTACATAGTAAGTTTGACCCGCTGTAAGGTTGACAACCATCGCAGGGTTCGAACCACTTCCGTTGTCATCATCATAGTAAATCATGTTGTAATTTCCATCATATACATTCATCACCGTGTCAACCGTTGCCGAGTCCACATAAAAAATATGTCTTCCTGTTACGTTAGCTGTATACTTGTGATGCATGATGTATTTGTTGGTTGTGATTGATCCATTATAACCACTGTTGGTGAGGGTAAGGGCATTGGAAGTAAGTCTTCCAGGGTAGTCAGTAACAGTGGTCCAGGGAGAAATAACCATCCCCTTCCCGAATGTTTTATCCAATCCATCCTTCCCAATATCATATACATTCGTCTCAATGAGATTGCGAATTTGTGATGCTGTGTGATTAGGATATTGTTGCCAGTATAATGCTGCAAGTCCAGCTACGAAAGGAGCAGCACAAGATGTTCCATTGAATGATTGGTAACCGGTTGATGAAGTGCCTGATGGCGCTTGTACTCCATCCGCAGGAGCAACTACATTGATTTCCTCACCTCGAGCAGAATATGGAGAAATATCACGATTTCTTTTTACGGCGCCAACCGCAATGACATTCGACTGCTTTGCAGGATACATGACCAGATTGTTGATTTGCTTAAATTCCTCACCTGAATTACCTGCAGAAGCAACAACTAGTATTCCATTGTTAACAGCGTTATTAATTGCAGCCTCTACCCCTGAGTCACGTGCCCCTCTTGCAAGGCTGATACTAATAATTTTTACTTGCTTTCCTACTAAATGATCGATCGCTCTCGCAATATCTGCACCATCATAGCTGCCTCCAAATCCTATTGACTCGTTCATTCCAACGCAGTACAGTTCAGCATCAGGTGCTACACCCAGATGGCCAAGGGTATTATTCCTCATCCCAATAATTCCAGCGCAAGAGGTACCATGATTCGCCCAGTCATTTGTTACATCACCTCCGTCAACACTATAACGATACGCGTACGTCAAATCCTCGTGATCACGAAATCCAGCATCAACAACCCCGACCTTTACACCCAACCCTGTATATCCGCGGCTGTGAAACTCAGGAATACCAGATAATTTTAAGGACCATTCTGTCGTTTGCGCCATTGCTGAATGAAAGCCTCCTGATTTATCAACCTCCTTTACATCAGGATGCATTTCAAGCTGTTCTAATTGTTGCTCTGACAACTCCTCCACGATAAACAAATTTGGCGTGTTTGGCATTTCGTCTTTGATCTTTACACCTAAATCATTCAAGATTTTTTTATTTTCATGATGATTGTAACCATGAAAAATGATGCTAAATTTAGTCATGAACTATCTCTCCTTTTTTCATTTGATCATGCTCATTACTCTCGGTACCTCAATTCTCCAACCATTCACTCATATCTCGAATACAATCACCCCCTCTCCATAAACGTAATGAGCAAAAACTTGCGTCTCTAGGTGACTGGCACAAAAAAACCACCCGGCATTTTACCGGATGGCTTTCTGCTACTCGTCTATGTGTTTCGCTTGACTTAATTATAAAACAATAAATGGTAATTAATGGATTTTTTAAATTGGTGTAAGCTTGTGTAAACTTATGTCATGATAAAGGGACTACCCAAATAAATACAAGCCCGATTCCTAAACAAATCCTCAAAAACAATAAAAGACCCCATTCGGAATCCCATCACCTGCCACCCCTATCAATAACTAACCCGAATATTATCCACATAAGCACAATCCTGCCCTTTTGATGTGGAGCTATCCTTGACGTAATTAAACGTCACCATTTGTTCCCCTGTGCTGAGCGCAACCGTATAATCTTTCACCCACCCTGTTTCACCGGATGCTTTCAGCTTGCTTACTCCGTCGAGCAGTACCTCCAAATAGTCGTAATTCGCTTCGGAGCTGACGAAGTAATCGAACTTCAACGTTGGTGTTTGCGCATACTTGTTTGGAATGGACACTTTAAACTGCATTGTCGATGTTTCCTTGTGTGTGATGGCTTTACTCTTGCGACTCCATGTCCCGGTAGACGCTTCGACTTTCGAATCAGCCCAATCCCCGGTAAATGTAAACTTATAAGTGCTTCCTTCAAACCCTTCGAAGATCGTAACAGGATCGGGGCCAGTATTGACGCGGGTGGTCCCTGCCTTGCTTAGGCTGGAAGCTGACCCGTATGCATTACGAGCTGTTACATAATAGGTGTATGTGGTATTAGGCGACAGATTTGTTTCCGTAAACGTGGTTGCAGTGCGTCCTGCTGCTACAGAAACGCCGTTGCGGTAAATATCATAGGAGGTTGCACCCGTTGAAGAATACGTCAGTGTCAACGAATTGGCAGTTGGAGTCCCCACTGACATAGAAACCGCTCCTGGAGCATTACCGGTAGAAGGCTCCGCAATTCGCAACGTTACCGGACCGAATTTCCCTGCCAAATGGTTGTACCCGTAAACTTTCAAAAACACGACCTTCCCTGCAGTTAAAGGGACCGTCACTTTTGGTTGATTTCCGCCTGCACCATCGTCGTCTGCGCCCATAATTGTTACTTGGTTTGTGTCGATAACCTGCAGATAGGCATCGAACCCGGAAGCAGTACTGAAAGTGAAGCTACCAGCACGAGGAGCTGTATACTTGAAAAACAGGTCCTTTGTGTCGCTTAACGTTCCGCTTCCTGAGGTGCCGGAAACAACAATTGCGTTTGCAAAAGAATCACCAGGTGTAGATGCGTTGACCATTATCCCCATACTTTACATGTTCTCCTTTCATTTCGACCGAATTAGCGAGTCATGCCAGCCGAGCAAGGAGCGAGTGGACATACGCCTTCAACTCGCAATATATGCGGCTCTATCGCCTTTTTCCTTGCTCGCCAAGCACTTCCTGTCTGTACAAAAAAACCACCCGGCTAACATACCGGATGGCTTTGTGCTGCTCTCTTCTATTCATTTCGCTTGACTCAAGTATAACTCCTGAATGGTAAATAAAGGATAATTTTACGTGAGTGTCAGGTTGTGTAAACCACTGTCAGTCCTCTCTCATGACTCGCTCGTCAAGCCTTCCGCCAAACACGCAATCATCTTTGCCATCATTTTAGGAAAAATCTCTTCCCCAATTTCTGCGCGATGCAAAGGAATGAGAATAACGGTACGGAAAAGCCCGATCAACACTTCTGGATCGGTTTCGGTAATCCCCTTTGCCTGAAGCCACCTCACGAACTCCGCCGATTCCTCAAGATCCTCACGAGCATGCTTGTCTAACAGCTCTTGCGGAAGACGTGACACAATCCGCTCAAACTCTCCGCGCTGGTACAAACTCTGCAAAAAAGGGTTCCCCTCAATCGCCTGCCACGATTTTTCAAAAAAGCGGACGAGCAGCTCTTTTGGTGGCAGCGTCTCCCGCATGATCTCTCCGATGATTTCCTTCTTTATTGCCTCTTCTTTTCTCAGGACCGCGTAATACAGCTCTTCCTTTGAGCTGTAATAGGTATAAAATGAGCCTTTTGCAATGCCGCACGCCTGCACGATGTCATCAATGCTTGTCTTAAAAAATCCGTACTGAATAAACAGTTCTTTTCCTTTGTAGAGAAGATCGTTTTGGATTTTCTGTCTCTGTTCCGATGTAATCCGGGCCATCTGCCATCTCCTCAATTTTAATTTGACTATTTACACATTTTCAGTCATTTATTTGTTATATTGATTTTATCATAAAGGGACTTTCTGAAAACAGGAAAACTTTTTAAAAATGCGTCTGATTTGGAGGAGTGCGTATGCCTGCTTTAGCAGATGAACTTATTCATGGATTTGTTGCACCTGGATTCGAACTCGTGTGACAGGAGTTTATCAACAATTTTACGAAGCGAGGTGAAGTCGGAGCAGCTGTCTCGGTATTCATCGATAATGAAGTGGTCGTCGACCTATGGGGCGGCTATCGTAACAGACGGACACGCGACGTATGGGAAAAGGATACGCTCGTTCAAGTCTTCTCATCAACAAAAGGCTTTGCAGCGCTCTCCCTGGCGCTAGCCCATTCCAAAGGCTATTTTTCCTACGATGAGAAAGTATCCACCTATTGGCCT
This sequence comes from Brevibacillus sp. SIMBA_040, assembly GCF_046535075.1. Lineage (NCBI taxonomy): Bacteria > Bacillati > Bacillota > Bacilli > Caryophanales > Paenibacillaceae > Brevibacillus > Brevibacillus sp. SIMBA_040. The sequence continues at coordinate 97,445 of NZ_JAWRXI010000009.1, forward strand.
GAGTTTGCCCAAAACGGAAAAGAAAACATAACGATCAGACAACTGCTTGCCCATCAGGCAGGTCTCTCCCCACTCCACGCCCTTCCGATTCAGACCTTCGAAGACCTGGACACAGCTCGTCTAGCCACTTTCCTGGCAGCAAGTGCACCCGCATGGGAGGTCGGAAAAATGCATGGATATCATGCGTGGACGATTGGGGCATTGATGGGGGAAATAGTAAAAAGAGTAGACCCTCAGCGCCGAACCTTGCAGACTTTTTTTCAAGAAGAAATAGCAGAACCTTTGCAAGCTGAATTTTACATAGGCTTACCTGCAAAGGTTTCAGACAATCGAATCACTACGGTTGAAGGAATCAATCATCCGCTTCAACTCCTAAAAGGCATCACGCGTCTACCGCGAAAAATGCTGCTCGGTTTTCTTACCCCAACTTCATTGGTCGCGAGAAGCCTGGTAGATCCGAAAAGGCTTGTTGCAAACGAGCATTTTAACCATCGCCCGATGCTCTCTATCGAATTCCCATCTGGAAACGGAATCGGGCAAGTACGCGCGATGGCAAAAATCTATGGAGCTTTTGCGAGTCTTGCCAAGAAGCTAGAGCTGCTAGATTGCACCATGGATGAATTGCGTAAACCGGCTGTTCCCCCGCAGGACGGCTTCTACGATCATGTAAATTGCATGAATATCGCCTATTCTCTAGGGTTTTGGAAGCCATTTTCCGATGTGAAATTTGGCCGAACGGAAAGCGCATTTGGTCATCCAGGTGCTGGAGGTTCGTTTTGCTTTGCCGATCCTGACGAAAAGCTAGGCTATGCGTACGCGATGAATAAACACGGCTTCGGGATGGCGAATGAGCCAAGAGAACTGGCTTTGCGAAAAGCTGTCTATGACTGTCTATAAATCTGGATATTTTGCCTCTGACCGTCTTACCCGGTTGGTTGAATCTTGTTTCCGTACATTGCCCGTGCCATTTTTATAACCGCGCTTCGCTTGATCTCATAATATCGCTGTCGGGAAACGCCGATCTCTTTGGCAATGAGGTTGTTTTTATCTCCATCCAAAAGCGCTTCGACGATCAAACGCTCCTGCTCACCCGGAATCGTCTCCACTGCCCTGTTAATCCGTTCGATTTTCTCTTGGAGATTTTGCAGCCTCTTCCACTTGCGTTCCCGGCGTGCCACTTCTGCATGTGTCTTGTCACCGGTAACTCCCTTTCCTTTTGGCAATGCCGCTTCGATCCCGTACTGTCCGACCATCCCCTCACCTGCCTCACGCAAGTATCGCTGAATGCGAACAACCTCGATCAACATGTAATTATAGTCACGAATCTCATCCTCGGTTTTCTGGACAATATCCAGCGCTGGCTCCAGCTCGCTCATATGGCTAAAGCTGTCTGTTTTCACGCGTTGTGCAGTCGGTTTTGCCCGCGAACTCCCTACTTGGCTTTGGTCCTGCATGTACTTGTCCCATTCCGGGCAAGCCTCGATCTTTCCGACATGCATATCATGAACCTGGCAATGGGCTTTTTTCCCCCAGCACGTAGCCGGGCACACTTCGCATACGGCTTCCATCAGTACATCCTTGCTAATCAGTGTCATTTGTGCCATGATCTTTCCTCCTTAAGGGCATGTATCGGGTGTTCCATGTATAGAATAAAAAGAACGTTTGTTCGTATCATTAGTACAAGTATCTCATACAAAACTGACATATTCAAGCTTTTTCTACCATTTCTTTGAAATATCCAAAGAGCCACAGCAACGGTCACAGTAAACAAAAAAAGCCAGTCCCGCTGTCTTTTCAACAGAAGGACTGACTCCACTTCCTAAGCTTCTTTCGCGTATACTCATTAATCCCAAATATTCGGACGGGCAATTTTCATGGTGCGCATGTAATCCAGCAGCTGCCCTGTATGGACGGACTCATGATAAGCAATGCGCAGCAGCATGTCTCCCAAAGTACGAACATACCCGACCTCGGATCGATCAATCCGAATGCTTTCCAGATCACTTTTCGTCAGTGTTTTCACGTACTTCAGAAACTCTTCTCGAAATGGCGCCGCAAAATGCAAATCATCTTCTACCGTCGTAAATTCCTTTGTTTCAAAAGGATTGGGAATGGCTGATAATGCCGCACTTCCTCTATGGATCAAAATCTGGTGATAGAGAAACTCGCCCTCAATCACATGACGAATCATTTCTGCGCACGTAAATGCTTTATCATCCGGCTTCCAATTCAAAAGGTCGTTCGGGATGCTTTTCCATACTTTGATGCTTCTGCGTCTGACTTCCTCAAAGTTCAGTATAAGCAGGTCAATCTCATTCATGCCATTCCCTCCTCTCTAATCTCACACTTCCTATTGTTGATAGCAGTCACACGTTACGATATGATCGTTCACCATGCCGACTGCTTGCATATAGGCATAGCATATGGTCGTACCGACAAAAGTAAAGCCGCGCTTTTTCAAATCCTTGCTCAGCTTGTCGCTAATCTCCGTAGATGCAGGCACGTCCTTCATTTCCTGGAAATGGTTGTGGATTGGCTTGCCACCTACGAAAGACCAGATATAGCTGCTAAAAGAGCCAAATTCCTCTACCACTTTAAAGTAAGCTTTGGCATTCGTGACGACTGCCCGAACCTTTAATCGGTTGCGCACGATTCCCTCGTCCTGGAGCAATTCCTCCATTTTTTGCTCATCGTACTGAATGATCTTTTCCGGATCAAAATTATCGAATGCCCTCCGGTAGTTCTCTCTCTTTTTCAAGATGGTATACCAGCTCAGGCCAGCTTGAGCTCCCTCCAAATTTAAAAATTCAAACAGGAGACGATCGTCGTAAATAGGCACACCCCATTCATTGTCATGATAATCGATATATAAAGGGTCTTGGTTTACCCAGCCGCAACGATTCATTCGAACATCCCTCCCGCTAATTACGAACGTATATTCTTATTTAGATCATATACAAACTTTGGCTATTCTGCAAGTTTTTCTATCAATACTTTTTCAAATAAAAAAGAACCCCAGTAATCTGAGGTCCCTTCCTATTACCAGCCGTCATCAAGCCGTCAGGATGATCGGTTTGTCTTTGGTTATGACAATCGTATGCTCATATTGTGCGACGTAGCTCTTATCTGGCGTAATAAACGCCCAGCCGTCACGTCCATCCGTTACATACTCCGCTCTCGTGGAAATGAACGTCTCCACCGCCAAGACCAGCCCCTCTGTAAGCAAGCGTTTGTCCGTCTTGTCGTAGAAATTTAAAATATGGTCAGGGTCCTCATGAAGACTTTTTCCGATACCGTGTCCCGTCAAATTTTTCACGACAGTAAAGCCACTTTTCCGCGCTTCATTATGAACGATGCGTCCGATCTGACTCATTTTGGAGCCTGCCTTGGCTGACTCCAGCGCTTTGTATAGCGAATCCTCGGCAACCTTGCACAGTGATTGCTTCCTTTCATCACCAGCACCGACTACGATAGAAGCCCCTGTATCCGCATAATATCCGTCTAATTCGGCTGACACATCGATGTTGATGACATCGCCCTCGTTCAGTACAGTTCCATCCGGAATTCCGTGTGCCACTACATGATTCACACTGATGCAGGTGTAGCCAGGAAAATTGTATTCCTTACGCGGAGCTGATTCGGCACCATGCTGCTCCAATATTTGCTTGCCGATCTGATCCAGTTCTTTCGTCGTTATACCAGCACGTACTGCCTTAATCATAGCTTCTCTGGCTTCAGCCACAATTCTCCCAATACGCTTTAGGCAAATCAAATCTTGTTCATTCTGAATCGACATCTATTTCCCACCTTCTCGAAAAAACTTATCTTCTTCTGTTATATACAAATATGTCGCGTAACGCAAATACAATGCTACTTGCTACTACCGTTCTCAATAATTGTCATGGTGTTCCGAATGTATTTCATCGTTTTTTGTACAGCTTCTTCCGGGTCCATGTCTCTGCGCTTGTTAAGAAAATTGTAGTGAGCATACCTTCCCATACCCCGCCATTACACTGCGGTTCTTGTACCTTGTTATCTCTTAAAGCAATTAGGCTAGATTCATCGCATACACATCCGGGCGCAGCTTCGCCTGTTTTTGAATGAATCCGATCGAAATGCGATTGAACTCTTCAGGCTGATCCACATTGACGACGTGACCTGAATTCGCCACCAGACTCAGCTCTGAATACTTTCGCTGACTTACTCGCGTCTGAACAGAAGGCAAAAACATGTAGTCCTCGTCACCCATAATGTACATCGTTGGAATCGGAGGCTCTTTTGCTAGCAGTGCGTGCAAAAAGGAATTGACGCCTTTCGTGAGCTTGAACCATCTTTTAAATTCCTTTTGGCACAGTTTTTTGGCTTCTCTGACAAATAACGAGCGGGATTCCCGATGTCTTTCACTCGGCATGATCACCCAAGCAAACAGACGGTAAAGCCACATGTACGGAACGATATGCTTGACCAGGTTCCCCAGCGTGATCAATACTTGAGAACGGAAATTGAGTCTGGTCACAGCACCTGCTAAGACCATTGAGCGTATCTTTTCCGGCTCTTTTTCCGCAATGATCTGAACAATAATAGTTCCAAGCGATATGCCTACAAAATGAGTCGATGGTATACGCAGATGATTCAGAACATCAATGACATCTCTGCTCACATCAGCAAAGGTATAGTCCTTGAACAGCTTGCGTTTGGTGTTTTTGGATTTGCCATGCCCGCGCAGGTCGACGAGGAGAATATTGAAATTCTCTTTGTAGGATTTGATCTGTTTATACCAAATGGATGAGCTTCCCCCTGCCCCATGAACAAAGGTAACCCATTCATCATTTTCGCCACGTATGTATGTCTTATAATGAATCACTTATATTCCCCCTCACCGTATTATATAAGAGGGATGTCAACAGTGAAAGTGTTACCATATTATAAGAAAACCTCTATCGAGGCCTCTTCAAGGAGGAGCGACCGCGTTTTTGCGGATAGTTATTCTTGCTAAATCAGGATGCAGATAAGTGAAGTTTATACTTTCTGATTTAGTTGAAAAAAGACCGCCAAAGATCCCTTTGACAGTCCATCTTCTCTATTCAAAAAAGCTGCTACGCCTTTCTTTTCCGACGCAGCTGATAATACGTAATAGCCAGTGCGAGTGCAAGCACGGTTCCTTTAATAATATCGTACGCATAATACGGCAGATTCAGCATCGTCATTCCATTCAGCAAGACTCCGATCAGGATTGCTCCCACGAAGGTTCCGAACACATTGGGTTTTCCTGCCCCAAAGACGGAGAACCCGACAAACGCGGCAGCTACCGCATCCATCAGCATCGAGCCGCCACTGCTTACTTGTCCTGTTCCGATCCGTGCTGCGAGCAGCATTCCACCCAGTCCTGCAAATAGAGCCGACAATACATAGGCAAGCGTCCGATAGCGATTCACTGGAATACCCGACAGACGAGCCGCTTCCAGATTGCCTCCCGTCATGTACAGCATCCGTCCCTGTCTCGTATAGGTCAAATAAACATGAGTAATGGCAACAAGCAAAAACGTTAAAATAACGGGAACAGGCAGCGACAGAATCTTGCCCTGCCCCAGCCAGAGAAACCATTCCTGGAATTTACCTGGAGCAGTCGTACCGTCTGTCATCGGCATGTTCGCATAAATGGAATAGCCTTTGGAATAAGTCATATGAATCCCGTTTACGATATAGAGCATCGCCAAGGTTGCCAGCAGATCAGGAATCCGAATCTTTACAACCAGAAAGGCATTAATCAAACCAACCAGCAGGCTCAGTGCGATCGGAATCACTAAAGTCGCTACGACACCCTGTTCATACCACACCATCATGGAAGCCGAAACAACCGTAGTGAGCGACACCGTAGACCCTACAGAGAGGTCGAATCCCCCTACAATGAGGGAAAAGGTAACGCCGATCGCAACGAACGTCACAATCGAAATGGAGCGCAGAATGTCGGTAATGTTGTCATACGTAAAGAAGTACGGATTGGTAAGGCTAAACAGAAGCATAACGATGACAATAACAGCGACTGTTCCATATTTATAAACAAAGTCAAACAAGCTAAATTTCTTTCCTTCCACGCTACTCACCTCCGCTTGCATAATACATAATCAGCTCTTGGGTCGCCTCGGCGCGACTCAGCTCTTTGACGATTTTTCCTTCAAACATGACGAGAATACGATCCGCAATCCCGATCACTTCCTGAAACTCGCAGGAAAAATACAGAATCCCCTTTTTTTGCTCGGCCAGCTTCCCGATCAGACGATAAATATCACTTTTGGCGCCAATATCTACCCCTTTGGTCGGTTCATCGAATATAAAAATGCTCGAATCGGTATTCAGCCACTTCCCGATCGCGACCTTTTGCTGGTTACCACCACTGAGATGACCAACCAGCTGCGCGATATCAGCCGTTTTCACACCAAGCTTTTGCACCAAATCTCTTGACTGCTTGGATTCTATTCCTTTGCGGATAAAGCCAAGTGGAGAAAAGCTGGTCAAGGTGGCTACCGACAGGTTGTTGTTGACCGATTCCTCTACAAAAATGCCTTCCTTTCGTCTTTCCTCCGGCACGAGAACGATCCCCGCATCGACAGCATCCTTGGGAGAAGTCATACGCACTTGCCGTTCTTTTAGCCTGATGTCACCGGAATCCTTCTGGTCTGCACCGAACAACAAGCGAGCCAGCTCCGTTTTCCCTGCACCCACAAGTCCGACTACGCCGACAATCTCGCCCTCGCGCACATGCAAATCGGCCCTGCGCACCTTGCCGCCGGCCACAGCCCGGGCCTCGAGAACGGTTTCTCCAATCGGCACCTCCACTTTTGGGAACTCCTCGGAAAAGCTTTTGCCCAGCATGTGCGAGATCACTTCGTCCATGCTCGCCGCCGCTGTCTCTGTCGTAATGACGCCCTGACCATCTCGCATAATCGTGATCCGATCACAGATTTCAAAAATCTCTGGCAGACGGTGGGAAATGTAGATAATCCCTACTCCGGCGCTTTTTAGCTGCGCGATGATTTGAAACAGCCGCTCGCTTTCCTTTGTGCTGAGTGGAGCGGTCGGTTCGTCGAAAATGACGTATTTTGCTTTTTGCACAGTAGCGCGCGCAATCAGGATCAGCTGCTTTTCTGACAGGGTACATTGCTCCACCAGCATTTTCACAGGGATAGAAAACCCGAAGCCCTGCAAAATCTTTTCCGATTCGGCGTACAAGCTCTGCCAGTTGAGGAATCCCTTTTTTTTCGAGGATACAAGCTGATCCAGCAAAATATTTTCAGCTACGCTTAAATAAGGGACGAGTGCGGTATCGACCTCCTGATAGACACACTGAATACCCAGCGCCTTGGCGTCTTGCGGAGATTGTATCGTCACCTCTTTGCCGTCGATGGAAATAGATCCTCCATCCGCCTGATAGGCGCCTGTAAGAATCTTCATCAATGTGCTTTTCCCTGCCCCATTCGCTCCTAGCAGCGCGTGAACCTCGCCAGCTTTCACTTCAAACTGCACCGACCGAAGCGCCGGAATGCTAGAAAACTGCTTTACAATGCCTTTCATTTGTAAGGTAGACATGCGCTGCACCTCCCCGATTCAAAAAAAGTTAGCTCTTCGTGAAAAAAAAACCTCTATAGCGGTCAACTCACCCGGGAGCGACCGCGTTTTAGAGGATCGTTTTATCGTGGTAATGCCAGATGCGAGCACGGCTGCTTTCGCTCGCTGACGCACGTAACAGTTTTTACTTGCCCCACTCGCTTACGTATTGGGACAGATCACCCATCGTTACTTTTTTATCCTTTGGCAAGTCAGATTGCTTCACCAGTACAGGATTCAGCTTCACACTTTCAGGTACTTGCTCGCCCTTGATCTTTTGGAAAACAGTTTGCGCATGGATGCGTCCGATATTCGATGGGTCAACTGCTGCGGTCGCTGCCCATGGAGAGTTTGCCTCCTGGATCAGTTGCAAATCCTCATCGCTCAAGTCGATGGCATATACCTTGATTTCGTTGCGACCTGCCTGCTGGATGGCACGAGTAGCACCTTTGGCAAATTCATCCCACGCTGCCCATACAGCTGTGATATCGCCCTTGTTCGGGTACTTTTTCAAGATCGCTTCCATCTGTGTTTGCGTGTCCAAGGCTGTATTGTTGGTTGCTGAACCAAAAGCAGCAATTTCCTTGATATCCGGGTACTTTTTGAGGAAAGCATCATACGTGACTTGGCGTTTTTCCATTGGGGCAAAACCGGCTACCCAGATTTTCACGATGTTTCCTTTGCCGTTGTTATCTGCTGCCAGCTGCTCCAGACTCAGCTCTGCCAGCTTGTTATCATCCTGCTCTACTACTGGCACACCTGGCAATTTAATATCGGTGTCGAAGAGGACAACCGGAATTTTCTTGTCGATTGCTTTTTGCGTACCTTGCTGCAATGCTTCTGCTGTACCGTGGTCGATCAAGATTCCATCAAAGTGCTGGTTTACCGCTGCATCCAGATTGGAAGCCATTTTCGACAGGTCTGTATCCGCGTTGAATACAGTCAATTGTCCGCCGTTTTTCTCTACCTCTGTTTTTACGCCATTGATGTACTGCGCAGAGAACGTACCTACGTTTTGGCGCATGATGAGTGCGATCTTTTTCGCATTGTCGCCACCCGCTCCGCCTGCGCCACCTGTTGCACCACCACTACCGCATGCTGTCAGCACTACCGACAGTGCCAATACTACTGAGCTTACCAATCCTAATTTCTTTTTCATCTCCATGATCCCCCTTTTTTCTGTCTCCCTTTTTCCGCCTAAAGCTATGTGCGAAAGCAACCAAAAAAGCCTCTTTCAACAGATGAAAGAGGCTTCAATCGACAAGATTCCCGCCTCTTATCTGTCAGGTAGCATCTACCTGTTGGAGTTAGCACCTTGGCTTGCAAGAGTTAAGTAACGTCTCACATGCTAGGTTGCCGGGCTTCATAGGGCCATTCCCTCAGCCTTCTCTGGATAAGAGTTGTTATTATATTCAAAACGTTTTGTATTAGTATATACAGACTATAATCCTTCCATTACCCATCTGTCAACTGGGTGTTTTGAACAAGATCGAGGCTTGGTGTAGCCAAGTTTTCTAAATAAGAAGCATGACCAAAGAAATAGAGGATTTGTGTTGTGTCTTGTCGAAATATTTTGAACAGATACATAACCTAAACAGTCTGGTATGGGGATGTCCAATGAGCCTACTAAAAGAAGTGATTCTACAGCTCTTCTTTGCTCTTACTCCGTTTGTTTTGTACAACATATATTACCGAGACAAGCTCCAAAATTACAGCAAAGCCTTTATTCTCATAACCAGCTCGATCAGCCTTTTTCTTGCCATGACGTTTGCGTCCAGCGTTGTTGACGGCATCATTTTTGATATACGTTATGTCATTATGTTTTTTGGACTTGTTTATGGAGGCATGCAGACGGCACTGATTCTGCTTATCGAGTTTATCATCTATCGGTGTTATTTGGGTGGGGAAGGAACAGGAGTCGCCCTTCTCATGCTCGTGTGCACCTTTCTGCTCTCTGTCGTGATCTATAAGCTATACCAAAAGACTCATAAGAAAACTTTTTTTACTTTCATGGCTGGAATCGTTTTTTCAGCTGTTGCGCTCGGCCTGACCTTTATCTTTTTTCCTGACTATGTGAAAAAACATCTGGCTTATCATGTATTTGTCATTCCTGTCCAAAACTCGGTAGGCATTTGGCTCCTGATGTCATTATTTGGCAAGTCAATTGCAGACAAGGAGCTATTCATTGCCCACGCCCAAAATGAAAAAATCCAGGCCATGAGCCATGTCGCTGCCTCACTCGCACATGAAGTTCGCAACCCGTTGACTGCGGTAAAGGGCTTTTTGCGTTTAATGCAGGAGAGTCCTAATGAACGTGCCAAAACCGAACAGTACATCAAGATCAGCCTCGATGAAATCAAGCGAACGGAATCCATATTAACGGAGTACCTTTCCATCTCCAAGCCTCTACAGGAGCGCTCTGAGCCGATCAATGTATCCGAACAGCTCCATGTCATTCAAGAGGTCATGCTTCCTTTTGCCAACATGCATAATGTGGAGCTGGATGTACAAATATACGATACGCCTGTAACAATCATCGCCAATCCTGACGAGATCAAGCAGGTGCTGGTCAACTTTGTCAAAAACTCGATCGAGGCTTGCGCGGATGTACAGAATGGACGTGTCATACTATCGATCCTGATTGAAAAAGGAAACGCTATTCTCATGATCACTGATAATGGAATTGGCATGGATGCGGGGCAAATCCAACGCCTTGGCTCTATTTATTTCTCGACCAAAACAAGCGGGACAGGTTTAGGTCTCACCTACTCCTATCATGTCATCCATTCAATGGGCGGCACCGTTCAGGTAACAAGTGAGCCGTTTATCGGGACCCAGTTTACGATTACGTTTCCTTGTCATGCAATCGAAAAAGTGGGAACAAACCTTACTGCCTGAGCACTTTTGTCATACATACTTGCTCTGCCATCCGGGTAAAGCCTGCATCTTGCAATGCCGTAGCCACTGCTCGGTTGCCTGCTGGCAAATTTACAGTCAAACGATGGCATTCCTGATCCAGCGGCGCAAAAGCATGGGCCAGTGCATAGCGGACGATTTCGGCATGATCCTGACGCTGTGGATCGGCCTCACAATGAAAAAGCAGGATCGTCGACAAAGCTTGGTTTTCTTCATAAAGCCGTCGATACAAAGCATATCCAATGACGCGCTCTTCTCGATCGATGACGAGGAGCGCTTCTTTGTTTTCAATCGTTTGCCATTGTATGTCCCATACCGGATTCGTCCAAAAAGACAATTGGTATACGTCATGAGGTATCCCGTACAAAATGCGGTAGCGGGACTGAAAATCGTCGCCACATAGCGTACCAAGTACTCCTTTCTTTTCAAGGAAAATCGACTGATCCACCAGCTCGAACCCCAATTTTTCATACAACGAAATCGCTTTTTCATTTTCCCGTATAGTGCCGCGAGCTCTACCCCCTGCTCCTCGTAAATGCGGAGCGTCTCCTCCATCAATGCCTGCCCAACACCTTGCTTGCGATAGACTGTAGCAACTCCTGTCCCTCCATTCCACCCCACCTTTTTGCCGTTACGCTGCCAAATCCCGTTTAATACGATCCCTACTGGCTCATCGTTCATAAAAGCAATGACAGAATGGAGGGGAGACAGCTCTTCTTTCCCCATTTTCAGAGAGAGCGTGTCTGCCGTTTTGGATTGATCAAAGTAGTATCCTTCAAACCGCGGTTGTACGCCTGTACCGCCTCATCTAGTGTGCACTGGTTAAATCTTTTGAACGTGAGCATAGAATCGCCTCCAAAAAGGAAATGTGATCATTGCAGTTATTTTACTAAAAATTTCTAATTAATAAAATATTTTTTATTAAAATGAGCTACTCAACCACGCTGAATCACTCTCCCCCTATTTTTCGATCCTATCGCAGCAAATGCTTATAAAAAAGTCATGCTTGACCGATATGAATAAAGTGAATGCTACCTCTTCCTATACGAGGACGTCACTATTACTCGACATCTTGGGGGAAACGTAAGTGCAGTATAAATCCCGTTCCTTTTCGCTCTTGGCTCTCGTTACATTATTCGTATTCATGACAGGCTTTTCCACAGAAAACAAGCAAATAAAAGCAACCTGGATCTGGCATACGAGCTTGATTGCTTCCGAGCCTGATCAGATTATTTCATTTAGCAAGGAACAAGGCGTAAACCTCCTATACTTGCAGATGGACCTTTCGCAAAAGCCTGAATACTATCGTCCGTTTATTCGAAAGGCAAGTGAGGCGGGCATTGACGTTCATGCGCTTGGGGGCAGTCCACAATGGGGCTTGGAAGCAAACCGCCCGAGAATCCTCGCACTGGTTGACTGGGTCCTTGCCTATAACCAAACAGCTGGGGATGAAGAAAAATTTAACGGAATTCATCTCGACATCGAGCCCTATTTATTGCCGCAATGGAAGACAGATCAAGCATCCGTCGTCAGACAGTGGAAGGAAAATGTAGAAGCCTATACAACACATGTCCAAAAGGACCCAAGTCTGGAGATCGGCTGCGATATTCCGTTCTGGCTGGACAAGGTGTATTTGCCAGATGAGGCTGAACCTGCCACCGCCTTTAGCAAATGGCTAATCTCCAAGCACGATCATGTTACCATCATGTCCTATCGCGATCGAACCGAGGGACCGAACAGCATCACTGCTTTAGTTACGGAGGAAATAGGCTGGGCTGATGAGCTGGGTAAAAGCATACTGCTCGCTGTAGAAACAAAAGAAAGTCACGAAGGCAATCATATTTCTTTTTTCGAGGAAGGCAAAACGTATATGAACCTCATGCTGTCTCGGCTGTCGGACTTGATGTCTGTTCACCCATCCTTTAAGGGAACAGCGATTCATTCTTATGAGCATTGGACCGTATTGAAAGAACAATAATAGACAAATCGCAAATGAAAAGGCAGTGGAAGTTTCGGACGTAAAAATAAAGTCCTAGACTCCCACTGCCTTTATTAGTAGCTATTGTACCGTCAGCCTAATTAGGCATTCAACTCAGAGCATACACCTATATTTTACATATACTGCTCACAAAAGGAGGAGTATGGTGTGCATCTGCCAGTTTATTTTCCCTATATGGGTTACCCTGCAATTTTGGGGTTCAGTAGATTTGTCATCAATCCCATGAAAAATAACTTTTTCGGTGGTTCAATAGAAAGAGTGTCGGGCTTGAGAATGGAAGCAGCACCCGGTTTGACCGCATTCCAAGCGAGCCAGAGCAGATAGGCAGCTCCGACCCACTTGACTAATTCGTAAACAAACGGAACCGTTATGAAAAGTGCCGAGAGACCAAACATGGTTGCGACCATGTAAATCACGAATCCAAGTACAACACCAAGAAGTGAGATGATTCCAGCTCTACGACCTTGCGAAATCGTACGGGAAATTAGATAAATCATGTTTGGGCCTGGAGAACAAACCATGCCGAGTGAAACAAATATAAAGGCAATAAAAGTACCAAAGCTCACCAATTTACATTCCCTCCCTCCGTAGTTCATCAAAGTTAAAATTTGTAATACCAAAAGACCGCTTTTTCATGAGCTGTCTGAAAGGTTGAATACAGCATATTATCTACTCCACCAATAATAAAGTTGTTTTTTGCGTAGAATCGGCATGCTGAAATATTAACATCCTGTGTTTCCAACATAACTCCAGCTAGATTATTCTGAATAGCCCACTCGATAGCTTTTTGCAATAATATGGTTCCGATACCTTTTTGTCTCCAATCTTTAGCAACAGCAATATCTTCAATGAGAGCGTAACCGTTCCAATTAAAACAAAGCTTGATTTGTCCGACGCAATTCTTATCATCGTAATATAAGAAAACAGCTTTGTCTGGTTCTTCAATATAACTAATGTCGATTTCTTCATCCTCATATTCTTTGTAATATGGTTCGGTAAAAATCTCCTCTGTATAAGTCCAAATCTCATTTTCGTACTTAGGTATAATCCGGCCTGACACGAAAAAACCCTCATTCACCTTCTTAAAATCGTCCTTATTTAACTGCGTCATTTTTACAATCATGAACTCATCTCCTGATTGGATTTTCCGCTCAATGAAGAGGTCTCCTCCTGAAAATTTATCCTTATTTTACTATCCTGTTCGTTATTTCAAAAACACCTCAGGATAAAATTGGATATTTCAACCATAATAAAACAGCCTGAAATGATTTATTCCAACTGGCAATTTAAAACGCTGCAAGATATGCTTTATCAGCACCTTCAGTTAATTACGGAAATAGTCCTAGCCTGCCTCAAGGGTGACTGGATTCTGTCACACGGTCGTTCCTTCGCTTTTGCTGGAAATATGAGCATTATTACATTATGTAATCTCTATGAGACTTGCTTGATTATAACGTCGACGCCGCTTGACTTACCAGGTCGAGAAACTGCTGGCTATCAATCTGTTGTCCCTGCCGCAGCTTAATCGTTTTCCGTTCAGGTGGCCCATCAAATCCTTCCGGCAGTGAGAATCCGGCTGTATTGAAAATAGTAAAGCTTACCGCATCTTTCGAAGTGGAGATTACGGCTGCGTACTTGCCGCTTTTAAGAAAATGCGGCTTTTTATACTGCATTCGTTCTTGAACATCGGGAATTGCTTCATGTACAACCTCCCGAAGACTTGCGCAAAGCTCTTCTTTCCACTGTTCTTTTTGTCCATCGATAAATTCCGTTACTTCCAGGTTCATCGTTCTGTCTCCCTTCATTGGTTCAAGGTACCTTATCTGTTCTTCAACATGCCAATCTGACTGCGCAGCTCATACTCCAAGCCTTGCTGGAGAGAATCGGCGTAGGTCGATGACTCGTCATAAACCCGTCGCAGCTCAATAACCCCTTCGCCGTAGCCATTGGGGTCCGGCATGCGCAATGCCCATTCGATCGCTTCCTCTTCTGAGCTTACTTCAATGAGTGTAAACCCAGATACCAGCTCTTTCACTTCGCTGATCGGCCCCCACTCGAGTACTGGCCGGGTGCCGCGTTTCGGAAAAGACATGCGAAGTCCACTTGAGCTCGGGTATAACTGCTCGGTTGCAACAAGTATCCCGGCCTCTTCCAGCTCGTGTAGATAGGACTGCAAGGCATCCTTGCTCGACTGGCTTGGCGGAATACCCGCTTCGTAATGTCTTGTCACTTTCGTCATCATTACGTACTTCAAATCGCTTCCTCCTTTACTAATTCGACTCGCATTCTGCCGCACGTCGAAGCAGCAGCTGCTGTTCCTGCTCGTTTCTTGTCAGCGACGCCGCGAATCGAAACGCGTCACGAGCCTCTTCCTTGCGCCCAAGCTTCTCGAGAAGATCGGCTTTGACGCTAGGGAGCAAATGATAGACCTTCAGCGCCTTCCCTTCCTCCAGCCGCTCTACAAGCTGAAGTCCGAATTCCGGGCCGAACGCCATCGCGATAGCCACTGCTCGGTTCAATTCAACTACTGGGGAAGGCATCACCCGTGACAACGCTTCATAAAGAGCCGCAATCTTCACCCAGTCGGTCTGTTCTGCGGCGCGCGCCACAGCATGGCAGGCTGAAATAGAGGCTTGCAGGGCATACGGGCCAAGGGGACGACCGCAAGATTTGGCACGTTCAAGTGCAGCTAATCCCCGCCTGATCAGCAAATGGTCCCATCGTGCACGATTTTGGTCCTTCAGCAGGATCGGCTCGCCAGAGGAAGTGACACGGGTTTTAAATCGGGACGACTGGAGCTCCATAAGAGCAACTAATCCATGCACCTCCGGCTCAGCAGGCGCCACCTCAGCCAAAATGCGTCCTAATCGCAGCGCCTCCTGGCACAATAACGGCCGCAGCCAGTTGGTGCCCGAGGTAGCCGCATATCCTTCATTAAAAAGAAGGTAAATCACCTCGAGCACGGACTCCAAGCGTTTCTTCAACTCATTGCCCGTCGGAACTTCAAAATCTGCCCGAGCTTCGCGCAACGTCCTTTTGGCACGGACAATCCTCTGAGCAATAGTCGGCTCTGCGACAAAGAAAGCACGTGCAATTTCTTCTGTGGAAAGTCCACCGAGCAAACGAAGCGTGAGTGCGATACGTGCCTCACGCGATAGAACTGGATGGCACGTCATAAAGATGAGTCGCAGGAGATCATCTCCAATCTCTCCATCCCCTGCATCACTGCTCTCATCTTCTGCAAACAAATCGCTGCTGCGACCAAGCTCCTCAACTTTCTTGTCATGAATTTTGTTACGACGCAGCATGTCGATGGCACGCCGTTTCGCAGTAGCCATCAGCCAAGCACCGGGGTTATCAGGTATGCCGGTTTCCGGCCACTTCCGGAGCGCGATGACTAGCGCGTCCTGCGCAAGATCTTCTGCAAGATCGATGTCACGAACCATTCTTGTCAAACTGGCGATGATTTTTGACGACTCCAAGCGCCAAATGGTATCGATAGTACGACGAGCAGTAGAATCCGTCACGACTGAGTACGCCTTTGCAGCTCAACCATCAGTGCAGCATGGTCAGCAATTAGCTCCGGATTGTCCGTTAGCTCCGAGCCTTCAAAAACTTGACGAAGCTCGATTTGTCCCTCACCGAATCCGTGGGGATCTGGCATACGCATGGCCCACTCGATTGCTTCTTCTCGTGATCGAACCTCGATTAGCGTATAGCCGGCGATTAATTCCTTCGCCTCGCTGAACGGTCCATCGATAATGGTCGGTTTTCCTCCCGGCTCAGGATAAGAGATGCGGATAGCGCCTGAACTTGGATGCAAGCCATCCGCGGCGATCAAGACACCAGCCTTGGCAAGTTCCTCATTGTACCGCATCATTGCTTCAAAAAGCTCCGGGTTAGGCGGTAATCCTGCTTCAGAATCCTTTGTCGCTTTGACAATCATCATAAACCGCATACTGTAAACTCCTCCTCTAATAAATAAAACGATAACACCTCATATTTACTGTGTATTCTGGCTTCTATTATGACGCTGAATAAACCTGGATGAAACCCTCTTCACTACTTCACAATCTGCCAATTCACTCCATACTTGTCTTCGACTTCTCCGTAAAAAGCCCCCCAAGGCTGCTGTTCAAACGGATACTTTACTGTACCGTCCTTTGCCAAATTCTCGAAGGACTGGCGGGCATCCGCTTCATTTTCATAAGTGAGTGCCAGTGAAATGAATCGTCCTCTCCCAGACGGTTCGAAGGAGTCAGAAAGGAACAATAGGTTCCCTCCGGCTACGGTCAACACCAGATGCATCACTCTATCCTTGATCGCTTCTGGTGTTCCGGGGGTTTGCCCGTAAGTCATAATGGAGCGGATTTCTCCTTCCAATGCTTGCACATAGAATGCAGCCTGCGTTCTCGCGTCCTCCGAATGAATGTAAGCGTTAAGTTGTGCTGTCATGTTCAACATCCTTTCCTCATCGTTATTTGAACTTCTATTAAGGCGACGAACCGCAGACGACAAAATCGACATATCCGGAAAAAATTTTTAAAAACTTGTGCGGTTCTTTTATCCGGTGCCGTTTGATCCCTTCTCTGGGTGGTCTGATTTCCTTCCTTCCCATGCGAATAACTGCCCGTTCGCGTTCGTTGAAAATCAAGTTTTAAACTGATCCTGTTTAATGAGACAACGGCAGCCCAGGACAAGAAAAGAAAGTCCTAGGATGCCGCTGCCTGATTCAACTATCGATCCATGATAACGATGTCTTTTGCTATGACTTCACTTCCCCTATGTTCTGACCGATATCAACATATTCGATTTTCCAATGGAAGAATGAGCTTTTATGTAGTGTAAATAGAAGATTTCGTCCGGGTAGTACCAAACTGTATTCGCATTTTTTACTGTGTTATTAGCATTGCAATCTAGAAATCGATCGACTATTCTTTCCCTTGCAAAATTTACGAAAAAATTACAACTAGCTCTCTTTATGCGAAGCTGAAGGATTCTAAGTCTATATACCAAAGGTAATTTGACTAAGACTCGTTCTATCATTGAGCAGCCACCTACTAACAACCGAAAATCTTTTCATCTGTTCAATCAACAATGGCTTTTATTTACGACCTCGCAAATATTCAAGTTATCAGAACTCCATCTCACTCAAAAACAGCTTTGTCTGGTTCGTCAATATAACTAATGTCGATTTCTTCATACTCATATTCTTTGTAATATGGTTCGGTAAAAATCTCCTCCATATAAGTCCAAATCTCATTTTCGTACTTAGGTATAATCCGGCCTGTACACGAAAAAGCCCTCATTCACCTTCTGAAAATCGTCCTTATTTAACTGCGTCATTTTTACGATCATTAACTCATCTCCTGATTGGATTTCAAAGTCAGTGTTTCTGAAGGATAAGGCTATGATTCTGCCCGTTCAACGAAAAAAGCAGCCTTTCCTTCTTCGCGGCTGCCGCTGGCTTATTGAACTAACGTTCTCCGTTCATTAAGTTAAGTCCTGGTCACGCTTTAATTTCATTTTCATATTAACTTACTGTCCGTTAGTTTAACTTGGCCACCAGTAGAAAGCTATTCAAACTGTATTACTTTAATTTTTTTGACTAAGCCAACCAAAATAAATAAACGCAGTCTAAAACCTTTAAATAAGGTCGTAGACTGCGTCATATCTATTTGGACTATCGCCACGCGTTAATTTAATCGTATCCTTACGCTCGTTATTCCTTTTTCCCAATCAACAATTCCACTTCTTCGATTTCCTTCGGGATCTGCGCTGAGAGCACCTCGTAGCCGTCTGCTGTTACTAACACATCATCTTCAATCCGAATCCCAATCGCTTCTTCCTCGATGTACAAACCAGGTTCAATCGTGATTACCATACCAGGCTCTAAGGCAGCACTGTAATCGGAGACATCGTGCGTATCCAGTCCAAGATGATGAGCCACAGAATGATAGTAGTACTTGGACAACTCACTGCTCTCTTGGATAAGACCGAGACGGAGCAGGCCATCTGTTAAGACTTGCTTCGTGACCTCATTGAGTTGTTGAAGTGTGACACCAGGCTTCACTGCTGCCATGGTCTTGATTTCTGCTTCGAGCACGAGTTGATAGATTTCTTTTTGACGTTCTGTAAAGCGGCCATTCACGGGAAACGTTCGCGAAATATCTGCCGCATAGTAATTCGATGCTGCACCGAGGTCGAGGAGGACTAAGTCACCATCTTCCGTACGCTGATTATTCTCTTCATAGTGCAAGATCGTAGCATTGATTCCGCTAGCAATAATAGGTAAATAAGGAAGCTCGCGAACTCCATGCGACTTTAATGTGAAATCATAGTGCGCCTCTAGCTCATATTCCATCATTCCAGGACGTGCATGCGACCACATGCGCCGGATTGCTTCATCCGTGATCGCAATCGCATGTCTGATTTCCTCAATCTCTGCAGAACTCTTCACCATACGAAGTTCCTTCAGCCATGGGCCTGCATCGTGAATCTGCAGGGTCCGGTATTTCTTCTGCGCATCTTCGGCAAAAGTCTCTGCAGGGGTCAGCTCATCACTCCACATATAGCGATACAGGTCAAGATAGAGCGAGCCCTTTCCTTCACAGCGCCTCATAAAGGTTGCAAATGCCTGGAGCCACTCATCGAGATAGTCGAAGTGTTCGATACCAGACTGCTCTTTAGCCTCTTGATCCGATAAGACAGCTCCTGTCCATTTCGCTTCCAGTTCATTTGGACGTTGAAGAAATAACATCTCGGTCACAATGCCAGCGCGTTTCGTGATCATGAGAATGAGGTTGCTGCGAGCAATACCGGTTAGATAATAGAAGTTGCGGTTCGGTGAAAATGGATATTTATCGTCTTGGCTGCGTGTCTTGACAACCCCTGAAAATAGCACAAGTGCGCTGTGATCAGGCATTTTTTCCGCGAGTCTTTGACGTCGATGGATGAACTCTTTTGAATCCATGGTTATGGTCATTTGTTTTCTACCCCTTCGTTCGTGAGTTACCTAAGCCATTCTTTAAATTCATGTACCCTCCAATCGTGTTTATTGATTTCCCTCTCGTCTTTCAAAACAACTTCATGTGCATGTCTAATTAATTGGCTTCCTTCCAATTGAATACCTTCCTGTAAGTCGGTCAATACACCATTACACAATAAAGCGAGCGTAGCCGCCGAATACCATCCCATTCTAAATTCAAAACTATCCTGAGCCCTTATGTAAAAACTTATTTCAGTTTCCGCTTCTCTTAGTTTCTTCTCAATTGAACTCAATGATTGTTGTTTGCGAAATATCTTTGTGAAAAAGGTTTTCTTCTCCCCCTTTACTTCTATACGTCTAACAAACAATTCAAATCCTGTCATCAATTCGATATTATTCAGACTTCTGTTAGGACAATCATAGATGACAACCTTGAAGGGAAGAAATCCTGAATGATTATTGAATGAAAAACCAGGATATACGTCTACATCCATATTAAACTTTCTTATTTCAGACAACCATTCAGGAATAATACTGTCATTTAATCCTTTAAGGTGGACAGAGAGATCGTAACTCATATGCTTCTCCTTCTAACGGAATAATGTATGATCAGTGACAATCCACAAAACAAAAATATCCAACTATATACATTATTAGTTCAGTATACATCAGTTCCCTTTTTAAGGAATAAGAAACTCTACTAAATATCCGTTAGCCAACTATGCAGCGCAGCTGCACCACAGATTATGAAAATGGATCAGTATGTCGATAATGACAAGTAGGCTGGCGATGAAGGTCGTTTCAACATAGTGCCTAGAGCCCAAAGCACGCCAAAGAGCAGCAAGCAAACAGAAAAGAGCGGACAGCCTTCCGCTCTTTTTCACATTCCAAAATAAATTCCAGCAACCGAACTAAAGAAGAAAGACTAGTGACTTCCTAATCTTTGCGATGTCCGATGGGCAACATCTTTTACTTTTTGAATTAAAAATTGCAAGCGCTCTTCTTTTAAATCATACGACAAAATCCCAATGCTCAAAGCACCAATCACTTTTTGGTTATAATCAAATACAGGAGCCGCCACCGATGCTGTATTCTCTGTTCTCTCTCCGAAGCTCACCGCGTAGCCTTGTTGCTTGATCTCCGTCAGCTTTTCCAAAAACGCCGGCACCTGCTCCTGCTCAATCAATTGCTGCAGGATTTGCTCAGCCTCATTGATCGGCATATTCGCTAGAATCGTTTTATTGGCAGCACCGATGTTTAGTGGGATACGCAAACCGAGCTGATCATAGACGCGAATATTGTGCTGGCTGTCGATGCGATCTACGATGATAGATTCAAGTCCGCTCGCCTGGCTGAAGTAAACGCTTTCTTCTACTTCTCTGGCAAGCTCCTCAATCATCGGTTTTATCACTTTGCGATAGTCGATCCGGTCAAGTACACGAAGGCCAAACTCCATCCATTTGACGCCCAAGGCGTACTGCTTGCCCACAGCATCCTGTTCCACTAGCCCGTGCTTCATCAACGTGTACAAGAGCCGATAGATGGTACTCACTGGAAGATGACATTCTTTCGATAAATCGTTTATCGTCCACCATTTTCTTTGTTCGTCCGACGAAAGTGCCGTCGCGATCGCCATCGCTCGATCAAACGATTGGATCACGCTCATCTCCCCTTTATCTGTCTGTATCCGGTATACCCCATATCTTAAACCATTTTCTATAATTTTGTGAATCGTAAAAAAAAGAACGTTCCGCAATTGACAGTGTGAAACGAGAGTGTGTAAACTAAGTGTAAAATATTTCGAAATATGAATATAATTCTACATTGTGGAATTAAGGGAGGCAACTATGTTCTCAGGCAGCCAATCCATGGTCAAAAAGATGAAAACCGTCATCATCAAACACCCTAACCAAGCCTTCATCAGTCAGGAGCATTTGGACCAATCCTGGAAAACGTTCAACTATACAGATAATGTCGACTGGAACAAAGCACAGGAGGAATATGCAAAATTCGAAGCCATTCTGCGAGAGCACGTAGAAAATGTACTTCACCTCCCTCAGTCTGACCAAACCGGCCTCGACTCGATTTATGCACATGACCCGGTAAAGTTCACCGCCAAAGGTGCCATTATTTTAAAGTCAGGCAAAGAGCTTCGTCAGGGTGAAGCTGAAGCATACAAAGCCTTTTTACAAGAAAACAACATCCCGATCTTGGGTCAACTGACAGGTGATGCCCTCGCAGATGGCGGCGATTTGGTCTGGCTCGATGAGAAAACGCTTGCAATCGGACTTGGCTTCCGCACAAATCAGGCAGCGATCGCGCAAATCACCGAAATGGTGAAAGACTTTACCGAAGAAGTCATCATCGTCCCGCTTCCGTATGATCGCGGCGCAGAAGAATGCTTGCATCTGATGTCCGTCATCAGCATGGTGGACCACGATCTTGCTGTTGTCTATTCCAAGCTGATGCCTGTGTTCTTCCGCCAGCTGCTAATCGATAGAGGTATCCAGCTGATCGAAGTATCTGATCACGAATACGAGAATCTCGGAAGCAATGTACTGGCACTGGCACCTCGTGTATGCATGGTCGTTGCCGGAAATCCAGCTACCAAGCAGCTTCTCCTCGATGCAGGCGCAACCGTCTATGAATACGAAGGTCAGGAGATTTCCTACAAAGGTACAGGCGGTCCTACTTGCCTGACTTGCCCTGTAGAGCGAGTGTAATCGCAGTCAGCTCGTCGCTGCTATTTTCCCCAAACAAAAAGCCACTTTCGCAGTGGCTTTTTTTCATGTTTCGTCTACTTTTTTGAAAGGATGGGAATGATACCCTCAAATATAGACTCCTCTCTATCCAGACCACTCAGCAACAAGTCATAACTGTCTTTTTTCTTTACCGGGAAGTCAAGCGTGACCGTCTCCCGCGTATCGGCTACGATTAAATCGTTGTAGTTTTGACCGTCGATTCTGAGCGTAATCTCTTCAGGCTCCTTGTTCGGAATCACAATAAAGAGCTTGTCATTCTCGTAGTACACCTTTTGGATATGCAAGGTTCGTTTGCCAAATGAAATATCCCGCGGGTACCTGTCCTTCATACCAAGCACATGGCTGTCTCCTATTTTTCGATTCGCAACGATTCCATCAAAACGAAGCTCTAGCCTCTCTGGAAGATCAGCATGGTAGAAAGACGGAATAAACTTGATCGTATATTTGTCTGTCCCTTGGATCTGCTTGACGTTTGGATTGACCGTATCATCCATGGCACTATATTCATTTCCTTTTTCATCTACCAGCCTAGCATTTTGCAAGCGTTTCAGCTCGAACCCGTTCTTGAATTTTGCCTCCAGCTCTACCTGCATCATAGTGGGAGCAGCTACCATTTGATTCACCGAGAGGGAATTCAATATTTCCTCTGCGCCCAACCTGGACTCTGCATTACTGCCTTCTGTCGGCTGGATTACCTTTTCGGCTGCAACGACTGCTTTTGGCAATGGCACCCGCATTTCCGCAAGTACCTCATTTACTTCCTTGTTCTGTCTTTGGATCGTGATGGGAAGTACCGGATTAGGCTGGTTCACCAGCTCCTGCATTTTCTGTGATTCCAGCAAATAGTTTGCCTTTATAACAAAATAGTAGGTGCCTTTAATAAGCTGAAGATCCTTTGATGCCCCTCCGCTAAGATTCATATCGCCCAGACTTACATCTAGTCCCCCGTAGAGTAGCGCAAATATTTTGTCCTCATCATTATCTTTGACGATCGCCTCAAGCTTTTCCCCCGAAACCAAGAGCGTGTAGGTGATCCGTCGTTGATCAACCATGAGATCCTTGAGCTGAAACGTAAAGCCATCTTTTTCTACCTTGATCTCAGGCAAGATCGGATAGCCATTCTTTAAGGCATGAGAAAACCCTTTATCCGGGATCGTCCATTCAAATTGCTCCGGATACTGCTGCCCCCCCGCTAACCCAAAGATACTCTCCGCTCCAAAAAAAGGCTGAACCACCTGCAATAAGAACGTAGCACAGACCGCCACACCTGCCGTCCACGAAGCAATCTTCCAGCCCCTACGCCGATTTTGCGTTTTGATTTTTTTCAATACTTCTGTTTCCAGCTGATGCAATTGAAACGGGTACTGCTCTCTTACCGCCTGCTTTGCAGATTGGCCCCACTCTTTCCACACACGATCCTCGCTCATCCTTGTCCCCCCTTGGACATGCTCTCTCTTAATTGCTTTCTAGCGCGGTGCAATCTCGTACGGACAACCTCCTGTGAAACAGAAAGAATCTCCGCTGCCTCCTGTATGGACAAGTCCTCATAATAATGCAGCAGGATGACCTGCCTGTACTTCGGTGCGAGGGAGTGTATATACGCTATGATCTCATCCCGCTTGACTCGACTGAGAATCTCTTCTTCCACCCGATTCGTTGCCTGACCGTCCAACAGATTTCCAAGATGGTCATCTACCGTAGGAAAAATGTTGCGAAAGGACCACGAGCGAAAATGCTTTTTGCATTCATTCATGGCAATCTTGTAGAGCCAATGCTTGATCTGGCCTTCCCCGCGAAATTGGTCCAGATGACGATATGCCTTGATAAACACGTTTTGCGTGATATCCTCCGCCAAGGAATGGCTCTTTACCGTGAGGCAAATGAGATGGAAAACATTTTCCCCGTACTCCTGCATCAGCCATTTTAGCCGCGCTTCCCTCGTTTCCGCCAAGCTAGCCGGTATTGTTTCTGCTCCGTTCAACCTGTTTCACCTCATTGCTTGTTTCTACTAGGTATGATCCTTCTGCGGTCAGGTTTGTGACAAATCGGGCGGTAGTGGATAAGAAGTGACCGGGAATCATGTCCAGAAAAAATAAAGAAACCGTTGTTTTCACAGCGGTTTCTCCTCTTTCTCACCTGCTATTGTGCTGAGATAATAAAGCTGTAGACGGGTAGGTTAGTTTAATAACCACGACGAGTTCTGTTGTCTGAGGTCGAGACTAGTGAGCGTCAGGTGCCACTTGCCGTCGAAATCTTCGCACTGAGCTGAATAACTCCGCAAGTGGAAACTGACGAAGAACGAGAAGCTACCATCGTTATCGGAACAAGAACCTTATCTCAACTCCCTTGACACAATGCTTCCGCAATCTCAATTACCCGCGCTCGTGTTATCCCTGCTCTTTGCTCAATGGATAGTGGATGATCCGTCTGTTCCAGCTCGATATACGGACGAACACCGACAGGTCTCGTATGAACGAGGGTTTTCAGATGCAAGGTCGTATCGGGATACCACGACAGAGAAGTGGACAGCCAGCCAAACATCGGCTCTAGTTCTTTTTCTCTTCCTTCTTCTTCCCAGTATAAATAGGTCCGCTTGAAATTTTCTTTGCTAAGCGATACCCACACATTCCAAATAAATGTATCTTCGCTATCTATCACGGGAATCTCGATACACCCGCGGACAAAATAATGCTCATCATCAATCACACATAATTCATCATTCATCAAGCAGCGCTCGTCCCGTTCTTCGGGGGCTAATGAAAACCAAAGAGCAGGCGCTGGACTCCCGTAGCTGAGCGGAAGCTCCTCATGCACATTACCGCAGCAAGCACAAGTATACCCGTTTTGAAACGTCATATTATATCTCCTACTCCTTTTGATGCATCCTTGTTGTATTAGGTTGAATCTTGCCACCTGTATTTTCCAATTTTATCAAACTGAATCTTTTTTCACAATGAACCGATGCTTCCCTCGCCTTGTCACAAACCTCCCCCTCCCCTCGTTATAAGGAAAACCGCAGCGAGGAGCTGATCCACATGAAAGAAATAATTTGTGTTGTCGTCGGTGGAGGATATGCAGGCATACATGCTGTCAAAGCGATGCGAGAAAAACTGGCTGGTCGGAGCCTTCGCATGATTTTACTGGATAAAGAGCCCCATCATTTGCGAAAAGTCCTGTTGTTTAAGCCAGCTGTCAGTAAAGAAGCTGAGATTGCGCTTCCCTTGAACCGCATCTTTCCTGAAGGTGTCGAATTCATCCAAGGGACGGCTACTACCATACAAAAAAACGAAAAAGTCCTTTGCTACCAAGACCAAAAAGGCAGCTCACAAGCCATTCATTACGACATCCTCGTTCTTGCCGTGGGCAGTGTCATCCGCCGGGCAGAGCCGGAGCAGGGAGGGATTGCGCTTTCAAATATAGAGGCAGCTGTAGCCATCCGTGAAGCCTGGCAGGCAAATATGCGAGAAGCTGCTCAAGAGCAGAATCCAGAAGAACGTCAGCGTTTGCTTACCGTTACAGTAGCGGGAGCGGGAATTAGCGGAATCGAGACGGCGGCGGAGCTGGCTTATGCGATGCGCGAGGAAGCGACGCGCCTCGGAATGCATCCTTTAGCAGCAAAAATTTACCTCATCAATACCGGGAATCGCCTGTTCCCGGATGGACCTGCCAAGCTTGGGGGCAGACTGGAGCGGGCGCTTAATGACTATCGTGTATCGGTACTGCATGGACTAAAAGCATTGCGGGAACAAGGCGGGATCGTGACGCTGTCTGATGGCAGTACCCTCCCAACTGGACTTTGTATCTGGTCGCTCGGGCTTCTCCCCAATCCCCTCCTTCGTACGATCGGCGTTCCTATTTCAACGCAGGGACAGGTAATTGTCGATGCATCGTATCGTGTGAGCGGTGCCCCTGGCGTCTACAGTATCGGGGATTGTGCCCGGATCATCGACCCCACCAGCGGGCAAGCAGATCGGATGACGTGCAAAGAAGCGACGGCTCAAGCTGCGCGACTCGGAAGTGTTGTAGTGGCTGATCTGGACGGTACCCCCTCCCCAGCACACAAAAGCTTCATGGAATTTTTTTGCATCGGATTGGGGCCGGACCAGGGTATCGTATGGACACGAAAATGGGGGCTAGATATCATTTTGACAGGAAAGCTCGGCTGGAAAATCCGTCAGTACACCTGGAATATAGCCAGCATGCTACACTAAAAACAAGATCAAACCTGAATTACGCGAAAAAGGAAGTGAATCAGGGATGGAGCTGTTGTACCACACCTACAAAGGACTGCTGTTTTCTCTTGCCTACCAGATGACCGGCTCTGCTGCAGACGCTGAGGATATCGTGCAGGATGTGTTCGTAAAAGCACATCAGGTCCAACTTGAGCAAATGGCAGATCCCAAGGCCTATTTGTGCAAAATGACCACCAATCGCTGCCTCGACCTCTTGAAGTCAGCTCGTAAAAAGCGGGAACTGTACACGGGACCGTGGCTGCCCGAGCCGATCAATACGCCTGTATCCGATACGGCCGAATTTGTGATTCAAAAAGACCTGCTCTCCTATGCCATGCTCGTCCTGCTAGAGCAGTTATCGGAAACAGAGCGAGCTGTGTTTGTCCTACGGGAAGCACTTGGCTTTGACTATGAGGAAATTGCCCAGCTCGTCGGAAAAAGTGAAGCGAACTGTCGCAAAATCATTAGCCGCGTGAAAGCCAAGCTCGGAATTACCTCTTTGGAGGAGCACGTTCTGTTTGCCCCGGAAAAATCAATCGAGGAACAATGGGTAAGCCGTTTTATTGACGCGCTTGAGCACGGAAAAATGGACACACTGCTTGGCATGCTTGCCAAAGATGCCGTACTCCTGTCAGACGGTGGCGGCAAAGTATCGGCTGCGATTCACCTAATCGTCTCTGCAGAACGCGTCGCACACTTCCTTTTCGGCCTAATGCGCAAAACGATTCAACCGCTAGGACTTCGTGTAGAGTTGTTACCTTTGAACAACCAAGTGGGGCTTGTCATCTATCAGGGCGATCAAATCGATACTGTCGTATT
Source organism: Brevibacillus sp. SIMBA_040 (assembly GCF_046535075.1). Taxonomy (NCBI): domain Bacteria; kingdom Bacillati; phylum Bacillota; class Bacilli; order Caryophanales; family Paenibacillaceae; genus Brevibacillus; species Brevibacillus sp. SIMBA_040. Next base: position 124,766 of record NZ_JAWRXI010000009.1, read on the forward strand.
CCTGCATATCGAGGAACAACAGATTTCCCGCATCTATTTCATCAGAAACCCTGAAAAATTAAAGGCCATTCGGGAAATCGACCAAATGATCGAATAAACAAAGGGAGACCTACAGTTTGTCAGCTGTTTGGTCTCCCTTTTCTTGTTTGTTTGGCTACTACAGCTTGAACCGGTTCACGATTCCCTCGAGTGTCTCGGTATACCCAACGTTGTGCTCTGAAATCGTAGCCATGTGCTGGTCATGTTTTTCTCCACTGAATATCTTTGTATTTTTGCCAGGTCCCAACATTTACCACCCGGTTTACTGTCAATGTCATTCTAATAGACGGTACCTACAGCCACCTATATTTTCCAAAATACCTATTAACAATGTGCCAATAGTGTCAATGAACACCTCATGAACTTATGCGAGAAGTCGTACCAGACTCTATATCCTTGTGTTAGAATTCACTGGAACAATTATCCTCTATAGGAGATATTTATCGCAAAATGTAAGGAGGAGTAGAAATGGATTTGCGAAGTCAGGCAAGTAAAGAAATTATTATTCCTGAAAATCCTGTTTCCCGATTCTTATTCACAAGCACCAGATCTGCAACACTTTGGCTACTCATCAGGCTGTATGTCGGTTACGTCTGGATTACCTCCGGATGGAAAAAAATCACCTCGGATGCGTGGACGGGTGAAAACGCAGGAAGTGCTATCGAGGGCTTCATCAAAGGGGCTTTGGCCAAAGCGGCAGACGGCAAAGATGTAACCTCCTGGTACGCATGGTTCCTCGAAAACAGCGTACTGCCAAATGCCAAGCTGTTTGGCTTTATGGTCGCCTACGGGGAACTTTTCGTCGGTCTCGGACTTGTTGTTGGCTTGTTGACAGGGATCGCTGCATTTTTCGGTGGTCTGATGAACGTCAGCTTCCTCTTTGCTGGTACCGTAAGTACGAACCCGCTCTTGTTTGTTTTTGCTACGTGGCTCGTCATGGCCTGGAAGGTAGCAGGCTGGTATGGATTAGACCGCTGGGCGCTGTCGTATTTGGGAACGCCGTGGACAAGATCCAAATCGCGTGATTCAGGACCGTACCTCGATCGATAAAGTAGAAAAAAGAAGTAACTCCAAGTGAGTACCTGTATTAAACCAAGTGAAGCCAACACTTCAGTGGCTTCTCTTGGTTTTTATTGGTTTTATGTAAATTCGGCCCATTTCTTTCCTATTTGAGGGACAAGTTGTATGAATTTTTACGTTGTTATTCTGTTATTTTCTCCAATACCTTTGTACACATTGTTTAATGACTTCACTTTTTACCTGATTTACCCTGTAATTACGTTATAATTTTTAAAATTTTTAGATAAATTCAGGGGGTCAGAATGAAAAAATGGCTATTAGGTTTATTTAGCACAGCTTTTCTCTTTAGTCTTGTAACTGGTTGCAGCACGACAGCACCAGAGAACGCAAAGCCTGCTACTACCACGCAAACTCCCCAAACGACCAAATCGACTGACACAACATCGACAGAACCGATGGTATTGCATTGGAGCCTCACTGGCGAGCCACCGACGATGGACCCAGGTATTGCCACTGATGCCTCATCCATGGACATGATCAACCTCGTCTTTGAAGGGTTGACGGCTGTAGATCGCCAGGGACAAATGATCAACGCCGTAGCTGAGAGCTTCACCAATTCCCCTGATTTCACGCAGTTTCATTTTACCATCCGCAAAGACGCCAAGTGGAGCAACGGTGATCCGGTTACCGCACATGATTTTGAATACGCCATCAAGCGCAATCTCGATCCGCAAACCGCTTCCGGCTATGCCTACCAGCTCTTCTACATCAAAGGAGGCGAGGAGTTTTTCAATGGAACCGGGAAAGCTGAGGATGTCGCTGTCAAAGCAATGGATGACTACACACTCGATTTTACCTTGCGCTCCCCGACACCGTGGTTCCGTGAGCTGACATCCTTCACTACCTATTATCCTCTCCACAAAAAATCAGTGGAAGGAAATCCTAAATGGGCAGGAGAAGCCGCTTCCATCGTGGGGAACGGTCCTTTCCTGATCGACAGCTGGGAGCATAAAGCAAAGCTGACCTTCAGCAAAAGCCCGACGTATTGGGATAAAGCAAACGTCAAGCTGGACAAGATCGACATTGCCGTGATTGAAGATAACAATACTGCCCTGTCTATGTTTGAAAACGGTGATGTGGACTGGGGAGGATACCCTTCCTTTGGCTTGTCCCCTGACGCTATCGGGCAAATCAAGGATGAAGGCAAGCTGGTCGTTGCCGATAACCCGGGAACCAAGGCTGTCATTTTCAATACACAGAAGCCGCCGTTTACCAATAAAAAGATTCGTCAGGCGTTCGCCTATTCGATTGACCGCAAAATGCTGATCGACAACATCCTGCAAACAGGAGTGCCGGCCGCATACGGCTGGGTTCCGACATCGATGGGCCTCAATCCGGATGGCTATTTTAAAGAGGACATGGAAAAAGCAAAGCAGCTGTTAGCTGAAGGAATGCAGGAGCTGGGACTAAAAGAGTTCCCAAAAGTCACTTATTACTATGACACAGGGGAAACAGACAAAAAAATCGCCCAAGCTCTCCAGGACGAATGGAAAAAGACATTGGGAATCAACATCGACATTCGCACGTCTGAGTGGAAAGTTTTTAATACGGATGTCCAAAGCGGAAAATATGACTTCGGAATTTGGCTGTGGGGAGCGGACTTTAACGATCCGATCAACTTCCTTGAGATGTACAAGGACAAGGAAGGTGGCAACAACGTAGTTCGCTTTGACAACAAGGAATACCGCGACCTCTTGAACAAGAGCTACTATGAAACCGACCCTGCCAAACGCAAGCAGCTGATGTTTGACGCCGAAAAAATTTTAATGGAAGAAATGCCGCTCGCCCCTCTTCACTTCCGCGGAAATGCGTATGTGAAAAACGATAAGGTAAAAGACTTCGTCATCTTCCCGCTCGGCGGTTCTTACTTCAAATACGCGTACGTAGAGAAATAAACGGAATTAGAATTCATCGGTACAAAAAAAGAACAGGCCACCTGCTTTGGTAGCCTGTTCTTATGTTTCCTTTTAATACTTCCGTAGAGACACTGGGTCCAGATCAAACCACTTTTTGCGCACATAACGTGTACACTGTTCAAACAGCTGCTCGATTTCCTGCGTCGAGGAAGCGAGCACACGAACAGCAATTCCCGGAATCGTAAGGGCCGAGCATCCCACTCTGCCAGCGATTCCGCACTCCTCTATCACCGCATGGAGCTCGTCCACAATTTCCGCAGTAGCCTGTTCCCCGATAATCAGTATAGAGCCATAATGCGTGTATCCTTCAAAAATACCAAGTGCTTGCATATTTTGCATGTCTGGCTGTAGCCGTAGATGATCGTGAACAACCAGCTGTTCATCCATATACACTTCCGTTTTTAATTGCAGCATACGATAACGATACAGCTCACCGTCAGGAGACCAGCCAGGCGTTATGATATCAGAAGCGACCAGGACCGCGCCTCGCTCCAGGCGAATGGTGGTCTTTTGCTGATAGCGCGCATCCTGATACGCGATGATCGGATCAGGAATATACTCCAGAAAGCCGCCCTTTTTCACTTCGATGTCCGTCTCCTGAAGAACCGGCTCGGATTTTGTTTTGTAGATTTTCGTGGAGGATTGGGTGGTCAAGAGTACCTGTGCATCCTCGGCAACCACAATTTCCATGCGGTAACGATCGCCGTCTACATAGCCCCCGCCGGGATTCATCAAATATAAGCTCGCTTGCCCGCTTTCATCCAGATAGATTGGCCGTGTGACCTTGAAAGCTCCCTGAAAATACACATGGGATGCAATGGTCTTTCCGAGCTTGTGTCCTGCCTCCAGCCGCAAAAACCCAGTCCAGTCAGCCATGCTATTCCAGTCCTGCGAGCATCACGTTTTTCTTGATCCAGTCCACGACCTCACCCAGGCCCGACTCATCCTTCAGGTTGGTGAAAAAGTACGGCTTGTTTCCGCGGAACGTCAGTGTGTCTCTCTCCATTACTTTCAGATCAGCGCCAACATAAGGAGCCAGATCTGTCTTGTTAATGATGAACAGATCAGACTTGATCATGCCTTGACCGCCTTTGCGCGGGATCTTCTCTCCTTGCGCCACGTCAATGATATAGATGGAGCAATCAACCAGCTCAGGACTGAACGTAGCAGCCAGATTGTCGCCACCACTTTCTACAAAAATGATCTCAACGTCCTCATGTCTAGTGATCAGCTCGTCAATCGCCGCAAAGTTCATCGATGCATCTTCACGAATCGCCGTATGCGGACAACCACCTGTCTCCACTCCGATAATGCGGTCTGCTGGCAAAACGCCATTTTCCATGAGGAATTTCGCGTCTTCCTTGGTGTAAATATCATTCGTTACGACAGCCATGCTGAACTCTTCATGCATGCGTCGCGTCAGCTTTTCCACCAGCATCGTTTTCCCGGCCCCGACCGGACCGCCTACGCCAATTTTTACTGGTTTCATTGTTTTCCCTCTTTCTACTAGTTCCTGTTCAATTTCCTCTATAATCAGCTGCTGAATATTCGGATGTTTAACTGCTCATGCCTCATCTGCGCCAGCTCTAGGCCAGGCGTCACAATCCCCAGATCATCTTGGTCAAGCTGTTCGATCAGCTCGGCTGCCTTCAGCAAAAGCGGCTGCATTTCGCATTGCAAACGCTGTCCTTCTGTCTGACCGAGTGGAATGGCACGTACTCCGTTTTGGATCAATGCTGCCGTCGCCTGGTACAAATAAGATAGAACAGCCGTTTTCTTTGGAATCGTCAGATGATGAGCAAGCAGGGCAAATACAATCGCCGGATGTCCGCTTGATTGCTTTGCCTTTACGCGTTCCCGGTACGATCGCAGCTGTGGCGAGTCATATAGCTCGCATCCTAGCCGAATCATCCCTTCTCCCATTCTGCGGCTGCCCTCTCTCGATTCTCTGGGGAAGTTCTGCACGGTCATCAACCGATCAAGCGCCCAAATCGTCTCCACTTGATGTTGCTCCAGCGCTTCATACGTCAGTCTGCAGGCAAGTCCGTCCGTATATACCAGCTGCTCATTGACGTATGCCTGCAGCCACTCGAAAAAAGTCTTCTTGCTTGTGACATGCTCTTCCTGAATGTACGTTTCCAGTCCAAACGAATGGCTGAAAGCGCCTGTCGGAAAGTTGGAGTCACATAGCTGCATGAGCGACAGCAGGTGAAGATCAGTGACTGTGGCCGACATGACGAAATGCCTGTTTGACTGTCTTTTTTTCACGAGAGAAAGGAATTCCGATTTTTTGCAGCAGCTCTTCTACCAAATAATCGTACTGCACCAGCATCTCATCACCTTCAAATTGAGCAGGCAAATGACGGTTCCCGAGCTGATGTGCAATATCTCCCATCTCTTGCAGGGTGCGTGGGCGAATGACGAGCAAATCATCAGCCAGCACGGAAATGACGATCATGTTTTTCTCATCCATGTACAGAACATCGCCCTCAACCAGATCACGCGGTTCACTCAATCTGATCCCCAGCTCGCGTCCATGGTCAGTCGTGACTCGTTGAATCCGCTTCACGAGCTCGTCGCTTTGCATATATACCTTTTCCACATGGCGCTTGGCCTTTTCTTCCTGGCTCATTTGCTCCAGGTTCGTTACGATCTTTTCAATAATCACAGGTTTTCACCTCAAAATAAGAAATAACGCTGAGCCATCGGTACCACTTCAGCAGGCTCGCACGTAAGCAGCTCGCCGTCCACTCTCACCTCGTACGTTTGTGGATCGACATGAATTTCTGGTGTTTCTGCGTTCAGCTTCATATCCTTTTTAGTCAAATTGCGGATGCCATGGACAGGCAGGACCTTCTTTTGCAGTCCGAGCTTGTGATGCACACCAGCGTCAAAAGCAGCCTGGGATACAAAAGTAATGGAGCTTTGCAGGAGTGCTTTACCGTATGCCGCGTACATCGGACGGTAAATAACCGGCTGCGGAGTAGGAATCGAAGCATTCAAATCTCCCATCAGGCTGCGCACGATCATTCCGTTCTTCATAATCAGCTCTGGCTTGACCCCGAAAAATGCTGGATGCCAGATGACAAGGTCAGCAATCTTGCCGACTTCAATGGAGCCTACATAGGAATCAATGCCATGTGTAATCGCTGGATTGATCGTATATTTGGCCACATATCGTTTGACCCGATTGTTGTCGCCTACTCCCTCATCGCCAGCCAGCTTTCCGCGTTGCTTTTTCATTTTGTCCGCAGTCTGCCATGTGCGGGAGATGACCTCTCCCACCCTGCCCATCGCCTGGGAATCGGAGCTAATCATGCTGAATACGCCCATGTCGTGCAAAATATCTTCAGCAGCAATCGTTTCTTTTCGAATCCGGGAATCTGCAAACGCCACGTCCTCAGGTACATTCGGGTCCAAATGGTGACAAACCATCAGCATGTCGAGATGCTCATCAATCGTATTTATGGTATACGGACGAGTCGGATTGGTGGACGAAGGCAAAATATTCGAATAGCCTGCCACTTTCATAATGTCTGGAGCGTGTCCTCCGCCCGCACCTTCTGTATGGTACGTATGGATGACTCTGCCTTTGATCGCTGCAATCGTATCCTCAACAAAACCGCTCTCGTTGAGCGTATCGGCATGAAGTGCTACCTGAACATCGTATTTGTCGGCAACGCGCAGAGCGTGATCGATGGCAGAGGGAGTTGCTCCCCAATCCTCATGCACCTTCAAGCCGATAGCACCGGCACGAATTTGCTCCGCAAGCGGCTCTTCTGCTGCTGCGCTACCTTTTCCGAGAAATCCGACATTAATCGGCAATCCCTCGGCAGCTTCCAGCATCCGAAAAATATTCCATTCTCCAGATGTACAAGTCGTCGCTTTTGATCCTTCGCCTGGACCTGATCCTCCCCCGATCAAGGTCGTCAAGCCTGATTCCAATGCCGTTTCTGCTTGCTGCGGGGCAATAAAATGGACGTGCGTATCGATTCCGCCCGCCGTCACGATCAAGCCTTCTCCGGCGATAATCTCTGTAGAAGCTCCGACAACCAGATCGACATCATTCATCAAAAGTGGGTTGCCGCACTTCCCAATCCCAGCAATAATACCGTCCCGCACCCCGATATCTGCTTTGTAAATCCCTGTATAGTCAACAATAATGGCATTCGTAATGACGAGATCGAGTACGCCCTCGTCCCGAGTCGCGAGCGGATGCTGTCCCATGCCATCACGAATGGACTTCCCTCCGCCAAACTTGGCCTCGTCTCCGTACCTGGTATAATCCTTTTCAATTTCAATAAACAATTCACTATCTGCTAAACGGACAGCATCGCCCGTGGTAGGGCCAAACATGTCAGCATACTGTCTTCTGCCCATGCGAAACGTCATACTGCAACCACCCTTTTCAATACACCTTCCGTTTTGTTGTTCAAACCGTAAACACGGCGCTCGCCAGTAAAGGCTACGAGCTCCACTTCCTTGGCATCGCCTGGTTCAAACCGCACCGCTGCCCCCGATGGTACATTCAGATGCATACCAATGGCGAGATCACGATCAAACTGCAGAGCGGAATTGACTTCAAAAAAGTGAAAATGCGAGCCTACCTGAATCGGGCGATCACCTGTGTTCAACACGGTTACTTTGCAGGTTTCTCTACCTTCGTTGCAAACGATCTCATCACGCCGTAATACATATTCTCCTGGTACCACGCCAAATTCTCCTTTCATATTTCAAAACTGCTCGTTATCGAATCGGATTATGAACCGTAACCAGCTTCGTTCCGTCCGGGAACATCGCTTCGATCTGTACATCAGGGATCATCTCGGCGATCCCTTCCATCACATCTTCACGGGTAAGGATGCCTGCACCCTCACTCATCAGCTGAGCGACCGTCTTGCCGTCGCGGGCTCCCTCCATAATTTCATACGAGATCAACGCCACCGCTTCCGGATAATTGAGCTTTAAACCCCGCTCCTTGCGACGTCTCGCCAAATCGGCAGCGACGACCATCAAGAGCTTTTCCTGTTCACGATACGTCAGTTTCATCCCATTTCACCTAATCTTTCTGCGTTGATTGATAGACGAACTTTCATGAATACGCACACCAAAGAGACAAACGTTGAGTTTGCTTGGCTTTCTTGATCGCACGACAAATCGAGTGCACCACGAAAAGACCTTTGCTGTTACTCTTACAAAGACTCCGCAGCTCTAGCATAAGAACATTCTTGTAAGGCGTTATAAAAGAGATATGGTTACATGAGGGAGAGCAACCATATTTGGCGATTGCCATGAAAGAAAGAAGGTGGGGCTTCTTTCTTCTGGGGTGCCAATAGAAAAAATAGTATCAAATAATGAATACTGGGCTAAAATTTTGGCAATTAAGCTAAATATATTACATGTTTTCTAAACAGTATAGTTGAATTATGGCACGAAAATGGCAAGGATATCTCTCAATCACTCTCTTTCATCCTCGTTTATGTTTTTTCATTCGTTATCGTCAAATCAACAACTCGTGTGCATAGTCGATGAATCAGGTTTTTCTCATGGCTAATCACGAGTACGCCCATATTCTCCCTGCGGGCAACTTCCTTCACAACCTGCCAAATTTGGGCCTGTGTAATCGCATCCAGCATCGCCGTCATTTCATCCGCAAGTAAAAAGCGCGTATGTGGACTAAGCGCACGAGCTACACAAAAACGTTGCAGCTCGCCACCGGAAAGCTCATTCGGAAAACGCCCCAGCCACTCCTGCTGTACGCCGAGCTGCTCTAGCAAAGACTCGTCCGGAGAACCGCCCTCTGCCAGCGTACGACTCATCCTCCAGCGAGGATTCACCGCTTTCTCCGGATGCTGAAATACGAGCTGAACGGGATGAAAGCCAGAGGTAGACAGCGGCGCTCCGTCCAGAAGCACCTGCCCCTCATGTGGTCTTTCATATCCAGCCAGAATACGGCAGAGTGTTGATTTGCCAAAACCGCTAGGACCAATCAGCCCCACGATCTCACCCGATTGGATCGATATATCTACCCCTCGCAGTACTGGGCGATCCCGCTCATAACGAAACCCGATCTGTTTGGCTTCAAGTAGCATGAATACACCTCACCATTCCTTCTCGTACCGTACGCATTGCCGGTCGCTCTGTGCTACACTCCGGTGTCGCAAGCCTGCAACGTGGCTGAAACACGCATCCGGCAGGCAGCGCATGTGGAAGCGGCTGAGATCCCGGTATCGGTTCGAAGCCGTTTTGCGGAAGTGCCCGCCACAACGCATTCGTATACGGATGCCGTAGCGCTTCGCCCTCTCCGGCAAAGTCCTGTACAGGTGCGATTTCCACTGTCGAGCCCGCATAAAAGACGGCAATGCGATCCGCGATTTTCAGTGCGGTCTCGATATCGTGCGTAATCAGCATGACCCCACGTCCCCGATCTGCCAAATCGCGAAAATAGCCAAGCGTCTCCGCAACAGCAGCATCATCCAAACCTGGCGTCGGTTCATCTGCGATCACCAGCCTGGCCCCACTGACCAAAGCGGTAGAGACGAGCACGCGCCGCGCCATCCCCCCGGATAGCTGAAAGGGATAGAGCTGATCGACTTCTGGGCCGAGCTGATATCGCTCAAAAACCTCTCGCTGCCTGCTACGCGGATTTCCAGTACGGACGGACGTTTGCACCTGCTTGCCTACGCGCATTAACGGGTCCAAATAGTTGACAGATTGCGGAATGAGCGCAACCTCCTTCCCTCGCAGCTCTGCTTGTCGCTTCGGGCTGAGCGCCTGACCATCATAAGAGATCGCGCCAGACAGGCTTGCATTTCCGGGCAAGATCCCCAGTACAGCGTGTGCCAGCAAGCTTTTTCCCGATCCGCTTGATCCTACTACAGCGACGATTTCCCCCGGGTAGATCGATACACTCAAATTGTGGATGACCTGCAAGGTGCTTTGCCTGAGACCGCTCGTATACTGCATAAATGAAACGCAGAGGTCCTGCACTTCTAGAAGCGGTGTCACCCCTGATTGTGTAGTCAAATGTCCTTCCTCCTCTGACGCTGCTTACTGTTCCTGCCTTATTGGTGAGCACTATGCGGGTCGGTCAGCTTACGCAGGTTTTCCCCTAAAATATCAAACGCCCGTACGATCATGAGCAGAGAAATTCCCGGAAAAAAGGCCAACCACCACATGCCAGAGGTCAGGTAGCGCATGGATTCAGATAAAATGATGCCGATAGCCGGCTGATGTGGTGACAGCCCCAAGCCGAGAAAACTGATCGACGCCTCATGCAAAATCGCATGCGGAAAAAGCAGGACAAATCCGACCAGCAGCTGTGGAATCATATGCGGCAAAATATGACGGCTGGCAATCCACCATCTTGATTTTCCGAGCTTACGTGAAATGAGAACGTATTCGGCTGAACGCAGCTGCATGACTTCTGCCCGAATGACGCGTGCCAGACTGGGCCAGTGCGTGAGGGCGATGCCGACCACGACTCCTTTTAATCCGCCACCAAGCGTAAACGAAATCAGAATGAGGGCGACAAGATGAGGAACGCCCAGCAGCAAATCAATTAGCCAGGTAATGGCATTATCGACTGCCTTGCCCATCGTCGCTGCCAGCATCCCCAGTAGGAGAGCAATTACGGCGCTTGCCGTTGCCGCAATGACGCCTACTCCGATACTGACACTCAAGCCTTTCACCGTTCTCGCCAGCATATCCCTACCGAGCCAATCCGTACCAAACGGGTGCGCAAGCGATGGAGGCTCGTTTTTTATCTCAAAATTGGTTGCGATCCGCTCATCTCCAACCAAAAGGGCGGAAGTGATTACCGCAATCAGCAAAAGCGCCGCGCATACAGTCGTAATCAACGTTTTCTGTCGGCGATTCACGCGGATTCCCCCTTTCGAATTCGCGGGTCAACCAAGCGGTAAATGATATCTGCCACCAGGTTCCCTACGAAAACAAAGAGAGCACTACAAATGACAATCCCGAGCAGGAGCGGAAAATCACTGCGCAGCCCTGCCTGAACCGTTGCTTGTCCCAGGCCCGGATAAGAAAACACCTGCTCCGCCAGGACAGTCCCACCAATCAATTCACTGAAGGAAGCAAATTGAATCGTAATAGCAGGAATGGCTACATTGCGCAGACCATGCCGCCAGAACAGCAGGAAGCCTTTTTCTCCTCTCGCTCTGGCAAATAAAACGTAATCGCTCGAAAGGATTTCCACGAGCTTTTGTCTCGTATGCAGCGCCACATTGGCTACACCCAGTATGCTCAGCGTCAGTGCTGGCAGAACCAGATGATAAAGACGATCTGCCATCGTCACATTTTCTGCCAACAAGCCTGCCGGAACTCCTAGCCCGACTGGAAACCAGCCCAACCAAACAGCAAACACAATCACCATCAGCATCCCCAGCCAAAACGTCGGCGTCGAAGCTAGCGTAAAGCAATACCACTTAATCAATCGATCGACCCATGTACCCTGCTTCATGCCCGCGATCGCACCGAGGACGAATCCCAATATTCCGGAAAACAGCCACGCCATGCTCATCAAGGCAAGCGAAGCCATAAACCGCTCTCCGATCACTTCTGCTACCGGGCGGCGAAATATCATCGACGTTCCCATATCTCCTTGTACCAATGCCGACCCCCAGTGAAGAAATCTCTCCACTGGGGGCTTGTTGAGACCCCAATACTCTGCAATTGCTTCTCTCTGCTCGAGACTTACTCTTGTCATGTCAGCACCGACATACGCTTGTATCGGATCAAGTGGAGAGTAGCTGACGAGCCAAAATGAGAGCACACATAGGGCGATGAGCAGCGTCGCGAAACGAAGCAGCTTTTTACATAGAAACGCAATCATGTGCCCCGGGCTCCTCCCCTTTTTTCGCTATTCCTTCCAGAACCATTCTACGATGTTGTCTGTAATCGGCCAGCCATGTCCATGTGGCTGAATCTTTGGCTGTCCGATCTCCAGTCCGTCCCGTACCAAATACAAATGCTGGCGGTTGACGAGCCACGCCCAAGGCGCATCTCCCTTGGCACTGAATCCGGTTGTACCATCCCATTGCGCTTTTTTCCAATAGCCCAGTGCTTCTTCCTCAGTCGTTGCCTGCAATGCCTTTTCCATATAATCATCGACGACCGGATTGGAATAAAAGCCTGTGTTGTACCAGCCGAGTCCTACCGTTTTGCTGCTGTACAGATTGTACATCTCCAATGGATCATAGCTGCCCCAGCCAAACAGAACTGCATTCGAATGCATCATTTTCGCGATGTCATCCCAGCTCTTGCCTTCGACTTTAACATTGATCCCGAGCGGTCGTATCATATCAGACACCGCGATCGCGAGTGATTGACGCGAGGAATCATCTGCTTGGTAAATGAGCGTGAATTGTGCCTTTAGAGAGCCTTTCTCTCGTATTCCGTCTCCATTAACATCTTCCCAGCCTGCTTCTGACAGTATTTGTTTCGCTTGCTTTAGATCACCGTCAGCCACTATGGTTTCCGGATTATACCAGGGCATGCCGTCCGCTACCGAATAAGCAGGTGTACCGAAACCTTCGAATATTCCGTCAACCAGCTTTTTTCGATCGATGGCGATATTAATCGCTTTGCGAATCGCGATATCTGCGGTTACATCGTTTCCGATCGGAACGCCTTCCTTTGTTTTTCCGCCTGCCTTTACGTACGGAAAAAGAATTCCACGGTTATCGACACTATTGGCAATCACCAGATGCATTCCCGGTATTTGCTGCTTCGCTACACTCGGCAGAACAAAAGCCATGTCGACCTCTCCTGCTTTGGCAGCGGCATAAGCAGCATCCTCCTTCAAGAAGAGAAACGTCAGCTTTTTAAATGCCGATTTCGGTCCGTAGTACTCCGGGTTCGCTTCAACGATCATCTGCTGGCCAACATCCCATTGTACGAGCTGGAATGGACCGGAGCCAATCGGTTTCTTGCTGTAATCTGCACCATGAGCGTGCTTTGGTACAATCCCGGTAGAAACGAGAATGCTAACAAACGTAGATTGCGGATGGTTCAGCGTAAATTTGACAGTATGATCATCCAGCGCTTCGACGCTTTTCATGACCGTAACGTCGAGAACCGAACCACTCTTGGCAGCTGTCTGATACGTATAAACAACATCCTCGGCTGTCAATGGATGACCGTCGGAGAACTTCACATCATTGCGCAGCGTGACTGTCCAGGTCAAGCCATCAGGACTTACCTCATAGCCCGTTGCGAGGTCATTGACGATTTTCAAATCCTTATCGCGTTTTAAAATCGTGCTCTGAAACAGAGGAGAGCCATAACGTCCCCAGCCTGTTGTCGGGTCCAAACCATCTTCCGGCTCATAGCCGATCGCTAGAATCAGCTCGTCCTTCTTTTTGCTTGAATCCGCACTAGCGTTCATCAGCTGTTCTTTTTTCGCTGCACCACAGCCGGTTACAAGCAGCATAGTGAGCGTCAGCACCCACACGATTGGCAGTATTAAGCGTTTTCTAATCATGAATACCTTTTCTCCCATCCACAAAATTGTACGGAAGCGTCAAATATGGCGCCAGCGCATAACGAATAAGCCAGCTTCTTCTGCTTTTTTAAGCGAAGAAATTCTCACCTCATATCTATTTATCGATCTTTTTTCAAAACAGAGAGCGCTTGCAAAAACGGTTCACTTCTTTTACTAGACGGATATGGCTGTCTGGGGGGGAAACAACAACCATACATGGCGATCGCCATTGGAACAGGTGGGCGGTTGGTGGTTTGCGAACCAACTAGCTTACTATAATACATGTTTGTCGAATCGTATAGTGATAGAATCCCTTGCAAAATCGAAGCATGTCTCTCTTTCACAGGCTTTCATCTGCAAGGTCTGTCTTTGGTAGATTATCTCGATTATGAGAGAAAATACTTTGGAAAAGCACAAAAAAAAAAGAAAAGAAACCCCACATTAGACGGGGCTTCTCCCTCCACTCATTTATCTAGGAAGCGGTTCAATACGTTGTCGCTGATGCGAGCTACATTATTGTTGTATTCATTCCAGGCCATACTCCCCGCCCAATTGATAGAGCCAACGGAGAAAACGGCACCTCCACCCTTAATATCAAAATACGTCATATCTGCCCGTACCAGTGGGTGCTCCTCGCCTCCTTGGCCAGGTGATGTGAACAGCTGATCCTCGTGTACGAGCTGGTAGCGGTTGTCAACGCCAATGGAAGTAGCGAGCCACAGTGTGTGAAGCGGTGTCCCAAGCTCAAAATCGAGACGGTCAATTTCGTCACCTACAGCTCCGCCCATGACCAAACCAAAGTCACCGATTACTTCGTTTTCACCAATTCCTTCGAAGATAAAGCTGGCAGCAGGGCTGTTGCTGTCCGGCAAGCGCCTGTATCCGCTGCCTGGTCCCCATCCTTGGGCTGTAAAACCGATACCAACCAGCTTTTGGGGAACAAAGCCATTGTGACGCCACAATCCTCCTGATGCACCTGTCGAGCTGTGATACAATTCCCCCTGCGGCGACTCCCATGAACGTGTTCCTGCGTTGCCACGACGTACTTCAATCAGATGTGGCTGCTGCGGATCAATGCTGGTCACCCAGTAAAAGCCGTTTGCCCCCAGATACATGAGCCTTCCGCCGTTCGCTAAATATTTCTGCAGCGTCTCCATCATAGATCGTGTCCAATACTCAGGATGGGTGCCAGTGACAAGTACCTTATAACAGGAGAGCAGCTCAAGTCCGTCTCTATGAAGGTCTTCGTCCGTTGCGACATCATAGCCCTCATCTCGTTTCTCCAGCCAGCCGGTAATGTAGAGATCGGCGGCCAGATGACGAACTGCACCATTCAGCCAGTTCCGGTAGTGCGGACGAATATTCATGATCGGCCGTAAGCGTGAGGAGTAATGAACCCCGCTTCCGTCGCTATGTGTATCATAGATTGATTTGCCCAGCTCTGGATGATCTATCAGGTAACGATCCTGCGAAGAGAGCTTTAGCTCGTGCCCCATGAGAGGTTCAAGTCCCAGCTCGAATAATCTTTCATTGGCGTAGGCCAAATAGGTATTGGTCGGGGCCAGAAACAGGACTGGAGAGGTAGCTGCACCGAGGGTTGGCCGTACAAAAAACGGGATGTAATCTGTTTTATCATCAGCCATGAGCTTAAGGGCATATACCCCGCTCTGCAAATGATTGGGTACTTCCCAGCTGATATCCACTTCCCAACCAGCATCTGCAATGTCATCATCATGGAAATGTACTGCGGCATAGTGCTTAGGTGCGGATGTGAACTCAAGGTGCTCACCGTTCCATAAGTGACTGGTAACAGCACGTGTCGGCCCTTGATAAAGAATTCCGTGGTAGCCGTTTTTGGAGCGGTCCACAAGCTGAGAGGAAGAGATCTTGGTCCCAAAATCATAGTGAGCGACGAGCATGTCTCCCGCGATCATCATAGGGTCTGCTCCTGCTGAAAGCTCCTTTAGGCTGGTAGAATCAAATACGGTCCGGAAAAAGCTAGGATTCCCGATTTTACCGTTATAGTGCTGATAAAGCTGATCGGTTTCATTTGGAGCTGCGGCAAGCAGTACACGCGATGCGATGACATCTGAGAAATCCAGCCTAGCGTTTACCTTTACTAGCTGGGTTTCATCTGCAGCAGTCCAACCATCGCAACGAGTGACCAGCAGGGAGAGTGCTTCTGTTTGCGCAGAATATTGGGTCACGATTTCATACCAAGCTCTGGCGTGTAATGGATTCTCGGAGGATACCTGAATCGTGTCCATGTTCTTGTCTGTCAACGCAAATGTCAGGTGCCCGTCCGTATCCAGATATAGCTCGGCTCCAGCTCTCCCGTTCATCGAACCTGCCGACCATATAGTCTGTCTATGTCCTGAAGCAGGTTTTGTCGGCCATGCCCAGAGATGCACCGTGAATTGTCCATGGTCCAACCAATCAGAAGGAAGAGGGAGCTCAGCATATGATCCTGCCGAAGTCTTTTGTAGCCGACCGGGGTATTCCCCTGATATTTCACTGATGATCGGCTCGCTTTCCAGCTCCTGACTATCCGGGTCAGTCATACCGCCTTTTAAACGAACGATACCTGCTGTGTAAGTAGAACTGGTCGTGCTAATCATGAAATTAAGCTTTTGTCCAGGCTCTGCGCTGATTTGATCCGCGTAACCCACAATCGTCAGATGATCCTGTTTACCTTCAGCATTTGTTTGCATCGCTTTGCACCTCCGTGGAAAAATGATTGATTCTCTCTTCCTGTCCTGATTCATCATCGGCAAACGATGATTGATTTTTATAAATTATCAAAATATTTACTCCATTAACAAATAAAGCAATTTTAATGCCAACCTCAAAAGCGTTTGAATGGCTAACTTTTACTGACACACTGCTGGAATAAATGAATGTAATTAGGATAAACATCCCTATTTACCCAGTTACGCCTAATAAAAAGTCGTCACGCAAAATACGCGACGACTCTAATGACATGCCTTTTATAAAATTGGTTTGGCGGTATCGTGCTTCGAAGAAAAATGATACCTTTCATACGTACTTTGGCAAGGCTGACCTTTGGATAATTCAAAGGTACCTGTCGTCAAATTCATGACGATGGAGAACAACGTACAATCGAGCAGCGCTGCCTCTTCACTCGTCTCCGCTTCCCCATGGCGACAGATTGCATCCGGATAGCTGAAGTGATCCCGAAATATATCCTTTATATAATCCTCGTCAATACTGCCTCGCTCAGCTGTCAGCAATTTCGTCGCTCTCCCCATCCGCAAATACGTATCGGAGGCCCCCATGCGAACGGAATCATCTACCTGTATGCGAGGGCTGACAAAATGATTCGTATGAGTGATATGTCCTTCCAACGGATAGAGAACGTCGTAGTTTACCTGTGCAGTCTCTACCCCTACCGCCTCACCTTCTCGATGCGCCAGCAAATAATTAGCCGCCGTCCCTCGGGGAAGTCTCGTGATTTGGCGAATCGCCTGAGGCAGCGTGCTGCTATTCAATATTCCTCGCAAAATGATATGGATCGGAACCCCAACTGATTTTTCCGAGTGTCGAAGGAAATTCAGGCATACCGCTAGTCCCTTGGCATTCATTCCAATTTTTCCGACTATACCCGCTTCCGTAATCATGAGAATAGTCGGTCGTGGCGGCTGTTCGATTTCTACAACTACGAGCCCATCTGCTACGAGATTGACCCAGTCCCAGTTTTGTCCGATAAGCGTCTCCTGTTTTTTTGTAGCAGGCGAGACTGCCGCTATGCATGTGCACCCGTCTGCTTTCGAAGCAGAGCCGCCCAGATTGGTAATGATTTCGCTTCGAGCATTCAAGGCAACGATATCCTGTAAATCAAGACCTGCCCCTTCGCTGATGCCTTTGATTTCTTCCATGATCTCCGCATCGTACTGCTCGATCCATGGGATAAACTGGGCAGCATATGCTGTTGCTTCTTCCCACGAGATGGCTGCCCCTTCCCGGAAGGCTCGTTCATATGCCCGCAGATTCGTTACGATTTGTTCTCTGGCAAGCTGTCCGAATTGCCTCCCTCTTTCGTATGCTGTACCGCTAATCCGAAAGACAGGAAATCCTTTCATCTTGAGAGGTGCCTCCTTTTACAATGTCTTTTCCATGTAATAGCGATCGTGGCCGCTGCCGTACTCCGCAATACGTGTCTCTATAATCTGAAAGCCCGCTTTTTGATAAAGAGCAACCGCCCCGACATTTTCCGGTCCAACGGTCAAGCAAACCTTTGAAAATCCGTCCTCTCGCAATTGCGCAAGCAAGCTCTCCAAAAAAGTGTAGCCGTACCCCAAGCCTTTTTTGTCCGCTCGAGTATAGTACCCGTACACATACGCTTTGTCGGGCTGGCGAAAATCTCTCATCAGCTCACAAACGCCAACGGGCCGAGAGTCTCCCTCTTCCTGAAAAAGGACGATGCAGCCATGTCTGGCAAGCGGTACGAGCACCCATTCATCGATGCCTCCATGCGCACCAAAGGCTTCCTGCTCCAGCTCCTTTAGCATCGTTAGCTGTTCCTTGGTTAATGTCTCCACGATTTTAAGTGTTGTCGCTTTTGTCCTGTGCATGGCTGTTCATCTCCTCATTTTCTCTTGCCTGAAACCTCCAGGCGTTAACGAATTTGCTCTGACATCACCGTCAACTCGGCGAGAATCGCTTCATCGACCTCGATCCCTAATCCTGGTTTGTCGCTCACTACAATCTGGTTTCCTTGGCACGTCAGGTTCCCCACATCTTTTGAAAAAATGAAAGGACCTGCCAATTCATTTGAAATAATATTTTTCTTCGCGATCGACAAGTGAGCTCCTGCCGCGCTGCCCACTGATGATTCTGGCATCGAGCCAATCTGGCATTCCATCCCGGCCATTTCGGCTTGATGAACCAGCTTGCTTGCAGGGTAGATGCCCCCGCACTTCATTAGCTTTATGTTCACCTTATCGGCTGCCTTTTTCGCGATGACTTCCCGCATCTCGCTCGGCCCGAGCAAGCCCTCGTCTACCATGATCGGAATCGTCGTTTGCCTGCGAATGTCTGCCAATGCTTCCAGGTCATCGGCCAGGACGGGCTGCTCCATCCAATCGATTTGACAATCCTCGATTTGCCCTAGGGCGAGCAAGGAATTGGAGCGATTGACCCAGCCCTGATTGGCGTCTACCCGCAGCTTCACAGCCGGCCCCACCGCTTCGCGGACCGCATGAATGCGCTGTACGTCTGTCAAAAGGTCGGCGCCTACCTTTATTTTTACACTGTCAAATCCGGATGCCACAGCCTGCTTCGCTTCCTCTGCCATTATCTCAGGCGCAAGAATACTGAGCACATATGGCAGGGACAGAGTCGGATGATATTTTCCACCTAGTAAATGATAGACGGGCTGTCCTGCGGCCTTTCCCATTAAATCGTAGCACGCGATATCAATAGCCGCTTTTGCTGCCGGTGCTTGGTATACGCATTGGTTCATCAAGTCGTGAATTCGCTCGATGTCAAACGGATTTTCGCCGATGATCGTCGGGATCAGATGATGGACAAGCAGCGCGTATGTGCCCTCCCAAGTCTCCCCCGTGACATGCTGATCGGGAACAGATTCTCCAAAGCCCACCAGTCCATCCTCGGTCTCTACACGCACAATAATAGAAGGCATCTCGTAATAGGTGGCGTATGCAACAATAAACGGGCGCAAAAGGGGGATTCTGATGGCATGGACCTGGACAGACTTTATTTTCATTTCGTTTATACCTCCGTAGCTAGAACCTTAGGAATTTGTCGATATCCGAAAGCAACAGCTTTTACTTTTCCGTCTTCTCCGTTTGTAAAGCCGATTGTCAGCTCGCTTCCGTCCATACGGGCCAAAAAGTAATCTTCGGCGATCTGCATAAGCGGATACTTCACTGCTTTGTCGCTTGCAAAAATAGCCGTATTGTTTATCAGAGTCAGTGCACCGTCCTCTACCGTTAAGCTGACATCCATCCCTTCGCCTGAGACATATCTGCCCACATACTCGTCGAATCGATTTGTCGTCGCCCGATATTCTTCATAGGTGACCATAGGCACGTCTGCTTCCCGACCTTCGAGAAGATTCAAGGCAGCCAAAGTCAGCTTTTCCACCGGTGTTCCGATCAGATTAGCCAAAGCCATTGTTGTAACTCCTCTTTCGGGAAGGATGCTCAAATGAGCCGCAACGCCCTTGATTGCTCCCCCATGCTTCAGAAGCGTTCCTCCGTAATAATTAGGCTCCACCATCAGTCCATACCCGTAATACTTTTTGTAGTTACACTCGATGTGAGGAAGGGTCATCTGTCTAACACTTTCTTCAGAAAGTATCCGTTCTTTGCCGACCATTCCGCCTGTACGAAAAATTTCAGCGTAATTCAGCATATCGCGAATGGTTGAATTCAAATGTCCGGATGCAGCTACAGCTGGCCCATCCTCCCAGTGAGGGTCAGGGTACAGCTCAGGTACACCTTGATTGTCTCTCATGTGATAAATCGTAGTTACATCTGGATAACGAGGCAGGTCACTCAAAAGAAAGGTACTGCTCGGCATATCTGCCGGTACAAGAATGTGCTGCTTCACGTAGACGTCATACGGTTTGCCGCTCACTTCAGCAATAATGGCTCCGAGCAAGGAATAGCCGTCATTGGAGTAGCTAAAATGCTGACCGGGCGTACCCAACAATTCGTAGTCGACTCTTGAGAGAACCTCGATAAATTCCTGATACGTATGGATCGACTTCTGATCTTCCTTCTTCAAAAATCTGTGTATCGGATTTGCCTCTTCTGGAAGCGTATCGAGCAAGGAATGCTTGATCGCGAGTAGATCGACAGGCAGTGGTGGAAGCCCGGAAGAATGCGTCATAAAGTGATGAATCGTCATTTGCTCTGTCTTCTGACGGTCCGGGGTCCGAAACTGTGGCAGGTACGTGAGAACAGGATCATGGACGGATAGCTTCCCGGCTTCCTGCAGCTGCATGATCGCCATGCACGTAAAGGACTTGGTGACCGATGCCAGTCCCATGACGGTATCAGGTGTAATCTCCAGCTGATGCTCGGCGTCGCGGTAGCCGAACCCTTTTCGATAAAGACTCTTACCGTCTTGATTGACTCCCATGACGAACCCAGGTGCCCGGCTCTCCTTTATCACCTTTTCTGCGAGCTCTTCATACGTGCTTTCCCAACCTTGTCTATTCATCCTTCACACCTCTTTCCCATCATTTACGTTTTCATCTACAAGCTTCACCAAGTAAAGAACACCTACTGAGATGCCGGATACGTTACCGCTCTCGTCTCTTTGAAACCTGATCGCTTGTTCCTCTTCATCCAGCTTCATCACGAAATAGTCATCTCCGATCGGGCGCAGCGAGACCTTATTGCCGCCCAGATCAAGCACCAGAGCTCCTTGCTCCATCATTACTAACCTATCGTGGCTGGCCCCTGCTCGATACGTACCTGTGTACTGCCGCAGCTGCGCTTCATTGACACTGCACTCCGCAGGAAATGGCACGGAGGGAGAGATTGCAGGACGGTTCTCCAGCGAATGGACGGCATAGTTCAGCAGCTCAATGATTGGCGTCTCTGCCAAATTCGCCATCGCGATACCCGTTATTCCTCGCTCGGGGATAATGACCATCTGCGATGCCACCCCTTTGAGCCCTCCGCTATGCTCCAGCTTTGTAGCTCCGTAGTAATTCGGCGTCACGAATAATCCGTAGCCATAATACTGACCATACCCCGATTGGACATGGGGATGTGTCATCTGCTCCACGCTTTCTTTAGAAAGAATGCGTTCTGAACCGACCAGCCCCCCTGTCCGATATATTTCCGTATAGCGCAGCATGTCATGGACGGTAGAGTTTAAGTGACCAGAAGCGAGCACAACGGGGCCTTCCTCCCACTTAGGATCAGGGTAAACCTCAATGTTCCCAGCCTCAGTTTTAAGTCGATAGATCGTCGTTACCTCTTTGTAATGCTGCAAATCCTGTAAGTCGAACGAGCTATTTTGCATCCCTGCCGGCTGAAGAATATGCTCCTTGATGTACGTCTCGTAGGTCTTCCCGCTTACCCGTTCAATGATGGCGCCAAGTAGTGAGTAAGCATCATTGGAGTAGCTGAATCTTGCTCCAGGCTGCCCTACTAGCTGGAAGTCTGTCTTGCTGATGACCTCCATAAAATCTTCGTACGTATGCACCCACTTCTGATCCTCTTTCTTGATTTGCTTGTGTATCGGATGCTCCTCGTCCTCGATATTCCCATCCGGTAAACCCTTGATTGCCAGGCAATCCGTCGGCAATAACGGCAATCCCGATGTATGGGTCATAAAGTGGTGAATCGTCATTTTCTCGGTGCAACTCTGGTCGGGCGTGCGGAATTCTGGCAAATAAGTGAGCACCGGATCATGAACCCGTAGCCTCCCCGCTTCCTGCAGCTGCATGATCGCAGCACACGTAAATGACTTGGTGATCGACGCCACGCCCATCACCGTATCAGGCGTAATTGGCAGTTGCCTTTCTTTGTCCCGATAGCCAAACCCGTGCCGATAGACACTTTGACCGTCTTTGTTCAAGCCTACATAAACCCCTGGTACGCCGCACTTTTCTACGAGTGGCTGTGCTACCTCTACAAATTGCTGCTCCCATCCTTTGTTTTCCATCTCTATCCTCCATGTAGCGATCTTTTTGCTTACAGATTCACCCAGCTGTCTCCCAGCATAATGCCGTACATCGAGTCCAGCTTGACTCCGTTTACACGCTTATTCACAGCAAGGAAGGTTTTCTCTTCGGAGTACGGAATCCAGTACGCTTGCTCTACTGCAATTTTTTGGATTTCTGTAAAAATTTGCTGTCTCTGAACTGGATCGACTACCGTGCGGCTTTTCTCCAGTAAAGCGTCCAGCTGCGGATTCTGGATGTGGGAGTGATTCAGACCGCCGATTTGACTGGAATGCATAAACAAATACAAAATATCGGGGTCCAGATCGGTGTAGCCCAGTACATTCAAATCAAACTGTCCCTTTGCTGACAAATCCAGCACACTGCCCAGCTCGGCGTTTTGTACCTTGATCTCCACCCCAATATCCTTCAGCATGCTTTGTATCAACGGAATTCCTTGTGAATTCATAGCGGTTAAAAGCTGCAGGCTGAGTGGCTTCCCGTCCTTTTCGCGGATACCCCCAGTACCTATCTTCCAGCCTGCGTCTTCTAGGAGCTTTTTGGCTTCCTCTACATTGAACGGATAGCCGTATGTTTCGACAGCAGGATCATAGCCGAACATCTTCCGCGGCAGTGGACCGAAAGCACTCTCTCCTTCTCCCTGCTGATCTGCCTGGATGATTGCCTTTTTGTTGAGCGCCATGTTTAGCGCCTGACGTACACGAAGATCTTGCAAAATCTCATTTTCCAGATTCATCTGAATGAAATTAACACCCAGCTTCGTCGCTTCCAAAACCTCGAATTTGCCGTTGCTCCTGTATTCCTTTGCTTCTTTTGCCGATATCGAAGCGATGTCGATTGATCCGCTTTCCAATGCAGCAATTGTTGTTTGCGCATCCTTGATGAATTTGATAACGAGCTTGTCGGGCATCGGCGGTCCTTGCACTTTGGCAAAAGGCTTTGCCCACTTGTACGCTTCATTACGGACCAGCGTGATCGATTCCCCTGTCTTCCAGCTTTCGAATTTCCACGGGCCGACCCCCACTGGATTTCGCCCATATTCCTTGCTGTACTTCTCGATTGCAGCCATGGACAGCGGCTGCGTCACATTAGGCTGAATCAGGTACGACAGGAGCGGGGCAGACGACTCCTTCAATTGAAGAATGAGTGTCTTGTCGTCTGGGGCAGAGATTTTTTCAACCACACTGAGCAAGGGACCAGCTCCTGGAGAAGCCGTTTCCGGTGCAATCGCCCGTTCGTAGGTCGCTTTAAAGGAAGCAGACGTCAGTGGTGTGCCATCGTGAAAGGTGACTCCCGAGCGGATTTGAAATGTCCAAGTCTTTTGGTCATCGGAAATGCTGTACGACTCCGCTAAATACGGTTTGACCTCTTTCGTTTCAGGGTCCATGGACAAGAGCGCTCCCCCAATCAGCCTGGTCACGACCTCGCTCGCTGACATATTCGTTTTGTGTACATCGAGAGTATCCGGCTCTGCCGATAGCCCAAGCGTGATCGTACCACCCGGCTTTGGTTCTCCTCCGCTTTCGGGCTGGGTGCCCCCTTGGGCCGTTGGACTTGCTGACTGGCTGCAGCCGATCACGGCTAGTACAAGGAAGCAAACAAGTGAGACATACCAGATGCGCGCTCGAAAATTTCTTCTCTTCACAATGACTCCCCCCTATAAATGGCAGTGAAATCCTTTGACTGATGCTGCACAAACGTCATTCGTTCACCCACATATCCTGGATGGTGAGTATTGCAAGCGGATTTGGCTTGACTCCTTGGATCCGATTGTTGATGACCTGGAATGTCTTCGCCGAATACAGTGGAACCCAGTACGCCTCATCCACAACGAGCTTCTGAATGGCTGCGTATATTTTCTGCCTTTCGTCACTGTCTGTTGTGATCGAGCCTTTTTCCAGCAGGCTGTCCAGCTCTTTATTGTTCACACGGGAAAAGTTCAAACCGCCGATTTGGTTCGAGTGAAGCAATATCGCCAAAATATTCGGGTCTAGGTCTCCGTGAGAGGTTGCCATCAAATCGAATTCACCTTTTACAGCCTGCGCATGGGCGGTGGCCATTTCGTAGCTTTGAATTTTCAGATCGATGCCAATTTCCTTCAGCATGCTTTGTACAAGCTGATCTCCTGGCTTAGGATCTTCGATGATCATCGTCAGGCTGAGCACCTTGCCGCCCTTTTCCCTGATTCCTTGCCCGCCCAGCTTCCAGCCGGACTCCTCCAGCAAGCGAATCGCTTCTTCCTTGTTATATTTGTAGCCATACTCCTCAACTGCTTTGTCGTAGCCAAACATGGTAGGCGGAATCGGTCCGTAGACAGGCACTCCTTCTCCCTGCAAATCTGCGATGATTAGTGCTTCCTTGTTGATCGCCAAATTGATTGCTTTACGTACATTGATGTCTTTTAAAATCTCATTTTCCAAATTCATGCCGATAAAGCTCTCAACCGGCTGCATCCCTTCCAAAACACTGAATTCCTTATCATCCTTGTACTTTTTCACGTCTTTGGCAGATACACTCGCGATGTCGATGGTTCCGCTGTCCAGAGCAGCCATCAAAGTCTGATTGTCTTTGATGAACTTGATAACGAGCTTATCCGGGTGCACAGGTCCCTGATTTTCCAAAAACGGTGCGCTCCATTTATAGTCATCGTTGCGGATCAGTGTAATGGATTCCCCGGTCTTCCAGTTCTCGAACTTCCACGGTCCGACACCTACCGGATTTCGTCCAAAATCACTTCCGTATTTTTTCAGCACCTCTATCGAAATCGGCTGTTGATACCCCCCGTAAGTCAAGGCACTGAGCAGCGATGCTGACGGCTCCTTCAGTTGAAGAACCAGTGTAGCGTCATCAGGCGCGCCAACGGATTCGATGGCGGCCAGATCTTGTCCAGCCACCGGTGAAGCGGTCTTTGGATCGATTGCTCGCTCTATGCTTTGCTTGAAGACAGCTGCAGTCAGCGGTGTTCCATCATGAAACTTCACTCCAGGGCGTAGCTTGAACGTCAAGGTCTTCCCATCCTCTGAGACCGTGTACGATTCAGCGAGATGATGCTTCAGCTCAAAGGTGTACGGGTCGAGGACCATCAACGCTCCCCCCAGTAAGCCACCTACGAAGTTTCCCGATGACATCGTTGTTTTTTGCGGGTCTAACGTATCTGGCTCCGCTGGAAGCCCGAGTGTGATTGTTCCGCCCGTTTTTGGCGTCAGGCTGGTAGTAGCTTTTGGTTGTTGCTCCACGTTTTTGGCGGGTGGAGGTGTAGATGTACACCCCGCTGCTGAAAAGGCGAGTAAGCAAGCGAACAGGACGTATTTGATACGGCGATCCAAGTTTTTTCGTAACATTGCGTGCCTCCTTTTTGGCATTGTTTTATCGGGGAAAGCATTTGCTTACGTGACACACGTCGCCATATAGTCGCTAATTTCATTTGTGCTTTTTGCAGGGTTAGTAGGTAGTGCTAGTAGGAGTCGATCGTAGATGAGTTCAAGTAGAATGGTATGGAGGTGGTCCCGAATTGCTCCTTCACTAGGAACAACCGGGACATATTCGTTTTCACTAACGAGAGAGTAGATGGTGATTGAAGCGATACACAGCGCGAGGACGTCCTTGTTGATACGGCTGCTCCTCGCCAACCACTTCAATCACCTGATGATCGATCAGTTTTTTTACGGTTCGCTCTGAGCTTCGTCTGCTGATCTGGAGGTATTCGGCCAGGTCAGTCGCTGTAAACCGATTGTCCCGTCGCAGCTTTACATACTGGATCAGCTTGTTAATGGTAGCGACACTCGAGCCTGACTTTTCGGCAATCTCCAAAATGGCCTTGTTTTCGCTTTTTAAATGAAAGGTTTTCGCCTCAGTGTTCACAGGCCCGATGACTTCTTTTTCATCTGTCACGAGATAAGCATTGCTTTCTTGCGTTTTTCGCGCATGATAGATCGCGATTCGCGCGTTTGCTTCCGCTTCCTTCGCTGTGAGACCGAACCCAAAGCCCATCGTGACCGTGACCTTCCGCAGCTGACTGACGTTTTCCAATACATGGGCGATCTTGCCGTATTCCATCATCTGCTCAATACTGCCTCTCGTCCCGTAAATAATAAATTGATCCATCCCGAGCTTTTGAATAGAGGCATCGGTCTCTTTGACCAGCTCAAGCAGCTCTTGGAGCAGGTTGATCGTGGCGTCCTGCATTTGGCTTTCTGCCTGAAAGCCTGCGCCGTCCGCCTGATTGATCGTAGCGATGCCCACCGCTATCTGCGAATTTTTGCTAATTTTCAGTTGCCCGTACGCCACCGCTTGCTGGATGGCATCTCGAATATTTTTGTCTGGAACGATGAGCGGAGCACAGGGAATATTCAGCTCACGCAGGCGTGTATACACATAATCAACACCGGTCAGGGCAAATTTACTCTCCTCTCTTTCACAATGCTCCCGGTGAAAATGGATTACTTCCTCGGCGTCAAATCTGGTGCCACCTTCTTCGACTATCTCGCTGTAATCCGTTACGAACCAAGGCGTAGGTTGAATACCCAATTCTTCTGCTACCTTCTCGATATACGCAGCCTTTGGCACATCAATGGAGATTCGGTCCAATCCCTCTGGGACATGCAGCATCGTATGAAACAGCGAAAGTGAAATCGTGTACTCATCAGATGGAATGTACACCGCTGGCCACTTTTTTTGTTCCGTTTTTTCTTTGGCAAAAAAGTACGGCAGCGGTCCAGCAAACAGCAGTACGTCACAATCATCAATGAGGTCAAGCAGAGCCGCACTCTCTTTAGGATTCTGGTATGTGTACGTCGTCAGATGAATATTCGCGTCTGCATGGATATTCTTCCTAATCCTTGGTACGAATTCTTCCGAAGAGATTGCCGCTATTCTAATGATCATTGCTCATTCCCTTTTCATTGTTATTTCCAGACTTCCTTATACACGCGAATAAAGTTTTTGCCCATGATCAGCCGGGTGGCTTCATCTGTATACCCTCGCTTGGCAAGCGCACTGACCAGATCAGGTACCATACTGTGTCCTTTCACCACGTCAAAATCCTTGCGCGATGCCTCAGCGAGAGCAATCGGCGAATCGTACTTCATGAATGGCTCGATGATATCCAGACCGATTCCGATGTGCTCTACCCCAACAAGTTCTGCGATATGGTCCACATGGTTCAGCAGATGCTCCAGATCAGACTTGTCATCGCTATCGGCTACAAAAATGTTAACGCCATTAATCCCTATTACCCCATTAGTCGAGGCAATCGCCTTGATTTGCTCATCTGTCAGATTGCGCATGGAGCTGGCAAGTGATCGACAGTTGGAATGGGAAGCGATAATCGGCTTTTTAGCAATCTCCATGACATCCCAGAAGCCTTCGTCGTTTAGGTGGCTGACGTCGATGATCATCCCCATCGATTCCGCCTCTTCGATCAATTGCACGCCAAACTCGGTAATTCCGCCTTTCTTCCCCTCACGCACAGGAGAAAAGTGGCTGCCGTCTCCTACAAAATTGCGCCTGCTCCAGACGAGTCCCATAAAACGCACGCCAAGCTCATAGAAAATTCGGAGCAAGCTAAGGTCGTTGTACAGCGGGTCAGCTCCCTCCAGAGAGAGGACAAAGCCGACTTTCCCTGTCTTCTTTGCGGTTTCGATATCGTCCACATTCTTACATACCATGATTTTGTCCGGTGCCTCTTCCGCTTCCGCATGCAGCGCGCTGATTTGCTGGAGCGCCTTACGCAGTCCCATCTCCGGTAAAAACTTGCTGTCGATATAAATGGCAGCGACGATGGTCTGCACCCCGCCTGCCAAAAAGTCAGGCAAATAATCTGATATAATGACTTTTTTTCTGCCGTACTCCCGTTGGATAGCCACATCCATCAGCAGATCAAAATGAGCGTCAATGATATGCTTCATGCCCCGTGTCTCTCTCCTTTTCCATGGCTTCTTTCTCTATCTCTGAAATCTCTTCCGCTTCCCTCGTTCTATCGCAAATTCTCAGGATTGAGCGGTTCCAGCTCCGGCAGAACGAAGCGTCCATCTTTGCGGACCAGCCGATCATCAAACCAGATTTCCCCTCCGCCGTACTCCGGTCGTTGGATCATGACCATATCCCAGTGAATGTTGGAATTGTTTCCGTTCGAAGCATCGTCATAGCATTGTCCTGGTGTGAAATGGAAGCTGCCATCAATTTTTTCGTCGAACAAAATGTCCTTCATCGGTTCTCGTATGAAAGGATTTACGCCGATCGCAAACTCGCCAATATACCGTGCGCCTTCATCCGTGTCCAAGATGCCTTCAAGACGTTTCGTATCATTAGCTGTCGCATTTACGATCTTTCCGTTTTCAAACTCCAGACGCACATTCTCAAACGTAAAGCCCTGATAAGGAGATGGCGTGTTAAAGGTGATGACACCGTTTACTGATTCACGAACCGGACACGTGAACACTTCACCATCGGGAATATTATTTTCGCCTGCGCACAAAACTGCTGGGATTCCTTTGATCGAAAAAGCAAGCTCTGTGCCGGGTCCAACGATTTTCACTCGGTCTGTTTTTTCCATCAGCTCTTTTAGTGGCAGCATGGCCTCGGCCATTTTAGCATAATCCATCGTGCAGACATCAAAGAAAAACTGCTCAAAGGCTTCTGTACTCTTATTCGCCAGCTGTGCCACGGCGGGATTCGGGTAGCGCAGATACACCCATTTTTTCTGGAGCCGCACCTGACGCACTGTTTTAGAAAAAGAAGCGGACAGCTTCATCTGCTCGTCAGGCACATCCGAGAGTTCGTTAATGTTGTTTCCACCCTCGATGAGGATAAAGGCTTGCATTTTCTCCATCCGAAACCGATCAATCTCTGCCCAAGTCTGAAACTGCATGGCATCTCCTTGCAGCAACAGCTGACGTTGCACAGAATGATCCTTCAGATTTACATGAGCGTGTCCGCCTGCCTGATGAACAGCTTTCACCAGCTCCTTGATCAATGGTGTGTCAATTTCAATTGCCTCAATCAGTACATGATCCCCGGGCTGTACGTGAGTCGAATAGTTCACCAGCACATCCGCCAATTTGGTTAAACGCGAGTCCAGCATCGATCCATGGCACCTCCGCCAACTGTTTTTCTATTTTCGCTGCCTGCACCTAATAGAGATGACAAGCGACCATTCTGCCCTCTACTTCTTTTAAAGCTGGCACTTCCTTTTTGCATACGTCCATACATGCCCAGCAGCGTGGGTGAAACTTGCAGCCCGCAGGAGGATTGGAGGGCGAGGGCAAGTCTCCTGTTAATATAATCCGTTCCTTTTTTTCATCTGGATCAGAGACTGGAACAGCGGATAACAGCGATTGCGCGTACGGGTGCAGCGGCTTCTGAAACAGCTCTTCTTTTTTCGCCAGCTCAATGACTTCTCCCAAGTACATGACGGCTACTCTGTCGGCAATATGTTCAACAACACTTAAATCATGAGAAATAAAGAGGTACGTCAGAGAAAACTGCTCTTGCAAATCCTGCAACAGATTGAGAATCTGCGATTGGATCGACACATCTAGAGCGGACACTGGCTCGTCGGCAATAATCACCTTTGGTCTAAGCATCAAAGCCCGCGCAATCCCGATCCGCTGTCTTTGTCCCCCTGAAAATTCGTGGGCATACCGCGTGAGATGTCTTTTGCTCAAGCCGACAATTTCAATCGTCTCTTCGAGCAGTGCTTTTCGCTGTTCTCTGGGGATGCGATGGGCAATCAGCGGCTCGGTTAAAATATGCTGGATGGTCAGCTTGGGATTGAGCGTATCAAACGGATTTTGAAAGACCATCTGCATATTCCGTCGGACGTTGTGCATATCTGCTTTGCTAAAGGTCCGAATGTTTTTGCCTTGAAAAACAATCTCTCCCTCAGTCGGCTCTATCAGGCGCAATATGCACCTTCCCAGCGTCGACTTGCCGCAGCCTGACTCCCCGACAATCCCCAATGTCTCCCCTTCGTTTACCGTCACATTCACACCGTTCACTGCATGAACGTAAGAAGGCTCTTGAAGCCACCCTTTGCCCAGGAGAAACCGCTTCTGCAAATTTTTCACTTCCAAAAGTGGCCCCGTCATAGATTCACCGCCGATCTCTCGCTTTTTTCCTGATACAGCCAGCACCGGCACTGGGACTGCTGGTCTACCGCCGCCAGCTGCGGATTCTGTTCAAGACAGACAGGCATGACTTTGTCACAGCGCGGGGCAAAGCGACAGCCCTTGGGATATTCGTCTGGGGTTGGTACGCTACCAGCGATGCTATTCAGACGCTTCTGTCCTTTGGCTTTATGCGGGGTCGACTGGATCAACCCGATGGTGTACGGATGCTTCGGGTTACGCAGCAGGGATCGTACATCAGCCGATTCAATCACCTGCCCGGCATACATCACCATGACCCGGTCACAGGTCTCGGCGACCACGCCCAAATCATGCGTAATCATGATCAGCGACATGCCCATCTCCCTGCGAACTTTTTGGATCAGATCGAGAATTTGCGCCTGAATCGTCACATCGAGAGCCGTCGTCGGTTCATCCGCGATGAGTAGCTTCGGGCTGCAGGCAATCGCCATTGCAATCATAACCCGCTGTCTCATTCCTCCCGACAGGCGATGCGGGTACTCGTGGTAGATTTCATTTGCCCGTGAGATTCCTACCTGTGTAAGCAGCTCGACCACTTTCTCCTTTGCCTCGGCGCGTTTCATGCCTTCATGCTTTTCCAGTCCTTCGCTCATTTGCTTGCCGATGGTCAATACAGGGTTGAGAGAGGTCATCGGCTCTTGGAAAATCATCGCCATTTCTTTTCCTCTGAGCCTCTGCATCTCCTTTTCACTGAACGCCAACAATTCCTTGCCGTTTAACTGGATGCTTCCCTCGATTTGTCCGTTTTTCCCAAGCAAGCGCATCATCGAGAGCGAGGCGACACTTTTCCCGCAGCCAGACTCCCCTACGATGCCCAAGGCTTCCCCCTTCTCCACGTACAAAGAAAGATCGTCTACTACCTTGAAAGCCTTTTCATTTTTAGCAAACGTGGTTGTCAAACCGGATACTTCCAGCACGTTTGTCATGTTGTCTCCTCCTTGCAAATGAATGGAAGCCTTTTTCATGTCGCGGCCTTACGATTTCGGATCAAAAATATCGCGCAGGGCATCGCCTAGCATGTAGACGGTAAAGACGACAATCGTAATCGCCAGTCCCGGAAACGTCGCCAGCCACCAAGCTTCCCGCAAGTAATCCTTGCCTTCACTCAGCATCGTTCCCCATTCGGGAGTCGGGGGTTGGGCTCCCAGTCCAATAAACCCGAGTGCAGAAGTCCCTAAAATTGCACTTCCAATGAACATCGTTGTATACACGATCAGTATATTTGAAATATTCGGAATTAGTTGGTTGATAATAATCCACCAGTTGGAGCTTCCGATTGACCGGCTCGCTTCCACATACCCTGAGCCTTTGACAGTTAGAGCTGCTCCGCGAACCAGGATGGCAAAACCGGGTATAGATGCAATCCCGATCGCAATCATCGCATTTTCTTGACTGGGTCCAAGTGCCGCTACGATTGCTAAAGCCAGTACAATCCCTGGAAGCGCCAGCAAAACGTCCATGATCCTCATCATCACGTTGTCAAAAATTCCTCCCAGGTACGCGCTCGTTACACCGATGAGCGTTCCGGCGACAAACGTCATCGCAGACGCCATCACAGCTACTGTCAACGTCACCCGGGTTCCATACAGCAGGCGCGATAAAATATCACGACCGATGGCATCCGTCCCAAGCCAAAATTCAGCTGAGGGTCCCTGCATGAAAGCCTCGTAATACGTTTTGGTCGGATCATGCGGAGCAATCCACGGACCAATGATCCCGATGATAATAATCCCCAGCATCATGAAGAAGCTGTATTTCGCCTTTCTTTTTTGCATGATCTTGTCCAAGAGTTCAAAGCGGGGCAGAGACCTTTCATTCCGCCAGATCGAACGGACAGGAATCGTTTTGTTCAGCTCGCTCATGCTTACGCTCCCTCCCTTTTTGCCGTGTAATCGATGCGAGGATCAAGAACGGCATACAGTACGTCAATCAAAATCACGACCAGGACGTAAATCGCCCCAATAAACAAGGTTGTTCCCTGAATCATAGGAAAATCCCGCGAGCTGATGGCTTGAATCGCCAAAGTCCCGATTCCCGGCCAGTTGAATACTTGCTCGACAATGACGGCACCACCCAAAAGTCCCGCAAATTCCAGTCCGATGACCGCCACAATCGGGATCATCACATTGCGAAAGGCGTGGCGTAGAAGTACGATCCGCTCCCCCATTCCTTTTGCACGAGCGGTTCGGATGTAGTCATTGGACAAGACCTCGACCATGCCCGCACGCGTCAGACGACTGAGGGCCGTCGCCGTCAACGTACCAAGCGTGACCGCAGGCAGCACAATATCCATAAATCCGGTGCCTCCCGCGATCGGAAACCAGCCTAGATGCACAGAAAACACGAGTATCACCAGCAGCCCCAGCCAAAAGCCTGGCAGAGCCATGCCAAAGGTTGAAAACGTCATAATAAGGCCATCAAGAAACGTATCTTTAAACCTCGCCGCGAGAACTCCCAAGCCAATTCCGACAATCACCGCAACCCCTAGACTTGCCACGGCCATTTTTGCCGTAGCAGGAAAGCGCTCTGCGATTTCTGTGCTGACTGGTCTTCCTGTTTTGAGCGAGGTGCCCAAATCCCCTTTGACCACGCCGGACGCGTAGTCCAAATACTGGACGATGAGCGGCTTATTAAGTCCGAGTTCTTCCCTCAGTGCCTCGATTTGTTCCACCGTTGCTCGCTGTCCAAGCATAATCCGCACGGGATCACCTGGGATGAAATGGATGAGCATAAACGTAAAAACGGAGAGTCCAAAGAGCACAATGACACCCGACAGCAACCTTTTTAAAATATATTGCTTCATGAGACCCTCACCTGGCTGTGAGCAACAAATTGATAATTCCTCTTGTCTTTGTCACGAAAATGCTTGCTGCTGATTTCCCTACAATCCATTCTGTCGTTTGACACCTTTCGCCCCTCCCTGTTCGATACTTCTTCTAACGACATATGTCGTTATCATGTCGTTATTTATTTAAAAATAGTCTATTTGAAATTTAAAGAAAATTCAACACGTATTTTTTCATCTTTTTTCCATAGGTGGCTGACTGCTACCACACGATTTGAAACAACCCACCTGATAACTTTATCGAAAAAGAAAAGCTGACATCGTTTCTACGACATCAGCTTATCCTTCCCAACACTTTTATCATGCGTCTTTACGTATCTGTCCGCACATCATCCCACTCGTCCTCCATGTAGTTGACGAGCCAGTTCAGCGCCCTGTGACGTTCCAATACGACTTCATCGTTCAGCCCGCCCTCTACAGTCTTGCCATTTATTCTCGCATTGACGCAAGCCCAGTCGTAGCGGTAGATCAAATCTGCCTGATCCAGAATCTCTGCCTTGCTGCGCACCACTGCATTCTGATAGAAGGTGTCGTAGTCACCAGCGCTTCGCAAAGCGTCAACCGCCATTCCCACATCACAAATTTGGCCGGGAAACTCGAGTTCTTCCTTATACCCGAGCGCCCACAACAGCACCCAGTAGCACTCGTACATCCATACCATCTGGATCATGTCTGTCTGGTTGGGCTGGGGATCACCCAAAAGCAATTTTTCTTTTTCCGTAAAGAAATTGGCTGCCCCGTATTGCTCAATAATTTCCTCGATAAACTCCCGCTCTTCCTGGACGTTACCATTTTCGGCGATTCCGCCAGCGTATACGGCAATCAAGCACAAGGCGATGGCACGCTGGACAATCTCTTCCTTGGTCCTGATGACCGCCTCCTCGTCCCCGACGATGACCGGCAGATGTGCAATGGAGGGAATCCCCTGCTCCTGCAAAAGCTTGATGCTTCGTGCTTTGCGCTCTTCTCCCGACTCCGACGGCCGTACATGCCTATCGATCAGGTCCACGCTCACATTCAGCATAAAATCATCGAGCTCCGATTCACCCGAGGTATTCAGGATCAAGCTGCCCTGCTTATCCAGCATATCTCCCGAGGGCAGAAAGACGATGCCAAGCACTTCGCCAGCAACCGTTATAATTCTGCGGAACAGTTCCTCATCTATCTCTTTGCTTGCTGCGATTCCGACCGCCACATTGAGGGCGGTTATTTGCAGCAGCAGCTTTTGCTTTACTTTTTCGTGGCTCGTTTCGATTTGTGCGAAGAAGCCGTACATCCCCTGCTTCATTTGCAGAAATGCTTCCGAATCATTATCCTCGCGCATGAGAGTAAACGTGACCGTACTTTTGCTAAACCATTTTTTATCTGTTACCGTTACGGTCCGCCCATCTGCAGACACGTCAACAGATTTATCACGAAAAGCTCCGGTGATCGCATCGATTACTTTTTGATGCTGCTGTATGGAGATGTATAACGTGCAGTGCTTCATCCTTCTCCCTCGTTTCTCATCCCAAATTTTCACTAGACGGAATTTTGTCACCAAAAGTCAATTATGGTATTCTATCCCTGTTCTATGCAAGACGTAATCTCTCTAAATAAGTATCGGACAAACGATTTCAATGATTGAAGGTGATTCGATGAAAAACGTTCTATTAGAAGAATTTTCACCCATATGTCAGATTCAAGCATTTGTAGAAGAGGATGAACATTGCGTCTACTTTTATTTGTGGAATGATCCTGGTGAAGAGTACGCCAGCATCCGGGCCGGTTGGGTGAGAAACTACGGCAAGGCCCCTGACACCATAGATGTTGCAGCCATGGAGGATGGTCAAGCTCCGATGCTGCCGCGTGACTGTTGTGCCTCCCGGATGGTGCTCCCAGACTGGACCCGGATCAGCTTTCCATCGTCTGGTTCGAGGAAGGCGATGCTGCGGCTCTGCTCTATCAAGGTGAGGTGCTCTCCGTCATTCCGGGGTGGGTAGGCTCTGCGCCAGATGGCTCCAGCTATCCTGCTTATGCCAAGGATTGCATCGGAGAATCCTCGATCTGCTTTCCACTGGGAACCCCCGAGACAAACGAATTGTTTGCCCGCATCGAGTCGGCACAAAAATTTTGGGCGAGCTGGGACGAGGATCCATGGCCAGCTATGCAGGAGCAATTTCTCGGCGCCATCACCGCAAGCCTTGGTCCTGTAAAAAAGTATTACGCCATTGACGGAGGCCACTGGCCGCCTAAAGCCATGGTGACGATCGAGAAGGAGAACGTCACCATGTTGTCACACTAGGAGTATCCATTTTGCCTCAGCCAAAGGTCGAGATGTATACAGAGACACCGGAGCTATTGCGCAGATTCGAATTCGCTTTTGCTTGCGAAACCGAGTGGCTAGCCAAAAACGAGCAGCAAATGCTGGCATACATCAGCGGTCAAACCTCTCTGCCCTGGTCATACCTGACCTTCTTTACTCAGG
Source organism: Brevibacillus sp. SIMBA_040 (assembly GCF_046535075.1). Taxonomy (NCBI): domain Bacteria; kingdom Bacillati; phylum Bacillota; class Bacilli; order Caryophanales; family Paenibacillaceae; genus Brevibacillus; species Brevibacillus sp. SIMBA_040. Next base: position 160,450 of record NZ_JAWRXI010000009.1, read on the forward strand.
GGCACACGATTCCGTGCCGAGAAATCAGTGAAGTAGATGAGCAATTTACTTCGATGCTGCTTGCGAAGCCGGACGAGGCTCCTACTATATCTTTTCCTATGGTCGGCGGAGATCCTGTCAATCTGTTGTGGATGATTCCACTCACAGAGAATGAACTGCATTTTGCACAGACCCACAGCTCCGTAAACTTGGTTCAAAAGGCTGCGAAGGGTCTTGCGTATTGGATTTTCAATGGGGGAAGCAAGTTTTCTGCAAGTCGGTAAACAGGTCTGCTCGAAGAAATTTGTTCGTAATAAGCTTCAGGGAAAAAGGAGTATCTCGGCTTGGTGTAACCATCACACCTCGCCAGATACTCTTTTTTTGCTTATGCAATTCATTTTCCCCGGATTTGCAAGCTCGATCTGTCTGGAAAACGCCCGCTCTTGTCGGCATAAACAAAAAATGTGGGATTTAATATTTAATAGACAAAAATAATATATGTCTATTATTATAAAAACAAACAATCATTTCGTTTGTTCATCTTTCATCCAAGGAGGATGCCATGAATAATTTCTCAAACAAGGTAGCCGTCATCACAGGCGCTGCCAGCGGGATCGGTCGCGCACTGGCAACACGTTGTGCGCAGGAAGACATGAAGATCGTGCTTGCAGACGTTGAAGAGGCGGCACTCGCCACAGCAGTGCAGGAATTAAAATCTGCTGGTGCAACCGTCCTTTCCGTAGTGACTGATGTAGCCAAAGAAAGCGACATCTCAGCTCTGGCTCAAAAAACAATGGAGACTTTCGGTGCAATCCATCTCTTGTTTAACAATGCCGGGGTTGGCGGAGGCTCCACCATTTGGAACAGCACCTCTGCCGATTGGCAATGGGTCATGAACGTCAACCTGTGGGGCGCCATACACGCGACACGAATTATTGTCCCAATCATGCTGCAGCAGGAAACAGAGTGTCATATTGTGAATACTGCATCACTGGCGGGACTTGAGTCAGGTCCAGGCAACAGTATTTACCGGGTAAGCAAGCATGCACTCGTCAGTCTGACTGAAACGCTCTACCACGAGTTGAAGCTGATGCGCTCTAACATCGGCGTCTCCGTGCTGTGTCCCGGCTTTGTGCGTACGCAAATCTGCGATGCCGATCGCAATCGTCCTGCCGAGCTGAGCAAGCCTGGCGACATCGCAGCCCCGACTACGATGACTACCATGATTGACCAGTTCATCCGAGCAGGTGTCGAACAAGGCATCTCTCCTGAGGAGATTGCCGAGCAGACGTTTATTGCAATCAAGAACAATCGCTTTTACATTTTGCCTGATCCAGCCTATAAGCAGAGTGTAGGGCAGCGAATGGAAGATATTTTGAATCAGCAAAATCCGACGTTCGTCGTCCCCTCTTCAATTTAGGGCCATAAATGAGCATAGAAAAAGAAGCCCTCTCCACGGTTAAGGGCTTCTTTCTCCTCTACATCTATAGATTCTCCTGCTTCAAAGCATCGATAATATTTGCTTTCTTCACTTTTATACTCGCGTAATACATGGACAAGCTTACGATCACAAATACAGCAGCAATCACATACAAAATGCTAGTCCAAGGCACTACGAATTCGTACGAAAAGCTGTACATGAAGGAACGGTAGATCAACACCATAATTACGGCACTGATTGGGAGACCGTAAGCGAGCGACTTGATTCCATAAAATATACTTTCGTAGTTGATCATTTTATGAAAGCTTTTCGGCGTCATTCCAACCGACCTCAGCATCGCAAATTCCCGTTTACGAAGAGCCACACTCGTCGAAATCGTGTTGAATATATTCGCCATCGAAACCGCCGTAATTAATGCCACGAAGCCATAGACAAAAACAGACATGAACAATATCTTTCGTTCAGAGCGCTGTCTTTCTTGAAACAGGTTCATGATGGTTAAATCCTTTTGCATTTCCTCAATATCCTGTTGTGTTTTCAAAGGCTCCTTGCTTTTCAGGTAGAGTCCTGAATAAGAGCTAACAAAGACGCTTTTTTTCAAGAGCTGCTCGTAGACCGGCTCGGACACGACAAGATTCACTTGAAGGATGCTATCTGTTTGTACAATTCCCATTGGGAAATTGTCAGTGACTGCGGCCAGCTCCACCTGATTGACCACTTGCTGCTTATCATCTTCGGAGACGAGATCCAACATTTCCCCGACTTTCCCATTGACTTTTGTCTCGATAAATTTACCCTTTTCATCGAGGAACGTCATGGTATCAATCAATATGGCGGTCGGCTGATCCGGATTCGTCAGCTTCGTATACTCTACCCCAACCTGTTTGGCATACGCTTTCAGCTTGTCTTCGCGCATGCTATTTACACGTATATTGTATTTATACAAGTTACGTTCCTGGTACAAGTACGGTTTTATATTTTCTGGAACAACCTCTTCAGCAAGCCATACGAAGCTGCCATTCATTTGTTTCATCAGATTAGATTCAGTGACATTTTCCAACGATGTGATCGTTTTTACCGATTGTTCATCCTCTAGCGTTGCCCCTTCGCCGACTGTGTATATAGCGATATCATAGTTATATCCTTTTTGCGAAATCTCAAGTGATTTCTGCAGGTTGGAAGTGAAAAAGGATACGGTCAGAAACAGCACGATGCTAATGACAAGGGAAAAAACAGTGGCGTAGTATCTGCGCTTGTTTCTTTTCAAATTTTTCAAGCCGATCTCCGCTTCTACGCCGAATAATCGCTTGACCAGCTTGGAGGTTTTTAGTGCCTTACTTGTGAGCTTGATATCCGCAGTTTGCCGAATGGCATCGATAGCAGAAATCTTAGAGGCCCTTTGAGCTGGAACATACGTAGATATAAAGATCGTGATAATCGAGACCAGACAAGCGAGTGCAATTGATAAAGGCGTGACGACCAACGTCAGTTTTTCAGTAACGCCCAGCGCATCCTCAAGGATCGGGTTGATAAAGCCAAAGGTAATGCCGATTCCAAGCATGCCGCAGATGACGCCCAAGGGAATGCTAATGGCGCCAATCACCGCTCCCTCAAAAAATACCGAATTTCGCTTCTGTCTTCTCGTTGCCCCAACACTTGCGAGCATCCCGAGATGACGCGAGCGCTCCGAGACGGAAATCGCAAAGGCATTGTAGATTAACGAAACAGAGCCGACAACAATCACAAGTACAACAATGAGCAATAACGAGTTGTAGGTTTGGCCCAATCCGCCACCCATCACACCATAATAACGCAGTAGCGAATCATTCGTTTTAAACGAGCTGATGTTGTTTTTCTCTGCCAAGTCATTGGCATGATCATATACAGTACTATCGATGTTCTTCACGACAACGCTCACGTCAACAGTCTTGTTTGCGTCCAACATATTCTCATCTACATACGTAAGAGCCGTATACCCCGGCGCCCACGTCTGCTCCCATGTAGGACGCTTGATAAACCCGACAACGGTATATGTTTCGGTTTTTGTATCAACTAAGGTTTCCATGCTCGCACCAGCGCTAGTGCGCAATTGGTCATTTTGCGACAAATTCGTATCGCTTGGGTCAGATTGATTATAACGCTGCCCAACTTCGAGGGTTAAGTGATCCCCGATCTGATATGTGACTTTGGCATTTGTGGCGATCGCTTCCGAGAGAACAATCTCATCCGCTCGCTCTGGAAGTCTCCCTTCGCTCAATTCGATCGGGAAGTTTGTAAAGCCTTGGGCATTATACGCTTTAATAAACAAATAGGGCTTGCCTGCATTTTGACTTCCTGACAGCTGGGCATAGCCGCGTTCCTTTGAAGTCATGAGTTGTTTGGTTGCAGCATCCTGCTTGATCGCTTCGAGCTGCTCTTTGTTTACATCTCTGTACAGGACATGCCAATCTCCATAGTCTTTTATCGTTTCCTTTTGCATCAGCGTCAAAAAAGACGAGCCAAGCGTGATAACAGCCGTTACCATCGCCACTGAAATAATGACTCCAATAATGGTCACAAGCGTCTGCTTTTTATTTTTCAGTAAATGTCTAAGCGTTAGCTTATTGATGATATTCATGGTCGAATGACCTCATCTCTCGCAATCCGTCCATCTTCAATCGCGATAATGCGATCAGCCTGCAAAGCAATTCGCTCATCATGGGTAATCATAATCAAAGTCTGATGCAAGGTTTTGTTGAACATTTTCAATAAGTCAATGATTTCGCTGCTGTTTTTGCTGTCCAAATTACCGGTTGGCTCATCTGCCAGTATGATCGCGGGCTGATTCATCAACGCTCTTCCTATCGAGACCCGCTGCTGCTGTCCACCGGATAACTGGTTGGGCAGATGATTTAAGCGATTTTGTAAATTCAACGTCTTCACTAGATCCTCAAACTGTTTCTGATCCACCTGATGCTCATCAAGCAGGAGCGGCAGCTGCATATTTTCTTCCACCGTTAAAATCGGGAGAAGATTGTAGAACTGATAAATCAACCCGATCTGCCTCCGCCTGAAAATCGCCAGCTGCGTTTCATTCAGGCTGTACATATCTGTGCGATCCACAAATACTTTTCCGCTCGTCGGTCGATCTACACCACCCAGCAAATGCAAAAGCGTGGATTTTCCCGAGCCAGACGGACCGATAATGGCGACGAACTCCCCTTTGTTCACCGAGAAGGATACGTCATCGAGTGCTTTTACTGCTGTATCACCTTTTCCAAACACTTTAGACAGATGTTCGATCTTCAAAATTTCCATACTGAAACCTCCATACGTTCGCTGATGGATGTAGTATATCTGTCCGAAGTGACACTGCAGTGACTGCAAAGTGACAGTCTCGTCACTATAACCTTGCTAGATGACTCGCTTGTAGAAGCGAATCCGAAACGTAGTTCCCTCATGAATATCACTCTGAACATCTATATCTCCATTTTGCTTCGTGATGATGCTGTGAGCCATCGAGAGACCGATGCCGCTGCTGCCCTCTCCCGCACCCTTTCCTTTATAAAAACGCTTGAAAATAAATGGGAGCTCTTCCCTGGGGATGCCTTTCCCGTTATCTGTGATCATCATTTCCGTATATAGTGGGTTCTCTGAAAAAGAAATCGCGATGGTTCCACCATCCTGCGTATGCTCCACAGCGTTTTTTAAAATGTTGATGATCGCTTCTGTTGTCCAATTTAGATCGCCTCGAAACGAGACTCTGTCTTCTCCCGTTATCGAAATCGTTTGGTCTTTGATGTCAATCGGAATGAGAACGGGCTGTAGAGCTTTTTCTATGAGCCCTGCCACCATGACTTGATCTTTCTTGAACTGCACGGCGTCTGCATCAATTTTTGAAAGCTTTAATAGCGTTGAAACAAGCCAATCCAGCCGTTCGAGCTGAATGCGAATATTGCGTGTAAATTCCTTTCTTTTCGCTTCCGGCAGTTTGACGTCGTCTACTAAATCCGCCATGACCATCATCGAGGTGAGAGGTGCCTTTAGCTGATGGGATATGTCCGAAATCGCGTCTGTCAGATGGATTTTGTCTTTATGCAAAAGGGCACTTTGCTCCGACAGCATGACGGTTACTTTATAAATCGTATTTTTCAGAATGCTGAATTCCCCTTCACGATTATCGCGGACGTCGAGGGTATAGTCGCCACTACTAATTCTCCGCAAATAGCCGGACAGCTTTTCAATCTCCTGATATCTCAATCTCGTAAAAAGGAGGCTGCATCCGATGAGTAACATAGAAGTAAGTAGAACGAGGACGACGGCAGCAAGTGAAAAAAACGCCGCGACTACAAGCATAACCAGACTGATCGTACCCATCACCAAGAATACGAGACGGATTTCATAATTACGCAGCATGCTACTCACCGACCTTATACCCTAAACCACGTACGGTTTTAATGATGGTTGGAGCCTTCGGATCATCCTCCAGTTTTTCCCTCAGCCTTTTCATATAAACGGTTAACGTATTGTCGTTAACGAAGTCCCCTGCAACATCCCAAATTTGTTCCAAAAGCTGATTTCTAGTGAGAATCTGCCCGAGATGGTTGGCGAAAATCAGCAATAAGCGGTACTCCAAGGCAGTCAATTGGATTTCAGTCCCGTGCTTGTACACTTTTCCTTCTAGTGTATGAATACGAATCGGATCGATTTCGATAACTGTCTTGGTCTGTGGCTGCTTATGATATCTGCGCAAAACCGTTTTGATCCGTGAGAGCAGCTCGCGAATGCGAAACGGTTTTGTAATGTAGTCGTCCGCTCCCATATCCAATCCCATTACAACATTGACCTCATCATCAACAGCCGTCAAAAAAATTACGGGGATGTCGCTGTGCTGCTTCACCATTTTGCACAATTCATACCCGTTTCCATCTGGCAGGGATAAATCAAATAGGCATAGAGAAAACTGATCCAGCTGTTCGGTTATAACCTTTTTCGCAGATGCGACGTCATGGCACAAAACCGTGGAAAACTGGTCTTGCTGTAGGGAGTACTCGAGTCCAGACGCGATCGTTTTATCATCTTCCACAAGTAAAATGTTCATCAAATCATCATCCTAATATGGATTTTTTCAAAAGTGACGAGAGCCATATGATTGTAACTGTATCATAGTAAAAAGGGGGATGATTAGCAAAGGTGCAGCATTTTCAAACTAGAGACGATACTTGCATCTTCGAGTGCACATGGAAGATGCTGTAATAAAAACGAAAGATTATCCGTCTAATCTGTGCATGAATAAGAATGGAGTGAAAAATGTGCAGAATAAGCAAGAAATTGAACGCTTATTTGTTCAATACAAGGACGACATTTATAACTACCTTGTCTATTACACAGCAAGCTTAGACGTAGAAGATATCGTTCAGGATGTATTTATCAAGGTCATCACCCATTTTGATCGTTTCGAGAACAAATCCAATCGCAAGACATGGCTTATCAGCATTGCTCGTCACGCAGCAATCGACCATTACAGAAAGCAAAAGCTAAAACGGCTGTTTAGCGGCAAGCTACTGACTTCCTTTTTATCCACCGAAAAGACACCTACAGAAGCACTTGAAGCCAGTGAAGATGCTCGAGAGCTCTATGAAGCCATCAGCAAGCTAAAGCAGTCCTATCGTGAAGTATTGATATTGAGGGGAATCCAGCGATTATCAGGAGCAGAAACGGCTGAAGTCCTTGGCTGGAGTCTAACAAAAGTAAATGTCACGATGCATCGTGCACTAAAACAACTAGAAAACGAGCTAAATCCTGTAGCAAAAGGAGGGATACAGCATGAAACTTTCTCATGATCATGAAAGATTGTTTCAAAAATTGCAGAGCATGCCCCATTACACCTTAACCGGACAGAAAACAGAAGAAATTCAGAAGGTCCTGCTAAAAAAAGTGGAGCAGTCCAAGAGTAAGTTACAATTGTACTATCACTTGAAATGGATTGTGATAGGTACAGCGATCTTCTTTATTGGCTTTCTATTCTATAAAAATTACGAAAGTCTTTTGCCTGTCCAGCAGTCAGCCCTTCCCTCCCCCTTCATAACGACAGGAGGGACCGCAAAAAGCGCCTCGCTAGACAATTTGCCAAACTCGGCCAAAGCTACCTTTGAAAAGGTACTGTCGGCATTCCCTGAATTGAGGCTCCCTTACACAATTGAAAGTGACTATGACAGGCCTTCCAATCGTCAAGTTTATAAGATGACATTGAAAAAAACGGGAGACGTTGCTACCATTACCATCGACGAAAAAACGGGTCAGCTAATTGCATTTACTCGCTACGGACTGGAAAATGACGCACAAACACCTCTGTCTATCGAACAAGCCAAAGAAAAAGCTACTGACTGGCTTACATACATCGACAAACAGCTTGCGCAAGACTATATCGCTTCCAATGTCACTCCATCGGCGACCATCAGCGGAGAAGAAGGAAAGGAAAAGCCTACTGGGGTTCAGCTCAAATCAATCGTCGAATTTCAGCCTAGAAGTATACCTGCTCCCCCTGACTCCTTTTCTTACTTTGTTACACTTGACGCCCAAGGTGAGCTGAAGAGCATTCACTTTAGGCGGAGCACTGGTGAGGAAAACAAAGAGCTGGAACAGAAGTTACAGGCAGTTTGGAAGGAAGCGATTGACGCTTTCCAGCTGACGAATGTCGATTGGGTAAAAATTGATTATTTTGAGATGGGAGAACTGCTCCACCATCCCCCAATAAGTCTTGGGACCCCCATCGAAGCCTCTTATTTACGGGAGATAGCAAAAAAGGAGCTACAAAAATATCGGATCAAAGGGGATACGATGCCATTGCTTCTTGTCCATCCGACCGAGAAGCAAGCGTATATGCTTTGGAAACGGGAAAATGGTGTCTATGCTGCTCTTGAACTACATCAAGAGAAGGAGAAATGGGTTGGTCAGCTAATCGAAAAAATACCAAGCAAGTAAAACACGCAAAAACCCGAGAAACTTGGAAAAGTCCTCGGGTTTTGCCCATTTCATTCTCTGTGCCTATTTCAGCAAACCTACCTTGATCCCTTTGTTCAAGATGTTGCGATACTCAATGAACTCATAGATGTCATCCTCGATGAACGGGCTTTGCTGCTTCAATTCCGCAAGCGACAGCTCCTCAATTGCTTTTTGATGATCCTCGCAATAAATTACGATAGAGCCAACGATACTATGTGCATCCCGGAAGGCAACGCCTTTGCTAACCAGATAGTCAGCAACCTCTGTTGCATTGAGGAAGCCCTCTTTCACCGCTTTTTTCATATTTTCACTGTTAACCTTCATGGTCGCAATCATTTTGGACATGATTTGCAGGCAAGACAGCACAGTATCCAAAGCATCAAAGAACGGCTCTTTGTCTTCCTGCATGTCTTTATTGTAGGCAAGCGGCAGTCCTTTCATCGTGGTCAAAAGTGATGTCAGCGATCCATACACGCGGCCCGTTTTTCCACGGATCAGCTCGGCTGCGTCCGGGTTTTTCTTTTGTGGCATGATGCTGCTGCCTGTTGAGTACGCATCATCGATCGTAACAAAGCGAAACTCCTGGCTGCTCCACAAAATCAATTCTTCACTCAAACGGCTCAGATGCATCATCAGAATGGAGAAGCTGGACAGCAGCTCCAGCAAGTAATCACGATCACTGACCCCATCGAGGAAATTATCGACTGGCTTTTTGAAGCCCAATTCCTTGGCGGTCATTTCTCTATTGATCAGGTGAGTAGTCCCTGCCAAGGCACCGCAGCCGAGTGGACTTTCATCCATGATCTCGATCGCATTCAGAACTCTTTGTCTGTCACGCTTCAGCATGTTGTAGTATGCCAGCAGATGATGCTGGAAAGTAACGACTTGTGCACGCTGCAGGTGGGTGTAGCCCGGCATGATGACGTTGTTTTCTCTCGCCTTTTTCTCCAAGCTGTCCTGCAGCTCCTCAATGTATTCAACCACTTCGAGAGCCTTGTTTTTCGCGTATTGCCTAATATCGACTGCAACCTGGTCATTTCTGCTTCGAGCGGTATGAAGCTTTTTCGCTGTATCCCCGATTCGCTGGGTCAAATTGGACTCTACAAAGCTATGAATATCCTCGTAGTTTCCTTCGATCGGCAATGTTCCATTTTCAATATCATCTCGAATGGAAATCAGCGATTGTACGATATCCTCCCCCTCTTTTGGAGTGAGGAGACTACATTCTACCAGCATGTTTACGTGTGCAATGCTCCCTTTAATATCTTCTGCATACAATCTCTTATCTACGTGCAGAGAGCTATTAAAATCCTCCATCAGTTTGTTTTCTTCTTTTCTAAAACGGCCTCCCCAAAGCTTCATATCCAAGTTCTCCTTTATTTCTGTTAGTGTTGACGATTACTGGGTCACGCTTTCCTCAAGCTCTTCAATGTTGCCCTTTTTGCGCATATACCAGACACCGTTGTAAACTGCGAAGTTGTAAAAGATGAACCCTAATACAGCTGCAATGATAGACATGAACGGCTCTGGAAGAACACCATGACCACCGAAATTACCCAAGTAAGACATCACGATAAGCATCAGGATATAGACAATCAAATACAGACCACCGAGGATTTCCACCGGCTTTTCCTTTTTGACAAAGTGAGTGATCAAATACGCGGCTACTCCAATAATTAAGCCCATGATCCCCAGCTGTACCTTGCTCCAGTTTGTCCAGTAAATGAGTAGTGTTGCGAAGACAAACGCTAATGGCGCAATGACACTCATCCCCGGCAGCCCGCTGTCTTTGGTCAAACCAACCTTGCGGAATACCATGACGGTTACGCATGCGGACGCATACTTGTAAATTCCGATTGCGCCGACGATAGCAACAATCGCCGTCCAGCTCTTGAGCGGGAACAAAAAGAGCAGTCCAATGACGAAATTGAAAGCGAGTGCACGAGTTGGAACACCAAATCGCTTGTTGATTACTCCGAAGTAGGTTGGCAGGAAACCGCTTTTTGCCATTCCGAAAACGTGTCTGGAGGTTCCAGCCGTATACGCGAGTGCCGAGCCTGTAGGGGACACCATCGCATCTGCTGTGATAATCCAGGACAACCAAACCATGTTGGCAATCATCGCCAGGTTTGCAAACGGTGAATCAAACTTGATACCGCTCCAGCCATTTGCCAGCATTTCAGGTGGAACCGCACCGATAAAGACCACTTGCAGCAGTACGTACATAATCGCTGCAACAACTAGTGAAGCAATCAAGGCGAGCGGAATATTCTTTCGCGGATTGACGACTTCCCCGCTCATCATGATGACGTTTCCAAAACCGGTGTAAGCGAAGAAAATCCCGCTTGTTAAAACGGCACTCAGCCCTGCGCTATACCCGTTTGGTGCAAAACCTTGACTCGTGAAATTCTCTGTATGAAAGCCTGTCATAAAGAAGGCAATGATCGTGAGCACAGGTACTACGAATTTGATAACGGTAATCACTGTATTTGTGACAGCGAACAGCTTTACTCCGAAGTAGTTAAAGACAACGAAGAAGATCATTAGAAAACACGCTGCCAATATACCCGATGTTGTCAGCTGTTCTTTGGCTACATCATAAAGCCCTGGCCAAAACTGATTGGCGTATTGGATCACACCCGCAGATTCCACTGGCGCTGTGGCACAATAGCCAAGCCAAATCGAATAGCTCGTTACGGTTGCCAGCATTTTTCCGTGGGAATAGAGTGGATAGCGACCTAAACCGCCAGATTCAGGCTTCACTCTTCCTAATTCAGCATAAACAAGTGCGATAAAAGTAATGACGATTGCACCGATCAACCAAGACATAATCGCAGCAGGGCCAGCTAATTTTGCTGTTGCCCAAGGACCAAAGAGCCAGCTCGACCCGATAATCCCCCCGAGAGAAAGTGCTGTGAGAGACCAAAAGCCCATTTTCTTTTTCAGGTATTGTTCTTGATCCATAAGTGTACCTCTCTCTTCACGTAGTAGTAATCTATAGATGCATACCTTTTACAAACCAGAAAACGCGATCCTCCTTCCTCTATTTTTTGACAGCTAGAGCATCATTCAACCCAAATCGCCCCATCGCTTTGAATACTCTTTGGGTTAGCCAAACTATTTTAGGGTAATAAAAGGGTAATTGACTTAAAAGGATTATATTTTAATCATTTCTATTTTTCAATCTGAAATTCTGAAGATTTATAAAAAAAAATCTCTCCTGAACTGTTCCAATTGAGGATCAACAGTAATACAACGCCGATTTTTTACGCGCAAAAAAAATAACCGCCCATATATTGGACAGTTATTTCAAACGATATCGTTTACTTGGTCTTCCACGTGTAGAGAATGCTTCTTCCCCGGCGTATTCTGCCAAATCAACCTCGCACAGGCTGACCATGAAACGTCTCGCGTTGCGCTCATCCCAATACAGATGGGCAGCCAAATCCTTAATAGTAAAGTCGTTCCAATTCATTCTCCGAATCAGAGCAGCTACCTTATGATAGTTTTTCACACTGATTTTGACGTCCTTGAGCTTGTCGATTAGCTCCTTATCGTCAAAACGGTACGAATAGCGCAGCTCCTCCTCTTCCCCTGCCGATTGAATCATGGTTCCATCCTCTTGAATAATGACAATTCCGTGCTCCGCTCTTTCTTTGGACAGCTGGATTGCACGCTGAGCATTGATTTCCGCAGAATGCACCGTTACCCCATAACCAATCCCGACTGCGACCGAGTGATCGGATTCGTCTGCAAGCTGGGTAATCGTTTCCTGCAAGACTCGCAATTCCCGCTCGATGGCACCCCGTGAGCTGAAAATGACATAACGCCCGTTTCCTTTTTCCATCAAGGAGCCATCCAGATTCTCACAATAGCGCAGAAGCGTTTCTTTCACCTTCATCTCGAAATACTGGAGATGATAGGAGCTTTTCGCCTTCTCGGTGATCTTGTCAAAATGCTCCATTTCGATGATCTGGACGCCAATCTGCGTGTCTTTGTAGTAAAAAGTCCTTGTTCGTTCGGCCAGAATTCGCAACGCCTGCCGAATTTCCATATCGGTCGTTGATATGCGATACGTCGGTACTCCTGCCTCTTTTAAGCCTAGATAGACCGCTTCAAAACAGGTGATTGCTCCCTTCGTTTTGCCGCTTTTCCACAGCTCGAGATGGAAATCGATTAATTCCTGCGTGCTTGAGTTGATGTCAAACGTCTTTATATACATTTCCTGCGGCTCGATGTCAATTTGCCGAAGTGCCTGCTCCAGGTGAGAGGTTGTAATTTCATCGATGCTCACCCGATTCAAAAATTCATTCTGGTAATACCCCATGTGCAGCAGGCTTTTATAAATATCAGACTCTGTATGCTCAATATAAACCAATTTTTCTTCTGAGTTTAACGCCTTCATCGCCGTCATATAAGAAATCTGGCCCGAAAAAAGCCAAACATCAACATCCTGATTATGCTTGCGAACGATGCTTTCCGTTTCATGAAAGTCACGATATGGATACGCAACAAACTCCATCGTCTGCTCATATTCCTTGCCAATCTGAATAATGCGTTCTACGGATGAATGAGGACCGATTACCCCAACCTTGTACATAATGACCTCCCAATCCAAAACCCGATAACGATCATTTTGCGATTCATTCTCACTTTTAATATAAGTATAATTCCACAATAGCTATAACTGCTATCTAATGTCCAGTTATTTTGTGTTTTTTCCGAAAAATCATACACTAAAACGAATAAATATACAAAAAGGATCAAACCTTACCTAGGTCGAATCCATGCTATAGCACAATTTTTTTCGCAATTGGCGTGATACTCCCCCTATTACAAGCACAGACAGATAAGGAGAATGGACATGCTCGTTACGACAATCGGCTTCTCTAAAAAATCTCTGCGTACCTTTGCCTCCACTCTACAGCACCACAAGGTTGATCGTGTAATCGATACTCGTCTGCAAAATACATCGCAGCTCGCCGGTTTTGCCAAAAAGGATGACCTGGAATACGTTTTGGAATTGCTGAACATCGAATATATTCATGATCTCTCGTTAGCGCCGACAGAGCCCCTGTTAAAAGCAATCAAGCAAAAGGAGCTTTCTTGGGAAGAATTTGAAAGAACTTTTACAGATTTACTGCAGGAGAGAAAAATTGAAACGAAGATGGACGTGCTTCTCGGCGATCGTGTTCCTTGCTTTTTATGCAGTGAAGAGAAGCCACATCATTGCCATCGGAAATTGGTTGTGGAGTATTTGCGGGAGTTTGATAAGCGGATTGAAATTGTTCATTTGTAGGAGTTTACCATATTGGCCGCGTCGCTCCTCGAAGCTAGCATGCTTTGAGGAGCATACGTGGACAAGTGAAATCGTGCACTATAGCCATTGACCAAACAAATTCTGCACCTCGGGCTCACTATAGCCATCTTCGCCGCGCCAATTGACGACCGCCATAAAATCGTTTTTCCCACCGCGTCCAGGTCTATCCTTGGCCGGAACCCTGCCTTGACTGCTCCAAAATGTTTTCATCAAAATCTGCTTTGCTTTTTTATCTACGAAGAATTTTCTCCCTTTGCCGATTACTTCAGCTTAATCCGGTAATAGTAGTCAGCCTGCATTTGCTTGATGACTTCTTCCCGGCTCATCTTGATGCTATACGGTAAACGAATGTGGTCTCCTAGTGTATACCCCTTTTGCGTTCCTTGGGATTTATTCAATAGGGTGGTCGTACTGGTCAAAACCGTTTTATCCTTATTTACCATTTCCACAACAAGTACCGGCTGTCTGCTCAATTCCTTGTCATTTTGATGGACAAAATTCAGGTTGATACTACCTAACCACGTCTGTCCGTCCAAGCTCGTAATCAGATCATACTTAGGCTCCACAGAAATAAGCTGAACATCGGGCAAACTGACGAGCGGGTATTGGTCATCCGCAGGTGATAAATGAATCGTTTGATTTTTACCATCCCATTCGGTTTGATACCCCATAGCCTGACTTACCACTTGCAAAGGTACATACGTTTTACCGTTATAAGTGATTGGGGTATTCGACGTTGTGTCAATGAGCTGTCCTTCTTTGACCAGCTTGATCTGTGGGGAAAGAACAGCGCTGATATTTAGTCCAGCAGCCCCCAAGACGGATGGAGTAAGTAATGTCGCCATGAATACCATGAGTAAAATAAAGCTCTTCTTTCGCATCGTTTCCTCCTCATTTGGAAAATAAAAGTAGTTTCGTACCATTATTTCAAATAAATAAAATATGCGAAAAGAGCAGAATTTACCAATTCCTTCGAGCTTTTTGAACTAGTTTTTTAGAACCACTCCCCTTCTCCTTCAGGGGATAACGTACGATCATCATTGAAAACTTCATTCGTTGTCGAGAAAAAAAGAAACCAGTATGCTCTGGTTGAACCCCATCACACACTGGATGATATTTTTCCCTTCCAGGAAGGCTAGATAATTTACGCTCGAATAAACTTCTCAACAATCTGATTAAATTTCTCGTCATGCTCCCAAAACATCAAGTGTCCGCCGAGAACCTCAATAGCTGATTTAGGTGCATGCTGTTCCACAAAACGCTTCGCTTTATCAGCCCAATGCTCGGCAATGACGGTAAGAGTCGGTACAGCGTCACTTCCCAGCTTGGCTTCTTCTCGGTAATCAGAGAACATACCGGCTGCAAACAGATTCGCTGCAACGTAATGTGGTGTTTTTAGCGATTGCTCTACAATCCAGTTCAGCTCCCCTTCTTCCAGCTCTCTCTGTACCATGACGTCTGTTACATAGGCTGTAACAAACTCCCGCTGCTTCTCGGAGTCTCTCAAATAGGTGCTATAAACTGCCGCGATTTCGTCCAAAGGTCCTTCCACCCAGTCCTGTTCATGGTTGGTTGACAGTGGCTTCGGCGACAGATCGACTAAGACCTGAGATTTTATATTTTGCGTCCCGTTCTGCCTGATGTATTCCCAAATGGTCAAGCATCCAAATGACCAGCCCACCAGCGTAACATTCTTCAGCTCCAACGCTTCGATGACTTTTGCCAAATCGGAGCCATGCGTCGCATAATCATTTCCATGCATCGTGATAGACGATCTGCCGTGACTTCTTGGGTCGATGACAATTACTCTGTTTGTCTTTTGAAAATGCTCGACCTGCTTATGAAAAACCTCCGTGGTAAACGTCCACCCCGGAATGAATAC
Source organism: Brevibacillus sp. SIMBA_040 (assembly GCF_046535075.1). Taxonomy (NCBI): domain Bacteria; kingdom Bacillati; phylum Bacillota; class Bacilli; order Caryophanales; family Paenibacillaceae; genus Brevibacillus; species Brevibacillus sp. SIMBA_040. The sequence continues at coordinate 176,056 of NZ_JAWRXI010000009.1, forward strand.
AATCGGATCTCCACTTCCTACATCCTGAACAAAGATTTCTACCCCTGGCTCTATCTTGATATACTTGCCGCCCTGATTCATCACTGCCGCCTCCTTTATTTCCGATTCCTTGTACTTATTTAGTCATAATTCCATATATTCCGCAAAAACCCTTTTTACGTATTTATCACTAATCAATCCAGAAGAAATAAGAAATGACCCCAAGAATCAACGCTGCTGCAAAAATAACAATAAAGTACCATTTCGTAAATGTTCGCGAAAGCTCAAAGCTGCTAAACCAGGTACCAATATAACTAACAACTCCCACCACGAGCGTAGTGACAAAAGCAATAAGAGCATTTTCCATGTTTTCCTCCCGAATGTTTGAAAGAATCCAGAAACAGTACTATGATAGCAACAGTTTTTCGGAAGGAAACCTAACTCTAGTTATGAATTTAGGTACTACTATCATGATTCTCGCTTTCTTTTAGTCGCATGATCGCTTGTGCCCGGTTTCGCACCTGAAGCTTATTGAAAATATGATACACATACCATTTCACCGTACCATGTGATAAGTGCAGCTTCTCCGCAATCTCCGAATTCGATAAGCCTGCCCCGAGCAACGCCAATACTTCTGACTCTCTTTCCGTTAATTTGTCTAGCTTTGTGGAGATGCGCATTTGAATGTCGAGGGCAGGAAACTCTTTTTCCATCTGTTTCAATAGAATAGAGACATACGCCAGCTCCTCTTTGGAGGCAGTTTTACTCTTGTAGAGCGCGTATAGCATTTTCGCAACTGGCGGACCTTCATCCAAAAATATCCGAACATACCCCTCTGGTGCTGCTAGTGCTACCGCTTTACGAATACACGCTGCGCCTTCATGATGCTTCTTTTGATTCTGGTACGCTTGGCTGAGCAAAATATAAGACTCAATCTGACTCCCCAGTCGGGACTTCATCTCTGTCTCATGAACGAGGCTGGTTAACAGTCGGATGGCCGCCTCGTTGTTCTTTAAATAGACGTAGGAGCGTGCCAGCATCATTCTCTCAAACTCATGCCTGGACGCGACCATTTCGCTGCTTATCTTGCCATTTGGCTCCGTCCATTGCTCCACTTTTTCACGATCATCTTCATCGATCCAGAGTCTGACACGGTATACATCTACAAAAGTACTCCAATGCGCGGGAGCATCGTGCTGACGGCATAGCGCACTGATTTCATCCAAAGCCAGCCGCATCTCATCGTAGCGCTTCTCCGCTTTTCTCCATCGGCTCAATACCAAATAAACCGGAACTAGTACACCGAAGTTCAACGAAATGGTTCCGAGCTCAATCGCCCTCGGTACGAAATAACGCAGCTGTTCAAAATCGTTTCGCTCATAATACAGCTCTGCCAGCACGATCGAGCCATATGCCAATATCCCAAGTCCACTATGCTTCCAGATCGTTCGCAGCTTCAAATAATATTCACTGACTTTGGTCAAATACCCGCTCAGTGCCACGCGACTGCGAAGTACGTAAGGCTCATCCGAATTGAGTTCAATGCCATTGATGAAATACCGACTAAATTTGGGCTCCATCTGAACGGACTGCTCCATGTACGTCAAGGAAAGCGCTGTATTTCTGCGCATGACCTCGATATAACCTCGCAGTACACAGATTTCCACCCTGCACTCATCTAAATTCCTGCTGCTCCCAAGCAAGCTTTTATCAACAAATCGAAGCAGCGTTTCTGCCTGTTCGATTTCATCCGACAGCACATGCATCCAGGCAAAGGCAATGCAAAGCTCTGGATTGCTTTCTAGCCAGGACTTCTCAAAACGCTCCATCCATTTGCGCAGGGTCTTATTCTCGTAACGCTTCAGCATCACGGGAGCATTTGCAATAATCAAGCGGGTGGCGCGAACCCAGTGCTCCCCCGAAAGCGCATGCTCAATCGCCTCCGTCACCCACCCGTTCTTCTCAAACCAATTGCTCGCCAATCGATGCAAAGCCGGATGCTGTTCCTTATCCTTTTTTCTCAGGTGCGTCCCCAGGATGTCTGCGAACAAATGATGATAGCGATACCACTCATTCACACCATCCAGTGCGATTACAAATGAGTTCGTTCTCTCGAGCATACGCAGGATGGCGTGGGCATCCTGTTCTCCAGTGACCGCTGCACACAAATCTCCCGAGAGGCGTTGCAGGATGGAGGTTTTCAAGAGGAAGGCCTGGACGGCTTCTGGCAACCGTTTCAATACTTCTTCGGTCAAATAATCGTCGACATATTTATCATTTCCGGAAAAACCGTGAATGGTCAGAGCATTGTCCACTTTCCCCTGCATGGAGAGAGCCGCCAGTTGCAGACCGGCAATCCATCCTTCCGTCCTTTTGCTTAACAAGCCGATGTCCTGGTTTGACAGATTCAGTCCCATGACATCGTTAAAAAGGCGGCGGCATTCCTCCTCATTAAACCGAAGATTATCCGAGCCCAATTGCTTTACCTGCTTGCGTACCCGAAAACGATGCAAGGATAACGGCGGCTCCTCCCGACTAATGAGGATGATATGCATAAAGGAGCGAGCGTGCTGGATCAGCATATGTAAGGCGTCGTGGATAGAAGTCTCCTTGATAACATGATAATCATCCAAAACCAGATAAAAATCGCTTCGCATGCTAGCCATCACTTCCAGCAAAGCAGACACCACTGCCTCCGACGACGCTGCGCTCGGCAAATGATTAAAAGTCGGTGCCTCTCTGTCCTGTTCTTTTTGCATCATATAGATCGCCTGCGCAACATAACGCCAAAAGCGAGTAGGATCATTATCGAATTCGTCGAGGGAGACCCAGCCTGTTGGATAGCCGGAGCTTTGTATCCATTGGCTGACTGCCGTTGTCTTGCCAAATCCGGCCGGTGCGCATACCAGGATCAATCTAGCAGTCGCAGCCTCGTCGATTTGTTCCACGAGCTGTTGTCTACGCAAAAGGTCCGAACCGTACTTAGGCACATAAAGTTTGGTTGTAATAAGTGGACTGTCATTTCGTTGATCCATGCGCATCTCCTCGTCTGATCTCAAATAAAAGAATGTCCGATCAAAAGCTGAAATCTACTATCAGAATAATCCATGTGTGAAAAAAATGACAAGCGTTCATCCGTTCAGACTCAAGAAAAAAACATCGTTCCTGTTAAGAACGATGTTTTCGGAGGATATATTCTACATACTCATATTTTCGGACTTCGCCACTTTTTGATTGCCCCGATACCATATCCCGACAGGAATCAATAAGAGTGCCAGAAATCCCCCGGCAAGTGAAAGGGTTGCATAGCTAGAACTTGCTACAACCATGCCAGATAGAGCGCCACCTGATGCACCAGCCAGCGCGATTGAGACGTCGACGGTTCCTTGTGTTTTTGCCCGAGTGGCAGGGTGCGTCGCATCCACAATCAGAGCCGTGCCACTGATTAGGCCAAAATTCCACCCAAGCCCCAGCAAAGCGAGAGCTGCGATGAGCATCGGCATGGAGTCGGCAGGAGCAAATGCTGCAAGCAATCCGGCTCCAAGCAAAATGACACCAGATGCAAACGCCATGGCAATACGTCCGATTTTGTCAACCAGCACGCCCGTAATGAGAGACGGGAGATACATCGCCCCAATATGTACGCCAATGACGAGCCCTACTTCACTCAGTCCATGTCCGTGATGCTTCATGTGTACCGGAGTCATCGTCATAATCGCGACCATTACGATCTGCGTTAAGATCATGACACAGGCCCCTACAACAATACCCCGGTTGTTTGCCGCGCTTGTGCTGGGGTCCACACCTGCATGCTGCTGATCTGCACGCTTCGCTTCAGCAATTGCTTGGGCAACGATGAGTGGATCGGGACGGAGGAAAATCAAAAAGACAAGACCAGCCAACGTAAAGGCAGCAGCTCCTAAAATAAATGGACCTGCCAAAGCCGGGACACCGATGGAGGTAGCGAATGTACCCATCACTTCAACCAGATTCGGTCCTGCCACTGCGCCAAATGTAGTTGACACCATCGCAACGCTGACAGCTGTTGCTCTTTGCTTCGGACCTGCCAGATCAGTACCCGCATATCGCGCTTGCAGGTTCGTGGCAGTACCTGCTCCATAAATGAGTAGCGAAAGGAAGAGCAGTGGAACATTTTGCAAGACCGCGGCAAGAACGACGCCGATCGCGCCAATTCCTCCACTTAAAAAACCCGTTGCGAGTCCAAGACGTCGTCCGGATCGCTGCGACAGCCGCCCTACCAGCAGAGCAGCAAGAGCAGATCCTAAAGTAAGCAAGGCAGCAGGTATTCCTGCAAAGCTATCTGATCCCAGCATATCCTGTGCAAGCAGCGCCCCAACCGTAACACCTGCTGCCAGACCAGCACCACCAAAAATTTGCGAGATAACTACGATAAGCAGTGTGCGCTTATAAAGCTTTTTTTGACTGTCCGGGGAACGAATATAATTCTGAATACAGTGTTTCTGATCTTCTTTTCTCCCAATTGCAGGTTCACTCGGCATAGCTTTTGGACCACCTTTCTACGTGTAAGCCTCATGCATGGAGTGTGTAAAATGGTTCCATTTTAACTCAATATTCGCAAAATGGAACCCCCTCTCTGCACTTTCCGCCCCACTCGTTGTAAAATACTGTTTCCTATAGTATAGCACCTATACTATAACGCAGGGTAATCCCTTATATCTTCATTCCATGCTTATCATGACTTTCCTAGCGCCGTTATCAACTCAAAATAGTCATAGTTAGCCATTAAAAACAGGGATTGGACGTGCTAAAATAAGTCTTCTTCCTTTAGTAAAGCTAAAAAGATAGGCTGGAGTTGATCTCATGAAACGCATGACATTTTTTGTGATTGGCCTTGTCGTATTGGTAACCTGTTTATTTGCTATCAAAATCGAGTCAGCCCCCTCACCAGGTACCCGCATCATCTTAGAGCACACGAACCAAACCTATATCACCCCTCCTTGCTATGAAGGAGCGCAAAAGACAAACAATATTGCGGAAGCTGATCTGCAAAAGGCAAAAGAGACCAACTACAAGCCAGAGTCAAGCTGCACGGAACAATCACTTCAACCTGCTTATCTGCCGATCGCTTATGTGATCGCTGAAAAGCTTGGATTGAAAAAAAGCAGCTGGGATTGGTAAGCAAAAAGAAAAAAGGAGCAGTCCAAAACGACAACACATTTTGGCTTGCTCCCTTTTTATCGATCCGTTTTCTTATTTGCTAATGTGTCAAAGATGCTCTTTCCCTACACAAACGGTGGATCCCACGCTTTTTTTCTCCAGCCCAATTGATGATTCACGACATTGAGTTCCCTGTCCAGCTGGACCTCCACGCCAAAAGGCAGCTTGCGATTATACCAGAAACGCACATCGCTCCAAATGACCTCATAGCCATCCTGACTCTCGTTCCAGGTGACGTGGATACGCTGTGCAAAGCCGAGAAACGCACGTACACCATCCACACCGACTGTCGCCTTGATAATATCATCATGCTGCTGCTTCGGATAAACCTCTTCCAGTATCACATGCGCATATTCGAGTTTTCCGGTATAAAAGAGCTTATCGGTCTCCACGACAAACCGCCAATGAAACGGATGAAAGCTGGGTATGACATGACATACGCCCTTCGTTTCCAGAGCAGATGCCACACGCCTGACCAACCGCCGATGCTGCCAGGCACGTACACCAATGTACAGCAAGGTAAGCCCGTACGCAGCTGGAAAGAGCACACTTGCCTCTCCCCCAAAAGCCAGCCACCAGATTGCTGCTGCCGAATGAATGGCAAACAGGAATGGTTCAAAAATCGCAAGCACATCCATATGGACCCAGCGCCGGTTAATCGGGCGAGCACATTGGACACCATACGCATTCAGCATATCGAGGAAGACATGGAACACTACCGCAATCCACGTCCAGAAGTATAACATTCCGAGCTGATCCATCACACCAAACGCCCACGCCAGTGGTAGGCTAATGACCAGTGGCCAAAGGAATAAAGCGGGAATCGAATGAGTAATCCCCCGATGAAAACGAATATAAGCAGAAAAACCGCGCAATCTGGCAATCGTATCAAAATCGGGTGCATGCGATCCTACAACAGTAGCAATCATCAATGCCTGACTCACAGCTGGATTATTCCCAGCAAGTGTAGTCGCGTGTGCCAATCCAGCCAACGTCACGCCAAAAAGGAGATGACTACCCGTATCCATTATGATACCCCCTCTGCTTTGTCACAAGGTGATCCTTTCACTTTCACTCTACTCGCGAATCACTTTCAATCAATAAATCACAGGTAAAGGTTTTTCGAAGATTATCGGTGAGATCTTTACGATATTTACATGAATGAAATGGAAAAGCCTCCCGAACCTAGTCCTGGGAGGCACTTACGATTTCCTGTCTAATTGATCAAACCGTTTTCCGGCGTAACGAGGAAATCATAGAAGACACCTTTTTTGTTGATAGATGCGATCACAGTCGGTTTTCCTTTTTTCGTAAACGTATATTCATTGTATTTAGACGAGACATTGTATCCGCTCAAATCAAGGTTGAATACTTTTTTCATCATGGGGTTCACAGCAACAATCGCCTTTTCTTTTGTATAGAAAGGTTTAGCAAACACCTTCGGAATATCTTCGTCCGATACATATTTGTCATTTATAAACTCGTTGAAAGTGGTGGCGGAAACGACTTTTCCTGTTTTTGCCCCTATGATGATGCTGTATGTCCGACTAGTATCCGAAAAGCTCCATACTTGATCCCAATGTCTTTGTGTATCTTTTACAAGCATTACATCCGAGAGTAACCCTGGTGTATTTCCGTTAGAAAGTGACTTCAGTGTCTTTTGCGCTGTGTCGACCACTTTGGCATTCATTTGTTGGGTTGTATACTTCAGAGAAGCCGTGTTGACTTTCCCAGTCTCGGCGTCAATACTTACCGAAACATTTGCCCCATTAAATTGCCAAACGTTTTCTTTTTCCCAGTTGATTCGCTCGACTGAATCAATCACATACGCACGTTTTGCATCCATCCCTTTCAACGTACTTGTAACTGTGTTTTGCAGATTGGCAGCTACTTCGTTGAACTTGAGAGTTACTTTTACATATACGACTTTTCCCTCTTTCTTGGTAACCAGGACCTCTCCCCTGTTGTCCTTTGCGGAAATCACCCAGCAATCAGCATTCTCTCCGCTAATTCGATCTAGCTCGATGGGTACACCACTTGCCTGCTTTTGCATCGCTTGCTTGGCCGCTTCTACGACGTTTTTATCCAACTGTGCAAGTGTCTTTATTTCTGCTTTTACAGCTTCACCCTGAACAGCTGCGTACACGGGTGTCCCCATGCTGGTAAACGGGGATGCTGCTGCGGACACCAGCAATGCCACCATACCTACAGCTACTATCGTTTGTTTTTTCATATGTCATTCTCCCTTTCTGCTTCCAGATCACTTATTTGATCCAGCTGAACGGATTTTGTGACACATAAAAAACAGTCGCCGCAGATAAATCCTGCAACAACTGTTTGAAAATAAGCAGCTCCGAGCGTCTCGGATAGCGCCTCAACCCTCGGCTATTACTGTTCGGTTTCTTCCTGATCTCTTCGCTTCATATAATGCTACGTCAGCCAAATGCAACAGGCCTTCAGCCGAATCCGTATGCGAAGGGTAATGAGCGATGCCTTGTGACACGGTTATCAGCTGTCCGATTGGATTGGTACTCGTCTCTAACGTATGGCGAATTCGTTCTGCCACTTGATAGGCCTCTTCAGCACTAGCATGTGAAACCAATGCAACGAACTCCTCCCCTCCGAAACGACAGCATACATCGCCTGACCGCAGCGATGCAGAAACAATTTGGGCAAAATGCTTCAACACCTCGTCTCCAGACTGATGACCATGGGTGTCATTAATCGATTTAAAGCGATCTAGGTCCATCAAAATCACAGAAAAAGAGGCTTGCTCCTCCATCCATTGCTGCATGGTTGCTTCGAACGTTCTTCGGTTGGTTAACCCTGTCAATGGATCGGTCCTGGCATCATGTGCCAATTGATCTGTCTGTTTTTTCATATCGGTTAATGCATAGCTAATGGCGCGAGTTAACAGCTCAGCCTCGCGATTCCAATGCTGTTTTCCTTCAGTGAGTTGGACCTCTTCTCTTCCTGCCTTGCTCACGAGATCAGCCAGGGAAACAAAAGGTTTTGCAACTCTGCGCGCAAGCCAAATAACGACGAGCATTAATAATAGAAAAGGAGGCAGCATATATAGCAAAATAGATGCAAGATGCCGATTTAATTGTTCATAGACGGCACTGATCGGCGACACGACTACGACGCCCCAGCCATTCTCTGGAACCTTCACGTAAGCAGATAATACCGTCTCTCCCCTCAGGTTGACCATCTGTTCATATCCACTTTTCCCTTGAATCAGCTTGCGTACTGCTTGATTCTCACTGATGTCCTCTCCGATCCGACTGGTATCACGATGGAACAACAAATGACCGTCAGACCCTACAATATAAAAAGAAGAATCTAGCTCGTCAGTCGGGTTGCTCCCAAAGATCGTATTTAATATGTTGTTCTCATGCAGATAGATTGTTCCTGCGATAACCCCCCTGTAGATTCCGTCTTTATCGAATATGGGCTCGCTGATCAGTACGATGAGACGTTTGGTGTTAACAGTTAGGTACGGTTTGGAGATGTAAGGCTTTTTTACTGCTAATGCTGCTTTCGCTGTTTCCGTAGTAATATACTTCCCTGCCGTACCAATAGAGGCGGGAGACACATATCGAACAAGCCCAGTTTCATCCACCACTGTAATCGAATTAAAATAGTTGTTTGTATGCCGGATCAATTCTAGTTTCGAATATCCTTCCTCTGCGGACATCGCATTTGAAAAGAGCTTCGCAGAATAGTGCAAGCTGCTCCGCATGGATTTGATCAAAGAGTCGATCGTGTGACTCATCTTGATGGCACTCGTGTGATTCAAGGTCAATGTCGTGTTTATCAGTGCTTGTTTTTTGGATTGGTAGGAGGAGATGAGAAGAATCGTAACGGTCAGAGCAACAGACATAGAAACAAGCCCTGTTAACAGCGTGACCAGGCTAATTTTGTTCCACTGTTTCCTCTTTTTTGGTAAGACAGGCATCGGATGCCCCCTTGTAGTCAGGATGGAGCTGTTTACTATACTTGCTAGCAATATTGGAAAACGCGATAATATTTCGTCATTATCTTGTTACAAACAAAAATCAGTCTAACACTCGCCGGTATCCCTTTCAAGCATATCGAAAAGAGTAAGCGCTTTCTGTAGACTCGAAACAATTTTTATCGATAAAAAACGAGAACCACCTTCTTCAGGTGGTCGTGTTTGGATACCGTTTTGGATTGACGTAGAGAAAAAACTGCATACTTGTTATCGCTTCCCTATGTCCTATACTAATACCCATGATGAACAAAGGAATGAAAAAGAAGGGGGAGTTTTCTATGAACATAAAATATGAATGGATACCCGAGGAAAACATCGAATGCTGTAGAGAGCTATGTAATGAATTGATGGCATTCCAGAGATCAAAGACACAGGTCAGCCCAGAACGGTTTGACAGCATGAATTTTGACACCAGGATGGTCCCCTCTGTCCAAAAAGCCCTCCACAACCATATTATCGTAGCGAAACACGATGACAGCATTGTAGGGTATGTCTATTCCAACATCACTCCTAAAGAAGCCTATGACAACGAGTTCGCTACTTTTTTTGATCTTTCTACTGTGAACGGAAAGAATGTGGGATGTTTATCTCAATTCTATATAAAAGAAGCGTACAGACAATATGGAATTGGATCAACTCTCTTTGATAGGTCGATGGAATGGCTGAAGCAATTTGAGGATATTCATGATTACTTTATCTTTGTTTCCAATGGCAATCATAACGCCTTGGAATTTTATAAACGGAAGGGCTTTGCTGTTAGTCATGAGATATTGGATGGGTTTATCACGGTTTTACGGAGTTCGAGGAGAGAGAATCAAAGGTATGAGTAGAATATACCCCCCACCTTTTGGTGAGGGGCTTCTTACGAATCACTATTTTTCAGATTTGTATTCAATAACCTGCAATACTTTCGGTTCAATCGCTTTTACCATTTGTGCATTTGAAACATTGCTTTTCGGAACTTCGCCGTTCTTTTCACCTTGTATTTGTGAATCAACCTGTGTTTTTGCAATGACATCAATCACTTGTTGTTTCGAGACATTTTTAGAGGCTGCAACCTCCACCACAGATTTACCTTTTGCTAATTCTTCTTTCAATTCTGTTCCGCTCATTTTTAGTAGAGAAAACAGTTTTTCATCATTCAAAAAGGAATCAGCAAAATAATCGGGCTTACCATTTGTAGTAAAGAAACCTTCTACTTTCGTGTTTGAAGATGTAGTCTCCCCTCCGATCAGAGAAGCACTGATGGAATTGTCCTGAACAAATACCTGGTAGAGCGGTGCTGATGATCCCTTTTTGGTGTAATTCAGCATAAACGTTTTTTGATCCGGGTTTTCCATTTGCTCCATAGCAAACTCGTACTCTTTGCTGCTGCCGTACATTTTATCAATGAGATTATCTACCTTCGCCTTGATCTCCTGATCGTTTAAAGCCGTAAGTGGCTTCTCCTTCGGCTCCCAATTCTCTTGAATCACATGTTCAATCGCACCCGTGGTACCATTTGTATGAAGGGAAATCTTTTTGCCGGTCCCACCCTTTTCCTGCAAAGTGATGCTTGTTTGGACACCTTGGACATTACTAGCGTCGATAACCTCAAACGATTTTGTTTCGGGAAATGCGCTATATAGCTTCTCAAGTGCTGCATTGCCAATCTCATCTACCTTGACTTGTTCAGCAGTCATTGGTGTTCTCGTAAGCATTTCAATCACGGCAGGGGCTGCAAATGCTGCCGTTGGGATCAAAAACGCAGCAGCAACAATTCCACCAATTAATCGTTTTTTCATGGTTTTTTCGCTCCTTTTTTGTTGCAAATAGTGAGAATAGGATTGTTCAATTCGTTTGGAAATGGCCGGCGGGCACTCTATCATTTCTGCTTTTTCGTGCAGATGTTCACGAACTTTGCGTTCAATAGTCATTGATCTGTTCCATCCTTTCTGGGGGGAGATTCCATAATTTTTTTCGAAGCGCCTGGAGCCCGGCATGATATCTGGACTTGACAGTACCCAGTGGAATATCCAGCAATGTTGCGATTTCCTCGAGCGTATAGTCGTGATAAAAGCGGAGGATAATCACCATTCTCTGCTTGTCGGTCAGCTTTTTGATTGCCTGCGATATCATTTGGTTCGTCTCATCCATCAACACATCAGGTTGATCCCAATGAGACTCTTCCCGAGTAAAGGCACGAATGCGATCAAAAATTCGGAATCTCCGCCAGCTCTTGACCCGAAATCTCTGCACTTGGCGGATTACCAAGCCATGTAGCCAGAAATGATATGGTCGGTTCGTATCGTAGTTGGCAAGCGAGGTCCACATTTGCATATAGATCTCATTCATGACATCCTCCCGATCCTGCTGGTGATCCACCAGAAAGGAGACTGTCCGATAGACGTCCTGAAAGGTAGCATCATACAGCTCATGAAACGCCTGTTGATTACCATCCTTCATTTCCGTAAGTAATTGGTACATATATTCACTTTGCATTCAGAGGGCCCTCCTGAGTAAGCAGCTTACACCCTATATTGTCGCTCTGGCCGGAAAAGGTTCGGTGTTTTTGATTTTTTTTGCATATGGTTGTGTGCCGGCGGTTATTAATCAGGAAGACAAGCAGGGGTGTAATGAGCTATATGGCTGCAGTGACCTGTCTTTTGCTTTAATTTTTCGGCGAATATACATTTGCGTATAACTGACCATTACTCTACAAGCATTACATCTACTACTAGAATAAAACAAAAGCCGGATTCCTTAGAATGGAACCCGGCTTTTTAAATTTTGAACGGTCTTTAGGGTGTATTTTCGTTGTGATGCTGGAGGGACCTCTCTTATTTGACATATACCGTTTTAATTGATGTGAAAAACTCGATAGCCGCTCTTCCTTGTTCACGCGAGTGGGAACTGGATTGCTTCATTCCCCCGAATGGTGCCTGGAGTTCGACACCGGCGCTCTCTGCATTGATTCGAACCAAACCTGCATCAATCTCGTTGATAAAGGAAAGCATATTGCGAATATTGGTGGTGAAGATGGAGGCGCTCAAGCCGTATTCAACATCGTTTGCTAACGAAAGAGCCTCCTGAATGGTCTCCACCTTCATCAATGCCAGAACCGGACCGAAGATTTCTTCTTGTGCGATAGCCATATCCGAGTTCACATTTTCAAAAACAGTGGGTTCCACGAAATAGCCTCTGTTCGTTTTTTCATTTTGAAGCTGGTTACCCCCGTACAGTAACGTCGCACCTTCTTCTTTTCCTTTTTCGATATAATGGATAAAAGTATCTAGTTGTTTTTTATTTGCACACGGTCCCATCCAAGTATCCTTTTGCATTCCGTCTCCTACGGTAATTTCCCGAACCTTGGCAAGAAGCTTTACTTTAAAAGCTTCATACACTTTGCTTTGGACAATCACCCTGCTTGTTGCGGTGCATTTTTGACCAGTGGAACGCAGCCCCCCGCTTATCGTCGCCTCTACGGCTAAATCAAGATCAGCGTCTTCAGCCACGATGACCGGGTTTTTCCCTCCCATTTCAAGCTGATATTTTGCCCCTCTTGCAAGCGCTGCCTGGCCAATTTGTTTACCTACACCGTTTGATCCTGTGAACGTAATGCCATTTACATCTGGATGTTCTGCCAGCCCCTGGCCAATGATAGAGCCCGATCCCGTTACCATATTGACTACTCCGGCAGGCAAGCCTGCATCTGCCAAGCATTCCACTACCTTTGCACATGTGACTGCCGTTTCGCTTGCCGGCTTAATGACGACTGTATTTCCGTAGATAAGCGCAGGCGCCATTTTCCATAGCGGAATGGCTACAGGGAAATTCCACGGAGTGATTACCCCGACCACTCCCAATGGCACCCTTGTTGTAAACATCAATGCCTCACTGTCGGTAGAAGGAATCACATCCCCGATGGAGCGCAACCCCTCTCCTGCGTAATAACGTAAAATTGCTACCCCTCTTAATGTTTCACCTTTTGCTTCAGGGAAGGTTTTACCCATCTCTCTGGTCATCGTTTCGGCAATTTCATCTACCCTGCTTTCTAAAATGGATGCGGCTTTTAACAGGAAATCGCCGCGAACATTTCCGGCAAGCTTTTTCCACTGCTGTTGTGCCTGTTTTGCTGCTGAAACAGCTTTGTTTAAATCTTCTTTCGTCGATTTTTGAATATAGCCGGCAATTTCATCAATATTGGCAGGGTTTGTGCTTTTCTCTGTTTCATTGCTTTCAGAAGCCACCCATGCTCCATTAATATAGTTTAAGAAAATCCTATCTGCAGTAGTAGCAAAACTCATAGTAATCGTCTCCTTTTTCCTATTCTTGTAATTTTTTTAATCTATCTATATTAAATTGAAAAATAACAATGAATATTGTGATGCTTTATATTGGTACCATAGAAATGCTTATGAGTATCCAGCCAGTTTAGGCAGGAATGTTGAAAACCATGAAACATATGTTACTAGCATAAGAACAACGAAAATCGCAATATATAACTTAAAGAGATGCGGCAAAACATTTTCCAATTTCCGCTGGGCTACTTTTATTCCGACAAACAGAATATTACCCACTGGAGGCGTAATCGTTCCAATACTCAAGTTAAATGTGAGCATAATGCCAAAATGCAAAGGAGTCATGCCCAATGCTTGGCATACAGGAAGCAAGATTGGCGTAAAAATCAAGATGGCGGGCGTGAGATCCATAAATGTGCCCACAAAAAGCAGCAGTAAATTAATGACCAACAAAATAATAAAGGGATTATCGGATATTCCCAATATTGTATTCGAAATTAAAGAAGGAATTTCAGTAAATGACATTACCCAGGCCATAATATTCGAAGAGCCAATCAAAAACATAATTATGGCCGACAATTTCGCGCTATCAAGCAGGATGCCGTATAACTCTTTCATTTTTATCGTTTTATAAAAAATCATGGATAACAATAAACTATATACAACCGCAATTGCCGAAGCTTCCGTAGCAGTAAATACACCGCTAACAATTCCGCCAATAACGATGGCGATCAAAAGCAAGCTTGGAATTGCATCGAACATGACTTTGAAAAATTCTTTTGCCGTTATTGATTGTTTAGCAACTAACCCTTTTTTTTTCGCATAGAAGAATATGACTATCATACAGCTTAATCCCCATAAAATGCCCGGGATAACTCCTCCAAGGAAAAGGGCTGCTACTGAAGTCCCCCCGCTTACCAAAGCATACGTGATCAAGGCGGTACTTGGCGGAATCAATAGTCCTGTAGGCGCTGTAGCTACGTTGATGGCAGCCGAAAAATCCTCGTCATAGCCTTCCTTTTTTTGGATCGGACCAATGATCGTACCCATTGCAGATGCGGCAGCCGTACCGGAACCGGATACGGATCCAAAGAGCATGTTAGCCACTACATTCGTATGGGCTAATGAGCCCGGAATCCGCCCTGTCATTGCCGTTGCAAAATTAATCAACCGGACTGCTATGCCTCCTTTCCCCATAATATTGCCCGCCAGAATGAAGAAAGGAATAGCCAAAAGCGTAAAGATGTTAATACCTTGAAACATCTTTAATGCCGATGCGGGTATAGCTGCCGAAACACCCAAAGACTGAATAATGGCCAACATCGATGCGACGACCAGCGAGATTCCAATCGGAATGCCAAGCAGCAACAGAACTACAATAGTGACAAAAATCAACAAGCCTGCTGATAGCGCTATGCTCATTGCAATTCCTCCTTTCCGCTGCTGTTAAATTCCTGTATGGATTGGATAATATTAATTACGCTGTAGGCAGCGATCAAAACGCCGCTGATGGGCAGGATCATATAAACCCAATCCATATTAATGTTGAGAGTAGGAGACAATTGCAAGGCACCCACGCCCATAAACGCTTTTCCTCCGAATAAGAACACACTGACCGCGACAGCCAATATGAGCAGTTCTGAAAAGATGGCTAATACTAACTGGCCTCTTCCTTTCACCTTATCTGAAAAAAATGTCAATCTCATATGATCTTTTTGACCAAATACCAATGCCGTTCCCAGCAACGATACCCAGACAAATGAATAGCTCAATATATCTTCTGACATGGTGCTTGGACTTTTGAATACATACCGCATCGCAACTTGGTAAACAGTAAGCAATGTCATAAAAGCCAGCAGTCCAGCGCACACACAGGAAAGCAGCTTATCCAGTATGCTTTTGACCTTTTCCATCACATCTGCTCCCATCATTTAGTTTTGCATGGCCTGCACCTTGTCATACAGAGGCCTTAACTTCGGATACAAGTTCAGTAATTCCTCTCTCACTGGTTTTTGAATTTCTTCAAATGTTTTTTTGTCTACTGTAATAAATTCTACGCCCATTTTTTTTGCTTCTTCGATTACTTCCAAAGTCTGTTTATCCCATTCTTCGTTTTGAACTTGAGTAGCCATTTTAAAGCCTTTTTGGAAGATTTCTTTTTCTTTCTCCGTGAGAGAATCCATAAACTTGGTGCTGACAACAAGCATATCTGTAAAAATCTGATGTTCGGTGCGGGAATAATATTTGGCAACCTCTCCATGCTTCATGCTGACAAGAGCCATCTCCGGATTGGTCCCGGCATCTATCACGTGATTTTGCATCGCGGTGTATACTTCACCATAAGCCATCACAACTGCAGCCGCATCAAATGCTTGTACCATCTTTACGTTCGCATCGCTGGATTGTACGCGAATCTTCAATCCTTTTAAGTCTTTCGGAGTTTCAATTTTTTTGGAAGCGTAAAAGTTGTTGACGCCGTTGGCAAACCAGGCGACACCCTTAATACCGTTTTCGGCGGTAGAGTTATAAATTTCATTTATAAAGTCCTCATTGTTCATAGCTTTACGGAAACTCGCTTCGTCTTTAAACAAATAGGGTAAACTAAAAATCTTGTATTCATTGGCAAATGCCTCCAGATTGCTTCCACTCGTAGCAACCATATCCAGGCTCCCCATCTGCAGCAATTCCAGAGCTTCCGAATTCCCGCCCATCACGCTATTGGTGAAGATCCTGATGTCAAATTTATCTCCCAAATTTTTCTCGATATAATCTCTAAATGCGTAAAGGGCTATCGCGATTGAATGGTTCTCAGGCTGGACTGTTGCTATGCTGATAATACGTTTATTACCAACACCATTACTGGCTGAAGCTGAACAGCCTATTAACCCTAGCACCAAGGCAATTCCGATCAAAACAGATGCAATTTTGTTCATCCTTTTCATGTAATCACCTTGTATAATGAACGAATCGAATCATTCATTATTCCTTTCTGATCAATGATAAACTGCCAAGATGCAGTAGATATCCGTCTACTTGCGGGCGCTTGCCAGGAGGGGAGAGGTTCCCCTCCCTTTCTGAACTCCTAAACTGCTATGGGCCCATAGAACCCTTTCCCAATGGAAGTTCTATACCATCAAGACTCCGTCTTTCATGATGGTGCAATCATCGATCACAACTGTTACAGTCTTAAGAACCAAATCCATATGCAGCGGGGAATCTACATGTCCTCCAAAATTCAAGTTCTTTCCTATCCCGATATGGATATTTCCAAATGAACCTTCATCCGGAGCCATATGTCCACACAAATAATTCTCTTTGTTTAATCCGAGGCCAAGTTCTGCGATGTTATACACAGTCGGGTCGTTGAAATCGGCCAGAAGCTTACGCAAAATGTCTGCTTCACGCCCACCTGTAATTTCTGTAATGAAACCGTTTTCAACCTTGCATATAACCGGCTCATCAAGTAAATTCAACAGCGGGTGAGGGATGCTTCCGTCAAAAACTATTACGCCATTTGCCGTTCCCTCTACTGGGCCAAGCGCCACTTCTGCATTAGGCGGAAAGGAAGCAGAACCGGGTTCCTTTGATGTTCCATAATCGAAAACAGGTTTACGTCCTTCAATGCTGCAAACCAAATGGGTCCCACCAGGAGCAGTAAGTGTAAATGTTTTTCCTTGGTAATATTTGGACACCCGATCAATAACCTGTCTAACCTCGTCAAAATCCGCCGTTAAACCGCCTTTTTCAAACATATGCAGCGCGTAATCCTGGAGTCCAACCCAGCGGAGCCGTCCATTTTTGCTTGTTTCCAAACGCGCTTTTGAATGATACAGTGACATCGTCGTTGCGCCAAATGCTACATCGCAAGCGTTTAATGCCGCTCTGACAGCATCTGTCGGTTCAGCACCGTGTCCTTCTCTCGGTGCCATAACGATCATTGTGGTATCAAAATATTCTTTTGCATAGTTATAAACAAATTCTCCGATTTCTCTTTTGTTATCATCTGTGATGACGAGTACTTTTTCCCCTTCTTTTAAATTGGAAACACTCGTAAATAATTGTTTAATTCCTAATGGCATATCTTTTGGGAATTTTAGCATCATTTTTTCTCCTCTCTTTTTCTTGTTTAGCCATCATATGGCCCCGTCCTTACACCTCGACGACAATTTCCACTTCAACAGGGGTTCCGCCCGGAAGCGATGCCGTCCCCAATGCTGCTCTGCTGTGTTTTCCTGCTTCACCAAAAACTTCGTTTGCTAAAAAAGAAACCGCATTCATCACTTCCGGCTGATTAATAAAATCAGCCGTACTTGCCACATACCCTTTTATATTGACAATCTTCTTGATAGAATCAAGACTTCCCATCATATTTCTTACGGTTGCCAAACAATTCACAAAGGCAATTTTAGCTGCATCCTGAGCCTGTTCCAATGAAATGTTGTCGCCTACAATCCCTTTATATTTCAAAACACCGTCTACTTTTGCCGCGTTTCCGGAAACAAAGATTAAATTGCCGGTTCTGATCCCGCCTTCAAACGGGCGTTCGTTTTGCTTCAATCGATCCGGAAGCTTATAGCCGGCTTTCTCTAATTTTTCCTCGTAGTTCACGCGCATTTCCCCTTTCCTAAGAACATCATCAAAATACCCGTTAATAATTGTATTTCAATTTAATCGTAATACAATTATTAATATAAAAAAAGTCCACATAATTTCAATATTTAGTTTTTTTAGTTTTGAATCTTTTATTTCTTAATTATAAATGCTTGCTTTGTTACTTTTGTTTAGGAAATTTTTCAAACGCCACATTAATAATTCTCTCCAACTGCCGATAATGTTCCGGATCAACAGAAGTGACCGGTGGTCGTACACTAGTTCCAACTGGCAGGCCAACAATTTCCATTCCGGCTTTGATTAAAGAAACGGCATAACCTTTCTTTTGCCTTCTAATTCGATGAATCGGAAGGATCACTTCCTGATAAACATCATGCAACAGTTCTTTTTTCTGGTTTAACAGGGCATCGTAAAATAGCTTGGAAATATGCGGAATATAGTTTGATATCGCCGAAGAATACGATCTGAATCCGAGATTTACATAGGAAGCCATTGTCACTTCCGCCAGGGGCATTCCGTTAATCCATTCTAGACGTTCTCCAATAGAGTAGGTAAGCTCATTATTTAATTCAATATCTCCAACTCCATCTTTAAAACCTACCAATTGAGGCAATTCGATTAACTGCTCTAGAACTTCCAAGTCTAATCGGCAATTATCGCGATGATAGACAATTGCATTTAAAGATGAGCTTTCTATTACTAAACGCAAATAGTCATATAAGCCTTCCGGGGAAGGATCAATTAAATACGGGGGTAGAATCAGATAGCCTTCCGCTCCCAATTCTTCTGAGATTCTCGTTTGTTCCAGAGCGTGGCTGATATTTCCACCTACACCTGTATAAAGGGGAACTTTCCCTTTAGTTGTCGCCACAGCAACTTCAACCATTTCCCTGTACTCCTCATTACTAAGAGCATGGAACTCTCCCGCGCCACATGCAACAAAGATAGAAGACAATCCTTCGTCCATCAGAAAACGAATATTACTTTCTAATCCTTTTACATCCAATTTTCTGTCCTTGTCCATTGGAGCAACCGGAAAGCCTAAAATACCAGTTGGTGATGTTCTTTGCTGATTCATTTTCTCATCCCTTCTTTTTTCAAATCACTATTTATAAGACTATTTAATTGTAAGACATATTATTAGACGTGTCAATAAATGATAAAATTTTTCGAGAAATCTAACTATTAATTTCACATCGGTTTGCAACCATCCTAAACGGGACTGAACCTGAGCGTCTTGTCCTAGATACATTACAAGCCACTGAAACCCGCCATCTTAGCTCATTCTTCTAAATACCCGATCAGTACAATTGTGGAAAATTTCCTCTTGAGAGTTCCTGATTCGAACCCATCTACTTCCCTTTTTGAAATCGGTCCATCTATTGCTCCCCCATCCGATAATCGTTACTGTTATTTTTCCATAAAACGGATAAATATTTCGAGTGACGGAACAAGGGGAAAAATAAAACGATCCCTCCCCGATTAATTTTAGGAATGGATCGTCTATACCTATAGCCTTCTATGTAACTACTTTTCGCTCTAAAATGATAATCGCCAATTTCAACATCAAGCTTTCGTGTGATGATCCTTGAGAATTTTTTGACGAACATAATTCAAGTGGCGGTACATCTGCTTGAACGACTCATATGGGTCTCTATTTGCAAGCGCTTCATAAATTGCATTATGGTGCTCAACTGTTATCCCTGGTTCACGGTACTTAATCAGGCTGTCTGTTTTTTCATGTGTAATCAGCAGTGAATCAATCATTCCTTCAACCACAGGATTATTAGCACTCTGTGCAATAATTCTGTGAAACTCCCTATCCTGTGAACCGTAATTTCCATCAGAGCTATTAGAAATATAGTCAATTGTTTCTCTTAATTTCTCCAAGTCCTCATTTGTAATTTTTTCGGCAGCAAGGGTAACTAAACCTAGTTCCAAAGTCATTCTGGCTTCAATAATAGCAGGCAAGTTATCCATAGATAATGCCAACATCACCATAAAAGGCGTTTTCCCTATTTTTTTATTGAAGAAAGTTCCTCCGCGTGGCTTTTTCGTAATCACTTCAAGTGTTTCGAGAGAACTGAGCGCTTCACGTATAACAGGTCTGCTTACTCCCAATATCTCCATAAACTCTATTTCTGTAGGGAGCCGATCCCCAGGCTTCAGTTGGCCACTTAACAAGAGCTTTACAATCTGCTCCAATACCTGTTGTGACAATGTATTTCTAGTGATAGAGTCCACTGTATATTTTTCCATATTTAATAAATCCCCCTTATCCGCTTATTGTATGACAATAAAACAATTTATTCAAGGCAGACACCTATTGTAGTTGTTCAGTGGAATTTTTATAGGAAACTGAGCTCTTAATTAAACTTAACTGAAAACCTTGATGCCCTATAACCTGTGCTTAGAGAATTGTACCAAAAATATCTTCACCGAACCAAGTTGCGATTATCATCTTACTGGGAATTAACAACTTGTCCGAATAATTATGCGTGTCCGGATAATTTTCTCATTAGCACGATCAATAATGCTGTCCGTACGCTTACTTAACAGTCAGCGCCAAATAGACCACTCCCAGAGTCAAGGAGTGGTGCGACAATTAAACTTTGAACTTCCCGATTAAATTCTGCAGTTCTGCCGCCATGTGGGCCAGCGCTGTGGCTGAGGAGGTAATTTCCTCCATCGATGCCAGTTGTTCTTCTGAAGCAGCCGCCATACTTTGCGAGTTGGCTGCCGACTGCTGGGAGATGCTTGTGATCGATTGAATCATCTCTACCATGTTTTGCGAGCTAGAACTTACCTCTTCCACAATTGCCGATACTTCCTGGGCTTGAGCGGAAACATCCTCGATCATTTTGGTAATCGACCGGAAGCTTTCCCCTGTCTGATACACCTGTTTCATCCCGACATCGACAGCGCTTGTCCCCTCTTGGATGGCAATCACCGCATCTTTAGTGTCAATTTGGATGTCCTGAATAATACCGCGAATTTTCTCTGTGGCCTCGCCCGATTGCGCCGCCAATTTGCGAACTTCATCCGCTACCACGGCAAACCCTCTGCCTTGCTCTCCCGCTCTTGCAGCCTCAATCGCTGCGTTAAGGGAGAGAAGATTGGTCTGGTTAGCAATGTCCGAAATCAGCGATACCACCAGGTCAATTTCTGTGGATTTATCCCCCAACGAATGGATCACCGTCGCTGTCGCCTTTACACGGTCATGCACGACATTCATTTGCTCGATCGTCTGCTTCACGACTTCGTTACCTTTTGCCGCTTCCTGTTTGGCGCTTAAGGCGGCATCTGTCACAGTCTGTATGGAGTAGGCAACATGCCCCATCCCTCTGGAAATCTCACTGACAACCTCGCTGGTTTTGCTCGACGTTTTGGCCTGATTTTCCGCCCCGACCGCCACTTCCTGTGAAGCGATGGCAATTTGCTCGACCACTTTAGACGTCTGCTGGGCGCTGACCATCAATTCCTCGGAAATCGATGCCACATGCTCAGAGCTGCTGGAAACGTGGCCAATCAACTCCCGCAAATTCCAGGACATGACGTTGAAATCGCGAGTCAGCTGTCCGATTTCATTGTTGCCACTATAGGTAAGATCTGCTACCTTCAGATCCCCGTTGGAGACCTTTTCAACCTGCTTCGCCATGACGGCGATCGGTTTCACGACAGAATTGATAAACAGCCAAACGACAATCACTCCGACAATGATTGAAATGGAGAGCGTCAGAGTCAGATATATGAGCACCTGATTCGCTCCCTCGTTAAACTCGGTCAGGTACGCCCCCGATCCGACAATCCACCCCCAGTTTGGATCCATTTCTACATAAGCAATTTTCGTTTCATCTTGGCCGGAAACGGGATTATTCCATATGAACGTATAATACCCTCCACCACTTGTTCCCAGACCAACCACCGTTTTTCCCATTTCGACGCCGTCTGGTGTCACCACTCCATACATGTCAGCCCCCTCATTTTTGGGATTCATGACGGAGACACCGTTTTTATTTACGGCAAATAAGTAACCGGTTTGGCCAACCAAGTATTTTTGATTGATCAGGCGATTGTTATCCGAATCTTTTGGTCCGAAAATCTCCTGGCGAAACATTTCCTGTGCTTCTTCCAACGTCAGCTTTCCTGCTTTTACTTCCTTGTCCATAAGATTGATCATGCCGATTGCCAGACGGACGCTGTGCTGAAGCTGATCCCTGCCGGATTCGTCCAACTGTTGCTTGGAGATCTGGTAGGTAACAAGACCAATCACAAGGGAGGGAATGACCAACAGAGAAAGACAAATCAATAAAAATTTTGGGCGCAATGAGTTCATGCGCAACAATTTCATCACTATTCATTCACTCCTTTTAGTAGTTACCTGCAAACTTGACGATACATAGCCACTACTCTTCAGTGCGGAAAGCGCCCCCTCCTTTTGAATTTTTCTGGAACACGATTCCCGTAAGCAACTCTCCTCCACCGTACTATCAAGAAGCGCTTCCTACGAAAAAGCAATAATTTATATTACCATATTATATTATAATTGTATTACAAATAAAAATTAAAAACTCTTACTAATGTTTATAGAATATCGATTTTTAAAATTAAATCTCTCAAACACTTCGACAAATAGTGACCTGCTGAAGTTGGCTAAGAAGGAGAAGAACAGGACCAAGCGAAGGGCTCCGAGGAACGGTGAACCAATGGAAAAAATATCGATTGGAAGGCTATCAGCGTTCTGGACAAATCAAATTATTGCGTAAAATTGAAGAAGAACTTGTTGAGGACGGAGATTACGCTTGCTACCAAAAGATCAAGGACACCTATCTTACAACAGATTGGTCACCGATTTATAGGAACTTACTGCAAAGGTTCGTGTAAAAAGGTGGCTGGTATGATGACACCTACACACGGATTCTTAAGGAAGTGCGGGATACGATGCTGCTTTAGTAATATGTCTGGTAGGATTAAAGAGTTCTATCCTTACGCTGCCGATGAACCGAAGAGGCTGCCTCCAATTTTCCATTTAAGCCATTTCGACTTCTTCCCCATGCAGTTGCTACCATCCTTTCACCGCATCTTCCCCCACATTATAATGAGCATTTCCTGAAAAAATCGTGAAATTCAAAACGGATAAGTACATCAAATGTAAAAAACACCGCTCTCTGGCGGTGCGAAATGCGTCTTGTATGTTGCTCCTCAATTAAATTAGTAGCTTATACAGTGCCCGTGGTCTCCCTTTATGGTAGGGCTGTTCTTCACCGGAAATCTCAGCAAATTGACTGTCCACCAGCTTTTTCAAAAGCCGCTCTGAAGTTCGTTTGCTTACTTGAAGATAGTTGGCCAGATCATTTGCTGAAAAGATTTGATTCTGTCTCAGATCAATAAAATTCATCATTTTCGTAATGGCTGATACACTCACACCTGTTTTTTTAGCGATCATCAGCGTTTGATCATCTTGACTCTGCAATTGGAACGTTTTCGTTACGGACTTGTTCAAAGGACCAATAACTTGCTTTTCTTCCGTCACGATAAACGCCGCATGCTCCCCCATTTTCTTCGCATGGTAGAGTCCGATATGAGCATGTTCCTCCGCCTCTACTGCTGTCAACCCAAATCCAAATCCAAAATGAATCGGTGTATTATGCAGTCGAACTAATTGATCGATCAAAGGAAAAACCCGATAATCCTCGGTAATTTGCTGAATACCGCCCTTGGTTCCATACATAATGAAGGTATTTCGATCAATCATCTTGAGCGAGGCATTCATTTTTTGGGAAAACTTCATCAGGAGGTCCTGCATTTGTTTCCATACCTGCTCATCCAAGACCTCTTTTCCTTGTTGATCTGCGTTAATTTGGATGATTCCGGTCGCAATCTGCGATTTTTTGCTGAGCAGCAGCTCTCCTTCTGTCACCGCTCTTTGCAGCGTATCTAAAATATTTTTGTGTGGGATGATCACCCGGAAGCTCGGGATGTTTTTCTTTTGCAGTTCATCGAAAACAGACTGCACGCTTGTCAGCACAAAATCGACATTTCCTGACTCCCAATTGTGCTGATGAAACTCGACCATTTCCTTTGTAATAAAGTGATGGTTCGTGTAGATGAACTCTTTTATATAAATGTTCACGGGCTCAATCGACAGTTCACTTAGAATGTTCGTCACGATTTCGCGTCGGGGAATGTCTATGGACAAGCGGGTCGGGGAAATGTTTCGATGGTGCGTGATGTAATTGAGCGACACGCTAAAAGCGAGCTCATCTGTGGGAATATACATAGCCAGTAAGCCGCGTTCTTCTATTTTTTGCTTCCCCAAATAATAAGGGATGGGTCCTGTGAACAAGAAAACATCGTTGTTGATGGCTTCATCGATCAATTGTTCACTGTCTTCCGGACGCTCGTACACGTAGGGACGAATTTGTACCTGCTCATGCGTATTCGAACTGATTACTTTTTGAACCATATTTTTGGTCCCTATCACTGCAACTCGTATTTCCATTCCTGTCCTCCTGAACCCAGCACAATAAGATGGTACTTTCATATTTACCAATGAAGAACAACTTTTGCAAGCAATATTCGGATCGAGCAAGAGAAAGGTAGAAAAAGCCAGTGATACTTGTGCATAGAGTACCACTGGCTTGCCTATGATTATTCGTTGTTACAGAACTACCCGTCCATTTTCGTCTATTTTGGTGCCGAATTCGCTGGATAGTTCGCTAAACTTCTGAAGAATTTCTTCTGCTCGTTGACCTTTTGCCAAGAATGGTCTACCCCGCTTGTGTGGCTTATTCGAGTAGGTCAGTTCAACCGGGGTGATATCTAGCTGGACCAGCTTGCCGTCCTCAAATCGGCAAACAGGTACAACCGTCTGCCAGTATAATGAGTCGCCAGGGAAGCCTTTTTTCCCGTCCTGGCTACGAATGCGGAATACTTCGCTTGGCGCCAAGTCTTTATCGATTCCGAACCGTTTATACGAATCCGCTGGCAGCTTGTAAATCAGTTCATTTTGACCGATGAAGTTGCCGATGCTGTAAAAAATCGGTTTCCCCTCATACAGCTCCATTCCTCTCAAGAGATGCGGTCCATGTCCAACGACAATATCGGCTCCAGCATCGATGACGCTTCGGGCAAACATCTGAATGAATTCAGCTGGCTGCTCTCTTGTCTCCCCTTGCTCATGAGCATGCAAACTGACAATGACGATGTCTGCGCGGGATTTCGCTTCTTTTACCCATTTTACAATTTCCGCTAAATCCTGTGCATTCGGTACTGTGCGCACCGCCGCTTTTTCAGCCGCACGGAAGTTGGCATTCAAGGTCCCCGCTACACGCAAATTGGAATCTACCAATGGAAGCAGGCTGGTATCCTTTGGATCAGCAGCAAAGCCAAGTCTGACCCACTCCTTACGCTGTGTTTCCAGGCCCAGGTCATCAGAAACCTGACGCAGGACAGACAGCTGCTCTTCCGTTACTTCATATACCACGTCAAAATGGAGTGGATTTACACCTGGTCGTCCTTTTGCCTCCGGGCTTTGGTCTCCGGCTGACTGTTCTTCAAAGAAGGTGGACGTGCAAGAAATCATGGCTACGCTGCCAGCATCCGTATCATAGTAGACAGGCATCCGGGAATCTGCGAGATTTCGCCCTGCACCTGCATAGGACATTTTTCTGTCTTCCAGCTCTTTAAAAGTAGCAAGCAGACCTTCCACACCATAGTCCAACGCGTGATTGTTGGCGACGGAGAACAGGTTAAAGCCCATATCCACCAACTCATCCAGTACCCACGAGTGAGCTGCGAAGTGCGCCCCGTCGCTTCTTGCTGCCGGATGACCCTGAAAATCATTTGGCAGTACTTCCAGATTGGTAAAGGATACATCTGCATCCTTGATCAGCTTCACCAGCTCTTTCGTCGGTTCGTCCTGATAGACACCGATGCGCCTGGCAATAATGCTGTCTCCTGTCAGTACAATTTTCAATCCTTCATTGTGATTCATCTTGGTTTCCTCCTACACCCTGTTAATCTCTCTGGTAAAACGTATCAAACACGGCTTTTCCCACTTTGGCGATAAATTCTCGCCCGGCTGCTTCATCTACCAGATCTCTTGTGAGAACCGCCATCGTAATGTACTGGTCCCCCATTTTCAGGATGCCAGCATCATGCTCAATCCCTGCCAGCTCCCCTGTTTTATGGGCGAAGCTTGCGTCTGGCGGCAGCTCGCCGAGGAAATACGCAGGCAGCTTCGTATGGAACTGCTGTTGACGCATCATTTGAAAGGCTGCCTTTTTTCTGGATGAATCCAGCGTATCTCCTGCTATGATCTCTTTCAGGAACAAACCGATATCCTGCGCAGAGGTGTAATTGTCCCTCCCCTGCCGCACAGCTTCTGTGTCCATCATTTTTCTCGCCAGTACGGTTTGCTGACAACCGAGATGAGCCGCTAACTGATTGACCGCTTCCATCGTTACCTTTTGAATGACCAGATTGGTAGCCGTATTATCAGATATCGCAATCATCAGCGAGACCAGGTCCCGCAGGGGAAGCTGGATGTCCGAAGAGAGGTTGGCGAGTACTCCCATTCCCCCGACTCGTTCATCAGCGGGAATCGCCTGGCTGGCATTCAAGTCTGTTTGGCCCACCTGTTCCTGTCTCAGCGCCTCGAGCATGATTGGAATTTTAATGAGACTCGCAGATGGGAAGGCCTCCTGTTCGTTCAGGCAGACACATCCCTCATCCCACTCGATGAATACGGCCACTCGCCCGCTGACAGAAGCTGCCAGCTCCTGAATCGTCTTTTCCAGCTTGCTCTTCTTCATGTCTCAACACCTGCCTTATTTATAGAAGAAACGCGTAAACAATCACCAGAAGTATAACTGCCACTGTCGCTACGACACCGAAGATGATAACGTTTTTCAAGTCATTGGATCTGGCGAGACCCATGGCCCCGATCGCGTCTCCTGTCGGGTACAGGAAAGACGGCATTTGCGAACCTACCAAAAGCGCCAGCGCCCAAATCGACATCGGTACGTGCAGATTGGTTACTGTAGGCAGGAACATCTTGTGCATCAGGATCGAGTGCGCAACCGCAGCGCCCGGAATACCGGCGACGTTGACCAGCGTACTGATGATGATCATTCCTGTTTGACCACTGCTTTCTACCAAAGGCAGCAGCAGGTTCTTCAGTGCTTCGAATCCGCCCATTTTTTCGATGAAGTAGATAAATGGCGTAAAAAGTACAAATTGCAGGAAAATCCACAAAAGCGGCTTCGCGCCTTCTACGAAGGTTTCGGAAATCTGGTTGGGATTCATGCGGCCAGCAAGACCTGTAACGATAGCTGTAAGCAAGATCACCACGATGGTAAAGTTCGCTCCGCCCTTCACCGTGATTCCGTAAATAATCGCACCGATCAGCGTAATCAGAAAAGCTGCTGTAGCTTGCTTGGATATCATCGCTTGTCGAGGGTCGTGGTTTTGCTCCTCTACATGCACGTTGGCATCTTCACTTGGATAAGCATGGTCTTTGAGGCTTTTTTTCAAAATGACCTTGCTGTAGACAAACGTAACGATGAGCAGCACGATCGCATAAGGCAGTCCTGCGTGCAACAGCACTTGCGGATAGCTCAGGCCTGTCAGCTCCATCAACGTCACCATCGGAGGAGTGAAAGGTCCAAGCAACAATCCTGCCGCTGCCGCGCCGTGAAACAAAATGGCAACGACACTAGAGGAAAGACCTGCAGCGGCAACGACCGGGATCAGCACGGGTGCGATAATCGCATTAGCGCCTGCGAGAGTCCCCAGCAAGGCAGACAATACACAAGATGCAATCATGGTGCTGACCATTGCTTTATTTGGGGAGTTAATCCCTACCCGTTTTAAAATAAAGCTCACAATATTCCGGGCTACCCCGGTCTTTTCAGCGATTTTCCCTAAACCGCCGCCTGCCAGAATGACAAGCCCGATATAGGCGACAAAGTCCGTCATCCCGTTTTTCGCGATGACCGTAGCGACATCCATTAAGCTCGCTCCGCTCATCACGGCCCCGACTATAATAGCCCCGCCTATCGCAGCGATCGGATTCCACTTACGAAAGATTAGAACAATGAACAGAAACAACGGAATGAGTCCCCAAAGCGATGGAGCAGTTACCATGGCAATACCTCCTTAGATGACTTGTTTTTATGAATTAACGTGAGCGTAAAAAGCGCACTGCTGTTTCTGCCAGCATCTCGGAACCAGTGGTCAGCATCCCCTCATCCAGCATGAACCTCGGATGATGCAGCGGCGCATTGAGAGAAGTATCCTCAAAGCCACACCCCAGCCAGAAGAACGCTCCGGGGAAACGCTGCAAATAAACAGCAAAATCCTCGGCTACCATAGCAGGCTCTACCTGAGGAAGCGCTCGTTCTCCTAGCAAGGCAGTGGTTGCCTCACGCACGATTTCGACCATCTCTGGTGTATTGGAGAGAACCGGATAACCGAGCTGGTAATCGATTTCTACCGTAGCTCCCATGCTCTCAACCACACTTTGCACAATCGAATAAAAACGTTCTTTTATCATTTCCCGTGTCTTGGGCACGAAGGTTCGGACAGTTCCCTCAAGCAAAGCTTCGCTCGCAATCACGTTGTGGCCCGTACCCGCCTGAATTTTCCCCAAGGTGAGCACTCCCGCATCCAATGGATTCACATTGCGGCTGACGATCGTTTGCAGAACCTGCGCTACCTGTACCGCCACGATAGCCGCATCAATCGTTTCATGCGGCATGCTTGCATGTCCGCCTTTTCCAATGATCCGAATCCGGAATCGGTCGGAAGCACCCATGAAGTTTCCTTCCCGTACCCCAACCTGTCTCCCAGGCAATGACGGCCATACATGCAGGCCGAAAATCGCATCTGGCTTCGGATCGAGAAAGGCCCCTGCTTCAATGAGCGGCTTTGCGCCCCCGACAGGACTGTTCTCCTCTGCTGGCTGAAATACCAGGAGAACTCGGCCCGGCAGCTCCTGCTCCATACTCTTGAGAATTTTAGCTGCGCCGAGCAGCATGGCGGTATGTGCATCGTGTCCACATGCATGCATGACACCTTCGTTCTGGGAAGCAAAGGATACACCCGATTGTTCGAAAATGGGCAGTGCATCCATGTCGGCACGAAGCGCTACGGTTGGCCCGTCTTTCTTTTGACCGATGACCGCCAACACTCCATAGCCTGCCAAATTGTGGCGGATCTCATGAATCGAGAGCTTCTTCAGTTCTTCTATTACACGCTGGGAAGTACGCTGTTCTTGCCCGCTTAACTCAGGATTGCGATGAAATTCTCGGCGAAGCTCCTTGATGTAGTTTTCATCTGCTTTCCCTTTTACGGTTGCGTTCATTCGTGTCATGCTGATCCTCCTCGCTCAAGAAAACGCTTGCATTGTTGTAAATAAAAATGACGTTTAGTAGTCGTTAAATGACCGTAAAATATGAGGCTCTTTG
Organism: Brevibacillus sp. SIMBA_040; assembly: GCF_046535075.1. NCBI lineage: Bacteria > Bacillati > Bacillota > Bacilli > Caryophanales > Paenibacillaceae > Brevibacillus > Brevibacillus sp. SIMBA_040. The sequence goes on from NZ_JAWRXI010000009.1 coordinate 205,611, forward strand.
TTTGCCCCCTTTTTGACCTCTCAATTTGTCGTTTAATCGTCGTTATGTGACTTGTAAATTTACTATACTCATATTTTGATAGCCTGTCAATTTAATATTCGATATTTTTAGTTTAGTTTGGTTATTGATATGTTAGTAGGAAATATGGGAAAAGCGATGACGTACATACAAAAAACCACCTTCATTAGGTGGCTTCATTTACTTTTAAAACGACCTAGGAAACCCGAAAGTTTTGTCTTCTCATCCACATCGTTGCAACCCACTTTTCTCCGTGGATCACTTGTGTCCCTGCATGCAAAGTGGACTTGTTCAATTCATGATTTTGGTAAAAATATTCAAAGTAGACAGCCATGCCTTTGGTGGGAAAAACAGATAAATTAAGCAAAGGGAACACCGTTTCTCCGCCTTGCTCCACGTCATTCAAATACATTACGAGCGTACTAATTCGATTGTTCGTACTTGCTCGACTCGTTTCTGCAAAGAAGTCATAATGAGGTTTATATTCTTGACCAGGGGTATATCGCAGAACTTGCAAGCCATCTCCGTGCTCAATAGGAATATTCATGATTTGAGAGATTCGCTTCTCGATCCTTGTAATCGTCTCCGTCTGCTCGCAGAACACCCCGCTGCTCGTTCGAATGGAATTGAGTGCACGATCTTCGCCTATTTTTGAGCGTTGTAATCGTTCCCTAGAATGTTCGATTAGCTCATCGCACTCGTCATCGCTCAGCACATTTCCTAGTACTACGACCAGCGGTTCCTCATACCTGGCAAGAATTCGAATTTCTCGATTGTCTGTCTTGATCCTATTCCCAGTGTGGTCAAAGATCGGCCGTTCCTTTTCTGTCGTATGCATTTTCATCGTAATGCACCCCATGTATATGACTTCCGTTGCAAAAAATAGAATACCATAAAATGGGTAAATACTCTCTGGAAAATTCACACAAATACAAAGGTTTTTAAAAGTGGGTTTAAGATGGAAATGATGAGAATATCGATGTATTTATAGATAGCCGGTCAGACAGGACTTACTCTTAATCAATGTCTTACAAAATGCCCAGACACACCATTAACCAGATTCAAAGATGAATCGCTCATAACGCGATCTACTCGAAAGCCAAGAATAAAAAATAGAGAGGGACTGTCTCGATCGTTAAATCGGGACGGTCCCTTTTGAAGTAAAAGATGCGACGAAAATGACCTAGAAGTATGAGTTTCGATGCGGATTACGCTTGTTTTTTTCAAGTGTCTTGATCATCAGGTATTTTTGTACGCCCTTGGATTCGGCGATTGCCTGTAGACCGTATTGCTCTGCCTCTGCCATCTTTCCATGCTGATATGCCACTTCAGCATCGAGTGACATCTGGTAGATACGATTTTTGACCCCGGATCGGTGCTGCTTGTAAGCATCTTGGTTGTTTTTTAGTAGGGCTAAATGTGCGGAGTAATAGTCTCGATGCTCTTTCGAATGAATCTTATCAAGATTTTTTTCTACCAAATCGTTGTTACCGCGACCCAGCTCTACCAAGATGGTGATGTAAGCACTTAGTTTATCGGACGTAATTTTGGCTAGTTCCTTTTCGGCTTCGGCATCGTTATCATGCAGATACGCATACAAAAAACGATAGTAAGGATGCTTTGAATTTTTTACGTAGCGTTCAACCGTATTCATATTGGTGCTGAATTTTAAGATATACAGGTCTTTTCCGATGAGAATGACAAAAACGGTCAAGAAAAAGGTGATCCATACGATTGGGGAAGGCTCTATGTCCAGGAGGGAGATTGTTACGCCACCTACAGCCCCGAGAAGGATCATGATTAGTAAGTTACGTAGAGAGGAAGACAAGATGGTGGTTCTCCTTTGCTTTGGAAGTATTTCTTTATTTTAGCATACGCGGAAGGGGCTTCGTCCTGTGGTATAGGGTATTTCTCACTAAAGGCCCGTTTTGTGGCGCAATTCTCTCGGTTTTATATGTCCAATCTATTGACAGAGGTCCATGCCACAAATCTATTATATTAAGGATTGAAAATTGATAATAAGTTTCTATTTTTATTTAGCGGATACTGTCCACTTTAGTTTAGCAGTCACACCCGCTAGCAGCATCTCAATAAATTGCTTTCACTCCTTCTTTGAAGTAAATAAAAAATAGCTCCAAAATCAAAGAAAAGAAGAGCCAGTAATATAAGCCCTCCTTTTCTTGTTTTAATGTAACTATTTACTTAATCTTGCAACCGCACAATCAAACATTATACGAGCTGCAAAGGTAGTAGTAATATCTTGATGATCGTAAAGTGGATTAACTTCAGCAATATCAAATGCGTCTACTTTAGAATAAAGCATATCTAACATCTCCATACATTGTACAGGAGTTAATCCACCTGGTTCATTTGCCCCGGAACCTGGTGCATATGCTGGATCTAATACATCTATATCAAATGTTAAATATATCTTCTCAACATCTTTCATTGCCGCCATTGTTTTAGCCACGACTTCCTCTGGTGTAGATTTGTGTACCTCTCTAGCTGTAATTTGAACAATTCCACTTTCCTTTAAATAATTTTCATACCAAGGATAATTAATACTGCGCACTCCAATTTGAACGATATTCTCTGGATTAATTCTTGGAAGTTCAAGTGCTCTACGCATTTGACTACTTTGAGAAAATCTCCCTTGAATTGGAGATTCATCAACTAAATCTAGATGAGCATCAAATTGAATGATACCAATTTTCCCCTCTGTATTGTCATGAAGAGCTTTAATTACAGGGTAAGAAATAGAATGGTCCCCCCCTAATACAAATGGAAATACATTTTCATCTAATAGTCCACGTATTTTCTCTTCAGCATTCCTAAAAGTAACATCAGTGCTATACGCTGCAATATCTATATCCCCAAAATCTTTAATACCATTATCAGCTAGCTGATAAGTTTTTCGCTTTTCGACATTGTAAACTTGATTATTTTCAATGCGATTAACAAACCATACAAACGCCTCACGTATTTTACTAGGAGCATAACGAGAACCTGGTCGTCCTAAAGAAGCTCCTCCGTCCCATGGAAATCCGACAACTCCAAATTTTTGATTACTCAACATACTCACCCTCATTTTTTAATGTATTATCTTCGATTGCTATGTCACCTTTTGAGAAGAATGCGTATACGACAAACCCAATAACTAGCCAGCAGGTAAATAAAATATATTCAACTGTTCCCATTGAAATAGGAGTGCCAGGAATTATCATCAAGACAAGAAAGAGTCCTGAGAAAAAGGTCGCTATATATGCCATTGAAAGTCCGCCTGGAATTTTATATGGTCTGTGAAGATTCGGACGATCCTTACGAATTTTCACACTGCTTATTGCCATACAAAACCAAGCAATAAGAAAAGAAATTCCCCCCATGATAATAAACGGAAGAAGAACACCACTTCCTAATAAAATACCGATGACCGAAACAACTGTCATAACTATCAATGTAACAGTTGGGGATTTATATTTAGGATGAGTTTTAGAAAATGCTTCAGGTAAAAAACCAGCTTTAGAAAATGAAACAATTAAACGGCTTCCTGCTAATAAAAACCCATTAAATGTTGTAATAACTCCCATAAGTGCACCAAAAGCAACTATATACGGAAGAAATTTTGAACCCGTAGTTGTTTCAAGTGCATTGATTAACGGCAACGATCCCATATTTCCGATTTTATCTGCAGGCATTATAAAAGAGGAAGAAATGATAATTAGAATATAGAGTAGACCACCTAAAGTGATAGTTCCAACTATAACTTTTCCTAGATTAGAATAATTTATTTTGCTATCTGCCTCTTCAACTGTCTTTGGAATGGTGTCAAACCCGTTCATAAAAAACAGAATAGCTGCCATCGCTAAAACAATACTATTTACTTTTCCCTCGGAAGAGAATAATGGTTTAAAATTTTCCGAATCTCCTACGAACATCCCTCCGATAATAAAGAGAATAAAAGTAACTATCATCATAAAGGTGGCTGTATTTTGAAAAACAGTTGATTGCTTCGTACCTTTCCAGTTCATATAAACAATTATCCCGACCACTAATAAACTTACTAACAATTGTGGCAGATACACTTGATAGCTAAACACTGAATAAATTGGTATTGAGTTTAACCATGGGAAAACATAACTTGCCAGTAATGAAACAGATATAGCAACCCATGGTAAAATTATTAAATAGCCTAGAATAAGAAACCATCCACATATAAATGCTGGCACTTTCCCTATAGCTACGAATGTATAAGCAAACTCTCCTCCTCTGACTTTTAAACTTGATGTAAGTTCACCATAAACAAAGCCAATTGGGATGATCATGAGCATTGTTAGTGCGACAGCTATGATAGCACCAACACTTCCTGCAGTTCCCATCCAAGCAGGAACGGAAATAACCCAGCCAATCCCAATCATACTTCCGAATGCCAGACCAAAGTAATCTTTTGTAGACATTCCCTTGCTGTTACTGTTCAAGTATTTTCCTCCTTTCGTTTCATCTCTTAATTTTCTAGCCAATTGATAAAAAATTCAGAGATCGCAAACTATGAAAGCAACAATTATGCCAACGTAGTTTATCACTGGATTCTAAGGGAGTATATTAAGCCATTCACATATAAATTGATTATTAATGGGCCAATCATTTTTAACTCCATGTTTAGAAGTGTAAAATTCTTTGACATATGTTCTACGTCTGAAGCTTGTACTTTTTCATTTTGTTGTAAAAGGATTGCCGGGGTATTTTTAATAGTCTAGCAGCCTTTGCAATATTAAAATGAGTTTTAACTAAAGCATCCTTCAAAATTTCCTTCTCATACTGCTCTACTAAATCCATTAATGAGCTTTCGTCAGATAACTTTTCTAATGGTGCATCTTCCTCTGATGCTAATATATGTGTGGGCAATTCTCGCGGGGATATTATACTTCCATCCACTAAATTAAACGCACCTTCAATACAATTCCGTAACTCTCTAACATTACCTGGCCATCTATAATTATTTAGTATTTTCCTTGCATCTGAGTCTAATCCAGTTATGTTTTCACCAAAAGCTTGATTATAATAATTAATAAAATAGGAGCATAAATAATCAATATCTTCTTTTCTCTTCCTTAATGGGGGAATTTCTACACTAACAACATTTAAACGATAAAATAAATCTTCTCTAAACCTTTTTTCCTTTAACAAATTCATTGGTTTTTCGTTTGTTGAAGCAATAACTCTTACGTTTATTGGGATATCTCTGTGATCTCCTATTCTTCTAACTGTTCTTTCCTCAATAACCCTTAATAGCTTAACCTGCATTTCTATAGGCATAGAGTTAATCTCATCTAGAAAAATGGTCCCACCATCGGCAATTTCAAATATTCCCTGCTTGTCTTCAGCACCTGTAAAACTTCCTTTTGTTGTTCCAAACAAAATACTTTCAATTAAAGTACTAGGAATGGCAGCACAATTTTGTGCAACCAAAGGGAACTTTCTCCTGCTACTATCATTGTGGATCGAATGTGCAAACAACTCTTTTCCCGTTCCTGTTTCACCATAAATAAATATATTAGAATCCTTAAGCGCTGCTTTTTTTAGTTGATTTTTCGTTAAATTCAGCTCCTCGCTAACTGTTACAATATCGTTAAATGTATACTTTGCATACAACGATGCAAGAACATCTTTATTTATCTTGCTCTTTTTCTTCATTTTATGAGGTTTTTCATCTAAGTTTGTCGAGACTATAACAGCTCCCAATAAATCACTTTTATTTTTTAACGGGAATGCAGAGTTAATAGCGTTAACAGTAAAGCTTTTATTAACCTCATAGCATTGAAGTTCATTTACAATTGGTTCTCCCTTTTCAATAACTTTTAACACTGTACTTGTTTCATTTGAAAGCCACGGATATAACTCCAATAATGGCATGCCAATAACATCATTGCTCCCCAATTTATTACAAACGTCATTATAGTTGTTGTAATATAATATATTTCCCTTTTTATCAACGATACAAATTAAATCTGTTTGTTTAAAATTCTCTTTCATCTGGTTTAATTGTTCATGATACAATCTATATCCCTCCTAGGTGTGTAAAAATATTTTACACTTTTTATTATTATTTTTACACTTTAGACTTATTTGATAATTCAAATCTTCTTTGAATATGCTTTCAAACTGTGAGATGACAATGAATAGCAAAAAGCAACAAAAAAACCACCCTCATCAGGTGGCTTCACTTATGTATTTGGTGGAGGCGGGGGGGCTGACCCCCTATTAAGTACGGAATTACTTCATCCGTTCAAATCGTTTCACCAATGACTTGCAATAGAAACGATGTATGTGCACTACAAGTTGAGATACTCCTGAATTAAAAGAGCCGTTTCCCTTTTCAATTTGAATGGAAACGGCTGATCTTTACTTAATTATTCTTTGTGTTCTCGTCGGGGTCATTTAAAGTCCTCTTCAATTCATCATCAATTGGAAAATTTAATCCGTATTTGTCTCCCACCTTCTGGATGTTTTCAAATAAATGTTCAAGATATGAGCATGATGCGAGTTTAGAGTCTATAAATGAGCTTGGAACAAACCCAAAATCTATCTTATTTTTTTTAACGTAGTTTTGCTGCCCGTACACTAAAATAACAAGTTTTTTAATGCAGTATTCTAAGGTTTTGTCATTAAAACTAAATGAAGCGTATATTTTTGAATACTCTTCTCTTTTTGCAATAAATGGATTATCAACACCTTTATTCTCACAAAAGATTTTGAAAGTATAATTAAAAATATCCGAATCATAATTGGTCACCATAAATTTAATTAAAAACCCTGTTGCTGCATAATGAGCTAATTCTATACTTTTTAAAGTTGCCTGTAACAAGATGAATACTCCTGCATTTTTTTGCGAGTTAGCACTAGCTCTACTATTTACCTGAGCGAAGGAGTTTAATTTAATATTTTGACCAATTGTATTTGTTAATCTATCTAGGGCTTTATTTACTCTCTCTTGTTCAAGTGAGAATTCTTCTTTATCTATACATTTTGAAAGAGAGTATGCGTAACTCGAGATAGCCTTTACATCGTTTTTTTGAACCCCTCGAACCAAAAGTGCTTTATAAATAAAAATTAATCCTTTTTTAAAATCGGAATCACTCCCTATTTGTTCAATGCCATCTAATATTGGATGTATTTGAAGGGAGCTATCATCAGTCAATAATAACGTTAATTCGTGTAGACCAGTTAAATAAATCGAATTTAACTCATTTGAACGTGGAGTCAGTTCAAAAAAAGTATTCAGACAGTTATGAGCTTCTTCAATTTTGTTGTTTTTCACCAGCGTTATTATTAAAGAAATATGATTCCGTAGTATAGTCTTATAAAATCCCTGAAACTCTATTTTATCTTTACCTATTAAATACTCGTATTGCGTTGTATTATCTATAAACCCTAATCGAGGTGATTGGAAAAGCGTGGCTAATAACCTTACCCACCGATTATAATTTATTTCATAAACTTCGTTCATATTTTTCTCAATAGCTGTTGTAAACAATTGATAAATGCTCTCTACATACATATGTAATGTTGGGTAAATTGTGGATCTTTGGTATTTAGTCAATGCAAATTGCAAATTAAAAATTTCATCATCAATTTCTTTAATTAAATCTTGTAGTAGCCAACGAATGTTTACACTCTTTATTGTCTCTTTTAGCATCTTTGCCCCTGATATTAGAGCTATCAAAACAAGAATCGCCCATACAGTTATTCTACCAGAGTGTTGAAAAGTAGAGATAAAATTACCGTTAACAGCGGTTGATTTCAGAAAATAATTTAAAAACAATCCATAAGGTATTACCACTATTGAAATTAATAAAAATATGAGTAACGATATATTTCGAGAATATATGCCACTTACCGATGAAGCTTTTTGCTCACGGTATGCAAAGACATACAGTGTTAAACTGATTGGTAATAAGACTCCAATGCCGTTAGTGATATACGAAATGACCGTCATTACAAGTTTATCGTCTGGAGATAATGGATCAAATATATAGAAAATCAATGCAATATAATTAAATGATACCATTCCAGAAAGTAAGAAAATTACTGCAAAAAGACCAAATAAAATAATAAGTCCAAAAACAGTTGACCTAATAAAAAACTTCCCGATAACAGAAAATATATAAGCAACTACCAACCCAAATTGTACTATGACAACAAGAGCTAGTTTTGCCACGAAAAATATCGACCGTTTAATACCCTTTGCCCATTCTGGGAACTTTTGTACAATTCCAAGAAGTTTATTTCCTAAATCGAAACGCCTGTATAATACTATGCAGATACGAAATAGTATAAATGCTATAAGGTATAAAAAAACTGTTTTAACTTCGTTTAATTCAAATATAAGCTTTACATATTCATCCACTTATAACTCCCCTTCAACAAAAAGGAGCAAGTAATATAATCATTACTTAACTCCGGTTAAAAACTTCTTATAATATTTTCTCATACTGTCTAAAGTGATTATATTATTTGACGGCTCACTTTCACTTATGTTTTTCCGTGCTCGTTTCCAAGGATCTTCCCGATGTGTCAAATCCTCCAATTCTTTGCCAGTGTGCTTTCCATATAGATCCCAAACAAATTCAAGAAGTGCTTCAACTTCTGGATGATGTTTCATTATTGAATGAAGATCAGCCATTACCCTCTTTCTAGGTACCGGAATTACTTCATATCCATAATCTCTAAATTCATTGTATAATACTGGGCACACAGGTCCATGAACCCACGCTTCTATTTCTTCATTGAACAGTGGTTTTCTCAAAATAGTGTAATGCCAAGCTTGTGCATAATAAGCAAGCTTCTGTAATTTGAGGTGAGTGACAGCATTAAGTGTCCCCGGGGCACTCTTATAAAGAAAATAATTAGCAACATCAAAAACGCTAATCACCATTTGCTATCCCTCCTTTTCTGTCTTCTAACTTAATTTTACAGCACGATACTTAAAAAGTCACTTAACCTGTTGATTTTTATTTTATAACAGGTTATAATCACCGCATTTTGTGTCCCCATCATAAACGATTTCTATATATAGTTGGTCTCTGGTGTATTATATTATGCAAAAATATTAACGATCGTATTTAGCTGAATCCACTGACTATCCTCGTCATTGACTAGTTTGATCCGTTTCCCGTTCTGATCAATCCATTTAACCACGCCCCACATTTCACAGGTACTCCCCAACTCGCCTTTGATCGGCTTCCACCAAGAAATTGTGATTGCATAATCTTCGCGCGCAGAATCACGGATCAGGTAGTGGAATGACTCGAGCTCGTCTTGTTCAATGTTTGGCATAGCCACAAGCTTGTCTTCTTCCTTCATCTTCAAGTACAAAGCTCGCTGCTCTGGTAACACAAAGCGCATCGACAATGGGTTTTCTATTTTGCTTGCCATCTACCTGGCTCCTTTCTCTCCCATGCTTCCAGAACCGTCATTTTGTTTGGTTCCGAACGTTGCCACTCAATGTATTCCTCACGTGCTAAGACCTCCAAAACGGTCATAATCCCGCCTCGATTCCGTCCTGTCTTGATACACAATTCGTCTACTGTTGGCGTACGCCGGCGACCAGCAGAGTAGTTGCCAATCACCCTGAGTACCTTTCGCTCGATATCAGACAGCATGGCCACTCTCCACTGGTTCAGCAGCAAGTATGTTGTCGATTGCAAAAATCCTCGGTGCTTTACGTGTGAGGCAATACGCTTTCAGTCGTTCTCCTGTAACCTCCAATGGGCGTAGGGTTCGCATTGTTGTATGGCCATCTTTGCCCAAATAAATGACTTGAATGTTTTTTTGTTGCTTTAACGCACGTTCAAGTTCCCTTATCACTTAATCCGCCTCCAAAACAAGAACATTTGTTTGTATTATATGCGAACAAAACAGGAACATACAACGATAAATTTTTCCAAAATGCTATTTACACGGGTAAATAACACGTGTTATAATTTAGATAGAAAGGAGGACATAATGAAAAGCTACTCGTCGCGGGACATGATCAAAATCATTGAACAAGATGGGTGGTACTTGGTAAGACAGAATGGTAGTCATCGACAGTACAAACACCCTAACAAGGTTGGACTGGTAACCATCCCACATCCAAGAAAAGACCTTAAAACCGACACCATAAGATCAATACTCAGTCAGGCGGGGCTATAAGCCCCCCTGCAAGGAGGTTTTTAAATATATGGAACGCTATATGTTTGCAGCTTTGTTTCAACCAGACAATGCTCAAGGGTTCACCGTGACTTTCCCGGATCTACCTGGTTGTATCACAGAAGGAGACGACTTTGAAGAAGCAGCACGCAATGCTAAGGAAGCACTTGAACTTCATCTGTACGGCATGGAAGAAGAAGGCATGCCTATTCCTAAGCCAACATCCAATTTTAGTGATTGGATAAATAAACCTGTTGGTCAGTTCGTCATCATCACTGCTTGGATGGATGTTATTCGAGATGAGATGCAAAACAAGGCTGTGAACAAGACCGTAACCATGCCGAAGTGGCTCGCTGATGAAGCAAAGAACGCTGGCATAAACTTTTCTCAAGTTCTGCAGACTGCCCTTAAAAAACAACTCGGTATTGGCAACAATCCCCGTCAAAATGATTCAACAGCTAATTAAACCTAATGCCCGCCAATTTGGCGGGTATTAATTTTACGTTCGGTACAATAACACGCCTCTAACGAAATAAAGCCCTCCACAAAGGAGGGCCCGTCATTTATACATCAGTATTATTTCTTGTTCTCCAAGTTCGTTCTCTTAAATATCGGTACATCCGCGTTACCAACCAGGCCCAAGCCTGCTTTCCTCCGACTAGAGCAAAACCTTTTCGTATCCGTTCTGGCAAATACTCGTATCGGTTTATCAGCTCTTTTTCCTTCGTGAAAAGCATTTTTTCAAACTCAGGGTATCTACTCTCAATTTCCACAATAAACGCGTACACACGCGGAAAAAGGTCAGCTCCCATTGCCCCTAAGACTAAAAAGAGCAGAGCCATTAACCAGCCCCACTCCTGTACAAATAGGATCGTTTGTGTAAACCAATCCATACTACAACTCCCCTTTCAAAATAACTGTCTTGGTATTCCCATCCCACTCCACATCAAGATTCAAGATGCCAGCCAGCTCCCTTGCCGGCGCATAGGAAGTACCGTTTTCAATCGTTTCGGTAACGTCTTTGCCGTTGACCTTTACTTGGCTGGTGGCGGCATCAAACTCCACCTTGGCACCTACTGCCTCTGCAACTGCTCTGATAGGCAAATAGGATACTTTATCAATATAGAATCCTTGACGTGACAGGGTAATTTGGACCGTAACCGGTTCTCTCTTGCTTTCATTTTTCTGTGGATATCCTGTTAATAACCTGTGGACATCACCTTTAAATTTCGCCCATGCCTGCGCTGCTGTCAGTCCGGTGAACCTCCGTGCGTAGTCATCTGAAACGAAATATGCCGGGCAGTTCTTCCCTGTGATATCGAAGTGCCGCCACAGATGATCTATGCCCCAACCATACCGTTTCAGGATGTCCGCAGCCAGCTCCAATGCTCGCTGGTACATGGCATTGAAATCGCCGTCTTGGTTGACGCACATTTCAATGCCAATTGTGCAGTCATTTGGGTAAGAGCTCAGCTGCTTGAGGGCATCAGGCTTGTACGTTTTTGCACCAACGTGGTAGCCCATTTCATCCTCTGGCAGACAGCGTACGATCTGCTTGTCATCGACACAATAGTGCGCGCTGGGTTCTGTTGTTGGGTTATTGAAGAAATTGCGGTTTGCAACGGCATCAGCGCCTTTACGTTCGTTCGCAGTCCAGTGGATGACTACACCCTTTGGCGTAATCTTCGTGCCAGGTCGTGCTCTTGTATTGTTAAGAAGCATTTCTACGATTTGCATGATTTACTTACTCTCCTTTCGCGTAGCTCGCTCTGCCTTAGCCTTTATTTCTGAACCAACCAAATTAACGATTGATTTTGGAATTGGCCATCCAGCTCGATATGCATTCGCCGTTAGGCTGTTCCAAGTATGGTAGAGCAAACCGAAAGTCACTCCATAAAATAAAAATCCCGGTGTGCCCATAACTTTATCTAGCTGGTTAGCTAAGGCAGGTAATGCGATAAGAAACAAAGTTCGGGGAATTCGGGATAGACCATATTCTGATGAATATGAGTCATCTTTTTTAGCTGCAGCTACACCTGTCATCCAATCAAGCCCGATTGTAAAAAGTAAAACTCCAATAATCTCTACACGATTGGCATCAATGCCATAAAAATATTGAAATAGGGTCGACAGTATCGCACCTACTGTTGCTGCCCAGCCATTGGCAGGTGTTGCTACATTCTCTAAGCTTTGTAGAAACTTCATCAGCTCATCTTCCTCTCACCCCCTTGGGGCAAATAAATAGCCCCGCTAGGCACGGAGCTTGCTGTCGGACTTGTTGTTATAGAAAGAGGAGCCACATCATCAGCCCCACAAAAAAACGCCCTCCATTTTGGAAAGGCGTTTCTACTTTTGCGGTGTTACAATAATCATGTCGTATTCGTCTTGGGTGAGTTGTTTCTTTGCCAGACATGTTTGAAGCTGAACGTCTGTCACCCTGCGCATGACCCACATATTAAGCAGAAAAGCATACATTTTATTCACCTCCCTCTATATAGATGTAACCATTCAAACTTGGACAACCATTCTATTAGACAGCGGACGGCTGGGAAAGGATTAATTGCAGGACAGCTTCTTCCGTCGCAGCCTGACGCGCTTCCATTTCTACAATTCTTTGTTCCGGTGACTTGTATTCGACGTAATCAGGGTTAGGAACGATGACGTCTTCCCCATCCACCCCGCCTGCTACGTACAAATATTTGTGACCGACGAGATCGGCTGGGATTTTGGCTTCATCCATTTCGCGGAAATCGAGGGTTCCCTCAGTGTCGACGTAGATCGTGTTGTCTGAAACGATCCCTTGTTCGTCGCGACTCGCCTTGTGCGTTTTATCAACAATGATACCTGTGTCTTTCTGGAAAATAATGTACATACCTTTGATTCCTCCCTATTTTTCGTACCCGATGTATTCGTTCATATAAAACCAGTTTTGATCTTGATACGCAAGTGCTTCCCCGATTTGCGCACCTGTATAATTAGCGGATCGCGCCGAATATCTATCTACGTTAGAGGTGTTATTCGATGGGTTCAAATACTGAAAATACCCAGCGTACATGGGGACCCCGTTGAAATCATCCGTCTTTACCTTCCCTTTCAGGACTGTCGTTCCGTCTTGTTGCATAATTCCGATAGGGTATCCTTCCACGAACATACTCGCATCGAATTTGGCAACCTGCATATACGTGCTTGACGCATATGCCCCCATTAAAAAACTCCCGTCAGCCGCCTGCGCGATGTCGATTATACTTCCCGAGGTAATACTCCCAAGAATGCTGTCAAAAACGATGAATGGCTCACTTATGATCAACCCGTCCCTTTCTGGCGCTAACTCCACGACAAGAGCAACCCCAAATCTGGCGGTTGACGTCCCGATGCTTCCCCTGTAGGTAAGCGAGTACCGCCCTACGAACGCAATCTTATCCGTTCCCAATCGAACGACTATCGGGTTGTTCTGCCCTGCGTTGATATCAAAGACCAGTTCGCACGGTTCGTTGAACGGGTTTTTCTCAAACCTTCCCAATACGTTTTCGACCTCTACTGGTTGGTAGAAAGCATGTGGTGTGTATTGGGTGTCGACCAGCGTGATCATATTTTTGTGTATACCTTTATGTTTCTTGTGATACAGAATTGCGACCCTGTGTTGTCCGACGAGTGCAACCTCCACGGCAGTCCCGTCCGTCTGGATCGCGTCGTTTGTGAGTGATGAAGAAGCAATCGTAACGCCCTTCGTTGTCGTGTTGATGGTAGCCACAAAGGTTCTCCATGTTTTGGGGTTTGACGCTACTTCTGACCTCATTATGTGGAAAATGCTTGTCTCGCTCAATTTGCAAATTGCGCCGACCCCTTGGATTGCTGCGCCGTATACGGATGCAATAATGGTAGTGGTTGACCCAGTCGCAACGCCGCCTAGTTGGTCAGTCTTATACAGGACGACCGCTTTATTGTCTACGACCCCATTAAGGTACGTAATGTAAACCGCGTCACCGCTCAGGATACTTTCAAATCGCGGGAATTTCACCGCAACCGCATTGACGATATTTGTAAACGTCCCGATGGCGGTCAAGGCTCCCGATACCTTGTCGACGGAATACGGTTGGCATCGGATAAAGTTCGTTGATGTCCCGTCACAAAAACCATAGACAATTAGGATTCTATCTTCGCTCGGATACTTCAAGACATAGAAATGCGTGATATTCGTGCCAAGATCAGATAAAACCGTTACTGTACCCGGAACCAAAGCGTCCCCACTAACAAGAAAGGGCTGGTAATTAATCGAGCCACTATAGACCGTTAGGTGCATAAAACCAATGCCCATTGGCACTAATTGATATTTATGATACCCGCCAGCCGTAAAGGAACGAATCAAGCTGTCTGTCAGCTTCTTATTGCCTTGGTTGATCGTGTTGCATGCCTTGGTCGAAACCGTACCGTCGGGCTGCAAATACGAAATTAGACCTGCCTTCGTTGCTCCGCTGATTGGGTATGTTCGTTTAATCGTTTGCATTTACACTATTCCTCCCTCGTCCATGTATTTGCGAGGCATTAAGAGTTCCGTCGCGGAAATTGCAACGCCTACTTTCTTCCTTGTCTTTTTTCTTGTCAATTTGCCGTTTTTATCAACGTAATACTTTGACCCCGGCACGAGGTTCGACAACCCCTTCACAATCCCCCGCACTTGAACGCGCAAATATTCATTGTTTCCAGCGTTTTCCAGTGCGATTCCCATGAATTTTGGATCGTTATTGATAATGGTTCCGTCGATAAAATCGCGGTCATTGTTGATGCCCATTTGGACAAAGGAAAATGCTGTGTAAGGCGAATATCCAACCATATCGACGATCCGTTTCGCGAAATCATACTGGTTTTGATAACCTTTTCCGTTATCTACTTGCGGGTTCCCTCTTGCATTAACGGTCGCGTTGCTTTTTACTACATGCTTCGATATTGGCGCGGGGTTCTTGTTTTGCGTGTCGTACAAGGCATACACCCACGCTGTCGCTGTGTACAAAACAACAACCGCATGTGTACTGAAAGAAGTGATTCCGGGTTCGAGTGGTATTAGTTCGCCGAAAAGGGCGTCACCCTCCCCCATGATATTTGTTAAAATGCGTGCGTCCGCCATTGCTGGGACTGTGATATTCGCGTTAGCGTCCCAGTCAACCTCGAACAGCCTGTATTCGTTTGGTGCTGATTTTCCAAAACACAAAAATCTGTATATCCCATTATCTGCCGTCTGTCTCGGGATTGACACGATCCCGAAACATGTTAGCGACGACGTCATGGTGACTGATTTAACCCCTCGGAACGTTATTGTAGGCGACGTGGTTCCGCTGATCGAGAGTCCCCCGAATACAGTCGTTGTCGTATCCGTAGGAAGCATGAAAAGGAGGTTTCCTGAGCCGCTTGCTATCCTAGCGTACATGAAATTCGTAGATGCCGTGCTTGCTGTATATGGCGCTGTCGAAAAAGAGAACACCTTGTTCGTTACGGTAATGGCATAAACAACAGCATACCCGCTGCTATTCCGCAAAAAGTAGCAATTGTTTGTTTGCGATTGGTTGTAGAGGTATCCATAAGAAAACCCTGTTATTGAAATCGTGCTAACTGTTTCCACGAACGAAAGCGTCATGTCGACGCTGTTTACGGTGATGTGTACAGCAGCGATATTGGTTCCTTTTGCCCCAACGAAAATGGCTTCATTCGATCTTTGCATATAAACAATATCGTTGATCGAGTTCCATGAATTCCACCCCGACAGGGTGTACTTCTGACTTTCTCGTTTGTTGCCTTCCATGTCGTACTTAATCGCCATCATAGCTACAAGTGACGTTGCCGTGTCGTACCACACAAGGATTTGAACATCTCTCCCTTGCTGGCTATCTAGCACCGAAATCATCTTCACGCTCCCGGTGTTGGTTCTGGACGGGTACGTCTCCGTCAGTGGTTTGTACGATTTTTCAATTGCTGTTTTCGCTGTCCAAAAATGGAGGGCGACGGGGTCGCCCTTTATGATGTCCCCCGTCGCTTTTTGTCGGACGATAATGTCATCGGCACTCTCTGACTTACCCCCGATCAGTCCGTGCAGTTCGTGGATGTTTCTCATAAGATCACTCCCCGTTCACTTCTTCTACAAGATCGCCGTCGAGATCATAGAACAACGTCAAGTAGTCTTCCCTGATTAACGTCGTGCCGTCTTTTGCGTAGCGCCGAACTCGCCGCCCATAATACTGCCCGTCGCTGTTTTTGTTGATCAACTCGCTTTTTGTGTGCAGCGTCCCATTCAGTCTATTCATGTCGATAACGGTGAAAATGCCGTTCTCGTCTTTGCCTGAACGAACAGGGAAAAGAGGTGTTGTGTCGTCTTCTAGGTCGACAATTCCTCTTTTGGCGGACGAAATATCCGCCTTCATCCCGATGACGATTTCGTCTTGTTCCAGGCGCCAACTTTCCAATTCATGAATACGCGACTCTTGGTTGTTCTGAACGGGGAAAACGACTGTATTCATCAGCGATTCGACCGCTTCTATTGCAGTCGAATTGCTAGTTGCATCCTCTTCTAACGCCGCAATTTTTTGGTCGTAATAATCGAATGACCTGTTGAGTTTTTCCGCACCCTTTTGAAGCGAATCAGGTGCGGAAGGATCGAGGACAATACGTTCAGTGTTGGTTGACATGTTCGATCCTTCCCCCTTTCATCGTTGGATTACGTCAAATGTACCATCAGATTTCGCGCCCTTGGTGTAATCAACCGAGACGACGACAACTGTCTGATTCGGACACGCGCTTTCCCCGATGCAGATACGTTTGCCGAGAATTTCAATTGCATAAAGTCTTGGTCGATTTGAACGCTTGAAACGGCTGACCCGAAACCTATCCAGTCCGTGCCGTTTAGCGAGTATTCGACGATTTGGTTCGTGCCTGACGGCGTATTCAGTTCGACATATGCCGTGATCGTGGTGAAATTCGTTGCCGATGTGATTTCGCGGCTGACATACGTCCCTCTGTCTTTGTACGCCAACGGGAACGCCCCGACCGCAGCTTGCACGACAGCAGAAGAGCCTTTCGACTTGAACATGGCACGCACATAAATGTCGTTCGCTGTCTGGTTGAACGCCGTCACGCTGACGTCGTCAAGAGCGTACCAACTTGCGTTATTCGGCGAGTATTGCCACTGGATTTCCGCATTCTTTGGCACGATTTGAGAAACCGCAATCACCATTTGCGCCGCGCGATCAACTGACATTTTTTTGAATTTCAAATAATAGGTTGATTGCACGAATTTCGCGCCGATCAGCCTGAATTTGAGATCCATGTCTTGATGTGCTGTCCATGCCGACGCGTTGGAAGACGAAAAAAGCAAGCCGATGTCATACGGCTGTTTTGCGACGACTTTCTGTGTGTAAAGATCCTTTTCGCCCATTTTCGCGACGTGCGCCCGATAGTTGGACGATGGTGTCAGCAATACGATTGCATATTCGACGTTAGCTTGCAAAAGGATCGGGTCGGGGAATTTGACTCGCGTTGCAACTGTCCCGTTTGCCGACACACTAATGGCGCTAGATTTAAGCACCGTCGACGACAGGATCGTCATAGAAGGGTATCCATTGGCTACCCCGCGAATTTGAACCGTAACGTCGGCGTTCGGGTCTTTTTGTCCGAAAAACAAGTCAAGACCAGTGATGTACCGTTCTTCCGTCAGCATAAAAGTTTGCGCCAACGGGTCATATAGACGCCATGACGGGATCTCCCAAAACGTCGATTCAATGACTTGTTTACGACCTACACCGACGTATGATGCTTTTGCCTCGTTCTGTTTTGCCATTGTCTGCCCATCCCTTACACTTCGTTATAGAAATACACTTCACGGGTTCCGCTGCGAATGTTCGGCGGAATCATAAACGAGCATTGGAATTTGCCCAGTCCGTCCGCCCTGATTGTTCCCGGCGCTGTTCCTGCGACCGTAGTTCCTAGCGGCGTCAACGTGACAGGGACGCCGTCAAATTCTGCCTTGATATTATTGCTCATTGGCTCGAACGCTTCGCCGTAGACGATGACTTCGCGTTGTCGAATGTATGGGATAGCCTCGTCCAGCAGGATCGACGTCGTGGTCTTGGTCGACCCAACTTTGCGCCAGTCGTCCCACCATCCCCAAACCTTTTTCGTAATAGTCTGCTGTTCGATCCATGTGTCGCTCGACGGCGTTAGACGGATCGTCGCGATGTTACCGAATACCATGTATGGGTTCAGGTTCATTGTTTGCGTAGTGAAGGACTGGTCGATCAGGACTTCTTCGGCATACTGCGACGTGACCAATCTTTCATGTACCTTTGCCGTTGTACCTGACGTGTCGATTTGTAGGTCGTAAAAATCCCCGTCAATCGGCAGTTGCAGCACGTTTTCGGCTGGGTTCAGCATGGCGTCAAAATCAGGATGTCCGATGTCTGTGCGCTCGAAATTCGTAAAGTTGTCGGTGAAGATCCCCTTCTTGGTCAAGGACGGGTCGGAAAGCTGCGCTGCCGTATCGAGGCTGGCAATCGCTTGGTTGTACTCGGCGCGTTCCAGGCGCTCCAGCAGCGACCGCAATTCCAGCATGGTCAGGCGCTTCGGCTTGCGGTTTGTGACGACGACCTGATTGCTGTTTGGCGGCAAGTACAATTCGCCCAATTCCAAAACGTCAGGTGGTGAGGTCGGTGCGAAAGCTGTAACCGCTGGTTGTCCTTGGATGACTTTGATTTCGTTCTTGGCGTCGATGTAATAGACGTCTTTACGTGCCAAGTAAAAGTCGTAGGTCGTCTGGAATGTTGACCCGTTGACTGGTTTGTCGCCAGTAGTAAGGAAATAGACTCGGTCGGCGCTCTTGTTGTAGTCCGTTCCTTGCACCATTACTTTCGTGTATTGGTATTTGACTGTGTAAGACGTCCCGCCTGCTGGCTCTGCTCCTGCGAGTGACCAGTCGACCGAATCGCCCACCTGTTGGAAGTCAACACCCTTCACATATGTGGTTCCGCCTTGCTTCACTTCCACGATATTGACGACAGGTGTATTCGGCAGGGTGTCAGACGTTCCGCCAATATTCCCGCGCGTGATCGTGTCCGTGCGCTCGACTGTCGCTGTGACTTGCGTGATCTCTTTGACTGGCTTCGAGTTCAGTGTGTAGAGGTTTGTTCCAGTCGTGTACGTCTTCGTTTCGTTGATGACGGTTCTATAGTCCAAGGCTTTTGGAATCTCAATCCTTGTCGGAACGAGTCGGGATAATTCATAGCCGAGTACATACGCTTTCCCTGCGTCAACGACAAGATTCACGCTCAAGGAGTTTTTCGGTTCGATAAACCCATCCATTCCAGACACAAGAAACGACCCTGATTGATCGTATG
Source organism: Brevibacillus sp. SIMBA_040 (assembly GCF_046535075.1). Classification (NCBI taxonomy): domain Bacteria; kingdom Bacillati; phylum Bacillota; class Bacilli; order Caryophanales; family Paenibacillaceae; genus Brevibacillus; species Brevibacillus sp. SIMBA_040. Next base: position 225,191 of record NZ_JAWRXI010000009.1, read on the forward strand.
TTCGTCGCGCCAATACAGGCGTGAAGCCTTCCAATTCAGGAGGAACCCTTGCCGTTACCAATTGCCCGTCTATCAGGCGGTACATGGTCGTAGCTGCTGGGTCGTTAATGTACCAGCTGGGGTGTGAAACCGTTCTGTCTGCTCCTGGCATCCCAAAATTAGAGTGGCTGACAGCAGGATCTAAAAGTTTCGGGTCATCTTCATATGTGATTACCGTCATGGCCACTTTTAACCCGATGTCTTCTTCTCCCTTCCCTGTGATTTGCAGAGTCGTGTCAGGGATGTCGTGGACGATCCCGTCCAGATAGACGCGAGCAGGACTGATCCGCAGTTGCGTTTTTTGAGCATTGATATACAACTCTCCGCCCTCGATAACGTGGCCTGAACCGAAAATGATGTCGCCAATTTGCTTGTCCCGATGAAGCGCAATTGATTGTATTTCGTTCAGTTCCGCGCTTTGGATTCGTTTTCCACCGTTAATATCGACAGAAACCCACTTGTCCGCGGGATTGAAACGATTGTAATGCGTCATGGCTCGCCCTCCTATAATTCAATAATGTATTCAATGCTTTCCTTGGATTGCTTGTCCCTAGCAACCGGGTCAAGGTTCGAAAGGTTGATGAAAAATCCGTAACTTTCAACATCGGCGGGCAGCAGCACATCCTTGTTTACTGGAATCCCCGTCTTTAGCTTTACGCTAGTGAATACGCCCGTTTGTCGGTACGTCGTGATTGGAAATTGATCGTATTTAAACCATGCCTGTACATAAACCCAACGACAGTTATTAGCGATTGCTTCTACTTCATCAACAAGGCGGTATTTCTGCCCTATCGTGATCTCAATGTCTCCCAGCGGATCAGGTAATGCATACCTGACTTGATCCGCACGTTTCAATGCGACCAACTTTTCGATTGTCCCGTTGTACGCTGGCTCTGGAACCACTTCAGGTGTACCAGTCCAAGGCGTGTTCTTCCCAGCACCAACGAAAATGCTCCCGTTGTGTAAAAAATTGTAGGCGTGGAAGGTCCGCAATCCTACCACGTCAGATGATTTAATACCCATTCCATGCACCCCCTACGGCATTACTGTGATTTTTGATCGCTGGACGACCAATAGTTTGTCCACGAATGTTAGGTCATCCAGAAACGTTATATTTGGCGTCCAGAAAGCTTTACGCTGTCCGTCACAAATCGACGAGAAATACTGCGATCTAGCGACAGCCGAGTCCATTTTACGACCGCTGGCTTCTTCGTTGTCTCTTTCTTTGTAGTTACTCGTTGTGAAAAATCGGGTCTGTTTGGTAATGGTCTTCCCTTGTTTCGCTTTGAGGTATGCTGCGACCCTGACACCGAAGAGATAACGGAATCCTGCAAGCCCCATTAGTTTTACGATTCCGCGTGCGACTCCCACGGTTTCAGGTGTCGCGAAAATAACAGAGGTAAGAGGTCCAAACTCCCAGCCGTCGGCCAATACACCAAATTCGGAAAGATCAACACCATCCTCCGGCATGAGGCGATAGGATTCTTGTAATCCGAATCCTTGTCCAAGAATAGATTCAACCGTCATTCTGCCATTAGTTGCCCTCAACTTTGCAAGTAGATCCTCATCGTCATCAGCATCAAGCTCGCGCCTCCAAAGTTCCAATGAAGGCTCATACATGAGATGAATGAAAAATGCTTTCCAGATGTCGCTATCCACTGGTAGATAGTCCGATGCTGCATTCATAATCGCTCGCATGTGCCGGCTTTTTTTATAGTAACTAGGCAATTCCTCCATTAGTGCATTCCTTTGCTCTTCGCTCATGTAATCGTCACCACCGGATCAATTTGTGCATCTTGCCGAAGTGTAATACTGGATGTCGGTAAAATAATCTGAGCGTCTGTTGCGCCGGCACCAACCAACGCAGCAAAAATCTGAGCAAGGAATAAAGTCCCACCAACACCAATGGAACTCGTATAAGCCAATATTGTTTGTCGAGCTTTTTCTTTATCCAACCCGGTGACAGCAACTTCAATGGGTACAGCTTGTTTACTAACAGGGCGAACAACTATATCAAGGCCAGGAGTCTTACGACGATCAATTATTGCCCTAACTGTCTCCAATAAATTAGGGATCGTACCGCCGACTACCAAGTCAACAGTGCCGATCCCTCGTATCAAGTTAAGTCCTCTTGCGTAGTTCACACCAGGTATTGAGAATGCCCATCGCTCATAATCTTCTAATGCTCCGCCGCGTTCTGGATTCCGTTTATGGCGCAACACCCGGTTGCGTAAATCCTCCGTAGGCTCGTTTTTATCCAGAGCTAACCCGTAATCTATTGCCATGAGCTCTAGATATTTCCTCGTTGCAGTTACAGCAAATGCCTGTTCGATAATCTTGCCGCGTTCCGTTTGATGCTTAAAAAGCGCTTTTGCAATCGGAGCAAGAGCATCGTATATAATCGAGCCTTCGCTTCTGTCTAAGTCTTCGGCAACAGTGAGAAGCATCTCGTATAATATCTGTTGGAAGGTCGAACCTTCTAGAAAGCTTAAATCCGTTTCAAACATCAATCACCATCTCCAACACCCCTTCTTCAGTGATGATTAAAAAGTAGATTTTCAAAATGTTGCTTTCCCACTGAAAAGAGAATTTTTCACATCGTTCTATCCCGTACAAATATTCCAAAGCCTCGCACACCAAGCGCTTAGCTTCCGCTTGTTTCCACTCCCGTGTTCCATCGCTTCTGATTAACGCCTTTAGTTCATGCCCATAATCTGAAGAGTAGATTGCGAAAGTATAGCGATCTGTAAGGAGAGCCTTTGTTGCATTTTGAAGTAATGCCTCTTCGCCCACAATCATCACCGACTTTCCATCAGGCCGAACTACAAACTGACCAGCTTCAAAGTCGTACTTATACGTTCGAAGAACGTTGGGGATGGAGCGTTGCTCCAGTTCAGGACTCTCATCTTCCAACTGGAAATCTGGAAAGATACTCATGGGCTCACCACCCGATCAATGATGTAATAGGCTGAGCCTACGGATAGGACGAGTATCTTGTCATCTTTCTTGAGGACATCCTCGAATTGCTGCTCCAAGTAATTGTGTTTGAACGATGTGTATGGAGCTGCTAGATCATCGGTATCCAAATAGTCCTCCTTCTTCATGTCACCCAGATCCCGTTCAGCTTTCTCTTGGTGAGTAATGGTGACAATCCGCTTATGCCTCGCCAAATGCTCTGCAATCGTAAGAAACTCCTTACCGATTGGTTCAGCCATTCCATCGATCAAGATTTTCAAATCTGGCTGGGGCTTTATGACAGTTGCCAACTCAATTCGAATATCTTTCTGAGGTGGCTTTGCACCATTCTGGCCTTGCTTTTGATCCATGCCTGATAGAGTATGAGCAAGCTTTTGAAATCCGTTCATTTCCCACTCACCTCCATCTGTAAATCGAGCTTCATTTCATGGTAACCAGGGCGAATCGTGTGGCTGTCGCCAAAAACAGTAAATGTCCCTTGCAGCGCGGTAATCTCCTCATAAACACCAATCGTGGTACCGGCAATCACATCATCAATTCCTAAAGAAGTAACAGCAGCTTGTTCCTTTACCCGGCTGAGGTTCTGCAGCTCTTGCTTAGCAATCGAAATTTTGTTTCCCCGATCTTCGTCTTGTATTTCAATCACTTTAACAAGATGGCCATATCGTTTGGCGTTGGTTGCGTCAACTTCATCATGCAAAACAGAGAGGTAGTCGCTATCGCTCCCGATGACTCTTACAACCGTTCGCATATCTGCAATGGATCGCTTGCGCTCCGCATTTAATAGATTGCTGCCTTGCTGTATTTTCCATTGTCTTATTTGTCCGCGCTGCGTTCCAACATACACCTTTCCCTGATCGATCCAGCACCAGTAACGATCACCAGTGGCACGGTATACTTGATTAAGGACGTCCACGACTGCATCCCATACGCTTTTCCCCCGAATGACCTGTTTTTCCACGGCGGGCATTGCTCCGATACCGCCCACAGGAATACCATGCTGCGCAAAAATTACATTTAGGAGCTGATCGGCAGGTCCCCCTGTAAACACCACAGCTACATCGTTATTGAGTAAATAAAAGCCGAAGTCATATGCGACAGGATTAACGTCTCCCTTTGCCGACTTCCCCAAATCCACTACCATACCGGTAAACAGGGAACGTGGAGAGCCTGAGAAATAGGAAATCAACTCCAGAAGGTCACCCTCCTCCACATTCACATTTGGCCAGAAACGATCTCGACCATTGTTTGTCTTAACTGCTAGGGTTCGTTTTGCTTCCTGCCGACTTCCGGACCAAGTCGCTTCTGTAAAGGGGAGGCGAAGCGCTTTTTTACCAGGCTTTTGGAATCGAACCTCATAATGATATTTCGGAAGCATTTGCCCCCTCCTTCCTGCTCTGTCATCGTGAATTGTACTTGTCGACTAAGGATTCTTTTCCGCTTTTTTTCTTGGTTGCTGACACTTTGGCTTTTCGTGTATCTGGTCGTTTTCCTTTCGCCGTTGTTTGGAAAGGAATATTTACATCAGTGCTCTCAACCGTAACGAACCTATACTCTTTCAATGCCAAAGTGAACTCCAGATCAAACCCGTCCCAATCGTAGCTAAAATCTCGTATCGTCACTGGGACATTGATTTCACTTCCTGTTACCGTGAATCGAATGGGGTAACCTGAGTTTTTCCAACGTATAAGGGTATCCTTAAATTCTTCAGGAGAAGGGAACCCATCATAGTCACAATCCCCCGGATCATATGACTCTGGCCATCTGGTTGAAAAAGAATACTCTTCCAATGTTGATTCCCCGATGATGGTCGCTTCCCCAATTGCGACGAGCTCAATGTCGATGTAGCTGTGTCCGATCTTGACTGCTATTTTCGGCGGGATGACAGGCAGACGAAGCTTTTCCGCGTTATTGTTCCAGGTTAACCAGAACTCCAGATGCTTGAATTTCATCTCCCTACCTCCAATTAAAAAGACGCCCTACATTTGTAGAGCGCCTTCCAATTTACTTGTATTTCACTGCGGTGCCGTACGCGATATGTACAGCGCCACTATACTGATATCTGAAACAGATAACCGCATCTGCGCCTTGCTCTTTAGCCTTCTCCGCAAGCATATTAATAAAAATATCCATATCACTTGATATTTTTGCTGATGCAACCGAAACAGTCCCCATTGGCTCATAGTCTCGGTTCAGCTTATCAGATGTTATCACGAGCATATCAACTTTTGAATTCGAATCTTTTTTTCCACCAAAGATACCCACATCAATACACCTCCTTCAAAGAAGATGTATTCGATTCTCAGGAAGACTTTACCTTCTACTCAAGAACAACTGTTCCAGTTCCCGCAAATATATGCCCTGTTTTTTCTGCAACTATTTCCGCAATTTTTTCTGCGAGCTTTTCCAATTCTCCAGGTTCACTGACGTTTCCGCCCTGAACAATCACCTGAATTGTTTGTTGTAGTTCTACCCGAGTTTCACTTGATGTAGCACCATCTGTGAATGACTGAGCCGTACCAGTACCTAAGTTCGACAGAGAAGGGGTATAACTTGGCATTTTGCTGAAAGTACTGTCCAAAGCTGCGGTCAGTGAATCGTCCGCTGCCTCTACTCCGATCGCCATTGTTTCAGGAATTGCCATACCACTATCAGTCAGACGAGAAAACGGTCCCAAGTCGGCATCAGAATGTGGCAAAAATTGATCTGCCCATTCGAATGCACTTGCGAGTGCTTCCGCGATTTCGTCCTTTACAGATAAAATCCCGTCAACGATGGTTGTGATAATTTTTTTACCGCTGTCGAACAACCCACTGATCCAACCATCAAACCATCCATCTATTGTCGTAAAGGTATTGAAGAACGTTTCCTTGATGGTATCCCATGCCCCTGACCAATCACCAGTTATGAACTGGATGAATGCTGTGAAAATTCCTTTCCAGAAGTTAAACAGCATTTCAATGTATGCACTAAGGCCATCCCATGCAGCGATAGCCATCTCTTTGACCCAGTTCCACCCTTGTACTAATGCTTCACTGACCATATCCCAGTTATCATATAGCCACCACCCCACCGCTATCAAAGCAATTACAGCCGCTATAATTAATAGAACAGGCCAGAGAGCTGCTAGTGATGACAACCCAAATCCACTCATTGCAAGAGACGCTACTCGAAGTCCAGTAGTTATTGGCGTCCAAAGTCCAGCAAGAAGAATTAGAGGCCCAATTATCATGGCAAGTACTGAAACAATCATCATAAAGGAAACCGCAACTTTAGTAATAAACGGATGCTCTTTTGTAAAATTACCAATTCCTTTTGCTATAGAAGCGAGAAAGCTAACTATTGGTTTGGCTACCTCCAAAACGGAGTCTCCAATTGGTTCAACCGCCAGCTGCATTTCATTTGACATGGCCAGCCACTCGTTCTTAACTTGACCAATGATTTCAGTGGTTTTTCCTGCGAAATCTTCGAGTGGTCCAGCATTTAGCATAGTCATTAGCGCCTCACGACCAACATCTTCATATTGAGTACCGAAGACATTTCCTAAAACATCATCTTGTATCTTCTGATCCTTAATGGACGCTATACCAGCTGTGATGGCAAGGATAGCATTTTCTGCTTCTTTCCCACCTGCTTTGATTTGATCAAGCATGTCGAACAATTTCTTTTCCCCAAAGATTTCCTCGAGTGAACCCAAGGCATTTTCATCGAGAGCCTTGTTCAAACGGATACCAAAGCCTTCTTTGAATGCATCACCCAGCTTGTCAAAATTAAACGCCTTGTCCGCTCCTGCCGCAAACATACCCATCATCCGCTCGGCGCTAATCCCAGCCTCTTTAAACTGCGGTGAATACTCCCAAATAGTATCAAGTAAGTCGTCTGCCTTGTCGCCGACCCGTGTATAGACAGCACCAATCATATCCAATCCTTTTATTGGATCGGTAGCCCATTGGCCCTGCATCATGTCGAGAGCTTTAGCAATTCCGTCTTGATCAAGTTTTCCAAACGATGCCTTTTCAAGTGCAAGAGCTCCTTCAGCAACCTTTCCGATTTCCTCATCTGTCCCCTCAAGAAGCTGCCTTAGTTTGCCGTACGATTCAGCAGCTTCTAAAGGCGCCTCAACAAGACCGGTAGCGTAGAGACCCTTTACTGTCTCCGACATGGTCTCCATCTGTTTATCAGTTGCCCCGACATTTGCCTGTAATATACCGAGAGCCTGATCCATAGAATGGGCAGACACGGCTGCAACTGATAACCCGGCAGTAATCGCTGCACCACCAGCAGTTGCCAGCCCCCCAATTTCTTCTAAATGGCCTGCTACAGCGTCAACATGCTCCAAAGACTCGGCAGTCTCGTCACCAGCCCTCGCAGCATCTCGTAAGGCACGTTCTAATCGTGAAATTTCCCGAGTATCAATATCCCCTTCGGCACGTTCCACCTCGTCCATTTCCCGCCTGAGTCTTTCAGCCTCCCGTTCAGCCTCACTGAGCGCATTATCCAAATCTTCGATTGGCCTAATGTCAAAATCATCAAATAGATCATCAAAGGCATCTTCTACACCGCCGGCTGCATCTTCTACATCATCTAAGCCATTCAGCAGACCTCGCATACCTCGAAGGAGATTGGTTAGCTGTCGAGTCATTTTATCCTGAAACTCTAAGGTGGTTGTCAAAGCCATCCGCTATCTCCTCCTTCCTTTTGCACGCCTACCTTTATTTCGTTCCATCTTCTTCGCTTGCTCCACCTTACGTTCAATCTCCATCGCTGTAGAAACCATGACAAACTGTTTTTCACGTTCTGAAAGACATAAGATTTCTGAGGGGAGCTTGTTTTTCTCTTGCCAAATATAAGAAAAGAGAGCCAGCTCGGGGCTCTCTTTTATGAGTTTTTTACTTCTTCCTCGCCCTCCTCATCATCAACAAAGTCGCTGATTTCGGAAATGGCTTCAAATAACGAATCAATTTCGTTAGGGCTGAAAATGCATGGCACAACATCAACGGCTGCAATTTTATTGAATTTGGCGAGCACTTGCGGCGAATCAATTTTAAAATCGGTACGATCGGTATCAATACCCGCAATGATGATTTCAGCTTTTTGGCGCAAATCATCAAATTCTACTTTCCGTTCTGCTTTGCTCTTTTTACCTGTTACAGAGACTTTTAGCGCCGCTTTCCTAGCCTTGAAATATACTTCACCTGAGACGGAACGAATCGGCAACTTTGCACTCTTCCTTTTCCAATCCCATTCAGACTTTACTTGCTCGTTTACGTCCATGCTCAGAAAATCTTCCATCGTCAAAAACTGACTCATTCTAGCTTCCTCCTTGTGGGTAGCCCCGGCTTATTCTAAATAAATTCGTAATCGTCAACCGTACCTTCCAAACTGGTATCCTCATCCAGTTCGCCATGACTCCATTTCGCCAATGCCAAGGAGTCTGGAGAAAACCCAGTTACCGCAACCCTATACTTCCCGGCAACTGGATCATCCAGTTCCCCGATGAAGTTCACTTTCTTTTCAGGGCTTGCTGCAATTTCCTTAATGATTTCCTGAATATCAGCTGTACGCTCAAACGTTGCGGTCATGCTGACAGAAGAGGCCAGGACACGATGGCTTTTACGTAGCCGTCCTGCCCTTTTACTTTCGCCCTTCTCAAATTCCTCGTTAAGCTCAAAACCAGTGCATTCAGGGAGCTCTTTCCCGTTCTGATTATAAAAATGCCCATGTGTACCAGAAAACGTTTCTGCCATGCTGAATCACCTCATTTCGCTTTGTTGTAGATATAAATTTTTTCGAGTGCATCCTGATGGCGGAAGCCAGCAATGAAATGGCCTGCATTGCGAGCTGGTGTGTAAATGGGGTCATCCCCGTGATACTCTGGATCTTCTATAAACTCGTAATCGTTCGCAATGACTTCAAGCGTGGCTAGTGGTCTCAAAACATCTCGCTTCATCATTTGACAAAAGGCTGCACGACGGGCAGGACTATTACTGTTTGGCTGCTGTCGAATCCAGTCCTTTCCTGCCTTTTCTTCTGCGTAGAGGATAGTATGGAAGGTATCCGCCACCCGAATTTTCCCAAAGTCCTTAGACTGATCTGGACCTGGAATGGTCAAGGTGTTTACAGGCTCCTGGATGATTACCTGTCTGTTATCCATGTTCAGCATCAGCACGCCAGCTTGAACCATTTCGATTAAATCTGTATCTGGGTCCCACTCATTCGTTAAGGATTCAAATGGGGTAATGTACAATGCCATCGTGTAATTAAGCGGTAAGGATGCCATCAGAGACGCTATATAAATAGCCACTTTTGAACTCGCATAGATTTTGTCTTTCCAACGAGCTCCGCTGCCTACATTGACGACAGCCATGTGATTCACATCAGTAGATGCTTTCATGATGTTTTGTTTGTTTTTATCTCTTGTTTCATCGCCACCAAATGCAAACTTGATGTAATTCCCAAGTGCATTTTGCTGCTTTGTCCAGTCTTCCGCAGCGGCATTTAATGCGGGGTCAGCAATACCAAGGGTAAACACACTGTACTTACCTTTTTGAGTAGCAAGCGCATTTTGGTAAGCCGTGTATTTAGTTGCCTCAATACTGTTTCCGCTGTCGCCCCCAGTCAGGCTTACACCTGCAGTGACATCGGGCAGCGTATCCGTCAATTTTTTCAATGTAACAAATTCGCTATCTGCAAAAGCAGCTACCAGTTCATCAACCGTCTTTCCAGTCCGGCTATCTACCAGTTCAAACCCTCGATAAATAATTATTTCTGTCTGAGAAGCATCCAATAAACTCGGCTGGACCACAACTTTTAGGTTGTTGCCCGCCTTACCCTTGTGCTTGGCTTCAATGCGAAGCACCTCGTTCTCCCCATTTTTCAAGACTACGTTTGCAGCAGATGCACTCTCGCCAGCGACCCTGTAAAGCAAGACTTCTGTTGGAGACGGGTCAGCAGCCCAAACCAAATCTAGCTCTTCCGCAGCTCCGAAAATTTTCTCAGCGGAGGGCTTGGAGCGGACTGTGACAAACTCACCGATTGGACCCCAATCAGCGACAATTGGCAGTGCAAGCTTTCCTCGATTACCGATTGTCGTTTGCTCTTTGATGAATGACTTCAAAAACGAATAGACACCGGATAAAACTTTATCCTCCCCGGGCTGGAATTGTCCTGCCATTTACTTCACCTTCCTTTCTTTGAATTTCTTCACAAGCTGCTCTGCCTGCTCGACCGTTATCTCTTCTGGAGCATCAAAAAAGGTAGCAATTGCTTCTGTTCGGTTTAACCCGAATTTCTGCTCTGCCACCTTCAAAATTTGTTCTTTTTTATATGCCGGCTTTGACTGGCTATTGTCTTGCTCCGTTTTGCGAACCATAGCGCTTGTCTCCTTTCCTCAGCGTTTCGTCATAACGTCTATGGATTACTTCCAATGGGTCGTAAATCGTTGGCGTATATGGGATATAAACCGTATATTTCAGCTCGTAAGACTGGTCGAGGTTATCTGGCTTACTCATCGTCAAGCGGCACTCTCGTAGATACCCTATCTGTTGCCTGTCAGCGTTATAAAGTGGGAGAAGCCAGCGACGATCTGCAAGGTTTTGCCTGACGGCCATAGATAGACTTGTGAGCTGCTTGATATCCTTTGCCATCAGGACAAAATTCATGGTCCCTTTTTCTCGATACGCATCTGCGCGCCGTGGTTCTGGGATTCGATATGGTTCCTCCACAAACCACGTGGGCCGTTTGAAGTCTTTGGGCACTGAAAGATTCTCTGTTTGGATTCCTGTCAAAGAAAACAGCCAGTGCCTTACAGACAGTACATCATCACCCATCGGGGAACAACCTCCTTGCCAAATCGTCGAGCTCTTCTTTTACCAACTCTTCCATGATTGAGTCTACTTCTTCTCTTGATTTTGATAGGTAGCGCACTCCAGGAATGCGTTTTCCAGTCAAAACCATTCCATAGTCGAACAAACTTGGATTATTTCCCGCACTCTTTTCCGAAAGATATTTTTCATAAGCTGCAGGATCATACCTGAACTGGTCTCCCCTCCAGTAACCTGGTACGAATTGACCAGCTTTCTGGGTATACCCTTCCTCAATATAACGAGCATACTCCAAGTTGCTACCTACAGTTATTTCTGCTCGACTACCTTGTAACGAGAAGTTAAATAGGTTGTTTTGATCACCTACGGACAATGACGATCTTAATAGTCCTTGGTCAACTGGAACACGATCTTGAGCACCCCTTAACACCTGAAAGCCAGCTTTCCGAGACACGTTCTCCATTGCTGCTGTAACTTCAGTTTTACTTCGTTTTTTTAAGCGTCTATACAGTTTTTCTAAATCTTTTTTGTTGACTTGCGCCATCAGGGTTCTGTTTCCTCTCCCGTGTCCGGATCGATCATTGTGATCACTACTTCGTAATGATGTAGGCTTTCAGCGCCGTATACCGGATAGGGCAACCCCACTTGATACAGGTTGCTTGTAAATTCAGGCTGCTCAATCTTTAGCCGCATACCTGCCTTCAAGCCCGGGTACAGGGTGTGCATCAGAAAATCTTGGGGGGTCGCCTGCCTACCTGTAAGCTGCTGAATACGGCTTGGGGAACCTGACACCCTGCAAGGCACTCCCTGAGCAATTGGGAGCCATTCTGAGCGATCTTTTCCACCGGTGAAGGGGTCAGCATCCCCCTGAAGGTCTAAGAGGGCAAATGAGTGGCACAGCAACCGCTTATATTCGGTTAGATCATCCATAGCTTCTGCCCCCTGTTTTTTCGATACTTCGAAAGGATGCCTTCGACTTTGGGGTCATTGCTCACATAAGAGAATGACTCCTGATAATCTCCTTGCTTGGTGCTGCTCACTCTTCGATCTTGGGCCATATCTTTAATCACCATAGCGACAGCCAGCTTTAATTCATCAGGGACAGGATTTGGTACGTTCACCTGTCCCTCAACATATATGTTCGCTCGTAATACAACTGATGCAAGACGTTCCGGTTCCCATGAGGCGAATTCAGAGTAAAAGTCGGTTAATTCACTACTTGTCAGAATCGCCATCGGTTTTCACCGGTTCTTTATTTGTCGTTTCACCAACTGGGTCGTCTTCAAGCTTGTATCCCAATGGTTCGTAAACGACTTCGAAAGCCTTCCGCGTCACTTTCTGTTTTTTCTTGTCTTTGCCACCGCTGATAGTCAGCATATCATTCGGTCTCATCATAAGTTTTTGCTCCTTTCTAGCAATTAAGGTGTATACCCAGTTGGACGCAGGACACCAAACGCGGCTTCCTTGACTACCAGGAATGCCACATGGAACGTAGCTTTCAGCGCAACCATATCCTGTTCTGCAAGAGAAAGAGGCTTACCATCTGCAGCATTGACGCTTTGCAAGGTAGCCTCTTTCAGGATTTCGTATTCGATTTGTTGCAGGATGCCGACCTTGGACTTTTTGTAGTCGCCAGCAATAAGATCCGCTTTTGTTTTGTCCCATGCTCCATTGCGGCAGTATTCAATAGGCAAAGCGTACAGGGAATCTTCGGCAACCCCTTCACGGACGGAAGTCAGATAGAGCGGATCGCCTTGGCTGTTTTTCAGACCACGCAGAGACGATTTCAAACCAAAGTGGGCAGCGAATGCACGCGGCTCTTGGTCATCAGCTTCAATCAATGCCATAACGCTGTTCACGTCATCCGCGAGGTTTTGCCCAGCTACTGAGCCTCGGGTAAAGGTGTTACCAGAGTTGGCCGCCGCAGTCAGGATATTGGTTGCAAACGGCGATTCCGTACCGATGAAGGCAGCTGCATCCAACTTGGTGTAGAACGCTTCTGCGATGTAAGGCTTCAGTTCCTCGAAAACGTCAATACGCGGGCGACTGAGTGCTTCCTTCGACATCGGAATAATGACACCCAATTTTTTCGCCTGCAGCGTTACTTGTGCCCAGGTTGCTTTGGATGTTTTGATTCGTTCACCTTCACCGACCCAGTAGGCACCTGGGCCATCGAGCAGGACAGGAATCTTCTTTGTGGCCGTAGTCATTGGTTCCAAATCTGCAAGCTTCATGATCGCAGAGCCGCGAACCACGTCCTTGACGATGTCCGTTGCAGTTTCTTCAGGAATCAAGCCAGTTAGTTCGGTGCTGAGGGTAACCCCTTCTGCAAATTTTTGAATGTCAAAAGGAAAGGCTGCGGTCAAAGCCATTACTGGCAATACGCTCATTTGTTTTTTCATCATGGATAGGTTCCTCCTTAGATACGCTGCATTTTACGCAGGTCTGAGATATTTGGGATTGTGCTTTTTTGATTGGTCGGCAGCTTGGCGGCTGGCGTGATGCCCCGTGTCGTACCTTCGCTTTTTAACCATGGTTTAGCTGTAATCAAGTCGGTGACATGCTTTTCGATATTTTTGATTTTGCCTGCATCATTCACTTCAATCTTGGAGAGATCAGCAAGACGAATAGCGTCGGAAAGCTTGTCCGCATCAATTCCTTGCTTGATGGCTTCTGTGATAAAGGCATTTTCAATACGCATGCTTTGGATCGTGCTGTTGGCTGTTTTCAAATCGGTATCACGTTCTACGAGCTTCTGCTCCGCTGTTTTTTCAGCTTCTTGCTTTTGCTTATGGGAATCAACGATTCCCTTCAAATCTTCAGCTTTTTCAATGCCCAAGCCTTTGAGGAAATCACTAACCGCCCCTTTTAACGCGGTATCGTATTCCTCCTTTGAGGAAAAAGCTACCGCAGGTTTACTTTCCCCTGCTTTATCGACACCAGCAGCTGCTTGACCACCTCCCCCATTGGCGCCTGCAGCTGCGCCGGCACCACCACCGTTACTCCCTGCCTGACCACCCTGGCCACCTCCGTTTCCGCCATCATCAGCACCAGCATCGTTAAATCGTTGCATCTTAAAGGTCCAATTTGATTGGAGCTTTTTCATTTGTTTCCTTCCCCTTCCTCATTTTGAATTTCAAGTGAAACATATTCAGGATATTGCTGTGCTATTGCTTGAATCCCCAGCAACGCAGTCTGCATGATAGTGGAGATTCCAGCGCAAACAATGTCCTTCCCATGCTCAGCATAATTCGCATGACCAACTGCTTCAATTTTCATTTCCCCGTTGTCCAGAACCGCCTTAATTCTGATCACATCGACCTCGCCTCCTTTCAGGCAATAAAAAAACACCACGATTTCAACGTGATGCTACTGGGGCAATCCCTTTGCTTCTGCCCACTCTTTGTATGTCCGTGCTGAGGTATAACCTTTCTCGCTATCAATACGATAAGCGCGTTCGCGCTCCAGCTTCTCTGCAACTTTTGATTTCAAAACAGGTCTCCAGTACGATCGGCAATTTGGATGATTAGGGATTCGCTCCCTTTCACGTCCAGGGTTCTCCGCAGTATCGTAATCCAATGGGTATCGCTTCCCATCAAGTTTTCGACACTGTGAGGACGTCCGCTTATCCAATGTCGCACAAAACTCTTTTTCGCTTATAATGTCAGCATTAGCTTGGTAAGCCATCGTTTGCCCTTGAGCAGCGGCCCGGTTTAATTCTGTACGGGCTAGTCTAACTGCACTAGACCAATTCTCTTCCGTTCGCAATGTAATTTCTTTGGCTGTCCGTGTGATGCCCCAACCTTGGATAGCTGATTGAGTTATCACATCCTCCATTGCTGCTGACAATAAATCAACCCTTGTGCGGATTCGCTTTGAAAACGGTCTTCCAGCCCAACGGGTTTCAATTGCAGACATCACCATTCCACCGTTTATTTGAGGTATATTAACTCCGATTTTCAACTCATCTTCGATAAAGTACAAGTGATGGAAGATGCTGTTTTTGTACTCCTCCCCCCATGCAAATCTTAATTGGGATTCTTCCTCTAAACCTAGTGCTACTAAGGTATTATTGATAATCCCCATGATACCCTCAAGTCTATTTGCATTGTGGACGAGGGATTGCATGCTCTCGCCACTTTCTGTGTAACGAGAATAGAGGTTGGTGATTTCCTGCACGATGTTCTTATTGGCTTTGGTAAATGCCTTTTTTAATTTAGCCCCATGCTTCAAGATGCGCGCTTCTAGTTCCTCTTGATACCGTTCTTCTCTGCTCATGCTGCGTCACCATCTGAATGATCTTCAACTGCAGTTGCTGATTCATCTTCTGGCGGCTCGTCGCTTTCCATTGCGTCAGGATCAAGCATCCTCAATCTACGTTCGGTTTCCTCGTCCTGTTCATCCAACAGTTTTTCACGCGATGCGCGCGGATCGTCTACAAACGGCAGCAGCGCCAGCCTTTCCTCATGCGACAACTGACCAACCAGCTTGGTCACGATTTCAACCATTTCCACCAAGTTCACTGGCATGTTCTTGCTGAATTTCACATCAATCAGTTGGTAATCCCACTGCTTCCGATATTTCTGATTCAGCATCCCAGTAAGAATACGAACTCTGTTACGGAATCCCTTACCATATTGGCGCATTTTCATACCAGCTTTTATGTCTGCATGGTAAAAGATGATCTTCAATGCGATTCCGGACGGAGCTGTTCCCACTTGATCAGGGCGTAGATGCGGTGTTCCGGTTTGATCAAGCAGCGATTCGATTAATCGGTTGATCGTGTTTTCTTCGTGTTGATCCTGCAAATCCCAAGTAATCGGCACCGCCTTACCACCAACAAGAATCTGAGACGTTGCCCACATCTTAGCCAGATATTCCTTTTTCTTCTCTACATCCGTGATTAGGTTCCCTTCTGGATCGTAGAGGATGAGCTCATCCAAATCGAGGTCCTCAAACAATACTTTCGGATTCTTGAAATACTCTTGCACATCTACCTTTCCAGTGACGGCCTTGTTAATCGCATCCATCAATGGCTTAAGGTCTGCAAGGTCACCCATGCCCTCAACCATCCCGTCATCACGGTTAGTTTGATGTTTCCGCCGCCGATTCACAAAGTGCGTCCAGGGAACAACAGACTTTTGCATGACTTTCCCGTCTTGGTCTTTGGCAAGAACCGTGATTTTGTGCAGAGTCGGGTTGTTCTCCCAGCTTGTATCTAGAACAAGTGCAGCTCCCTCTTGTCGCAGGTACGTGATTTCATTTTCATCGTACACCTCGACAATTAAGGTCTTATGATTTCGCGAAGCGTCTGTTAACGTGTAGTAACGAATAACCGCAATTAGTTTTGCTTTAACCGTTGTGTCGTAAACGGCAATACATTCATCTGCTTTGAACTCGGCGATGCAAATCTGTCCATCTTCGTCAAAGTAGTAGTATTCAAAAACCTCACCATCGATCGAACCGTCTTCGATGATGTCGTAGGATAAGCTTTCCTCATCGTTATCCATCAGGACTGTTTGCAGCTTTTTAGTGAGTTCGTCTACTTCTGTACCAGCTTCATTTGCAGAGTAACGAATAGGGTTACTGGCAATGTATGAGGTACCAAAGTCGATGATCTTTCGGGCGAAATTGAGTACGATCTTGTTATTTGGCTTCCCCTTATCTTCAGCTCTATGGAGAATGTCTTGATCACCGTCTACATACTGCCGCATCAAAGCGTAGTTTCGACCTTTGTGCTTGGAGATAAGATCCATCACCCAACGCCATGAATTGTTGGCTTTGTTTTCTTCGTAAAACTGCTCCAAGAGCATCGTTTGCATATTTTTCACCTCCCAATTACATCTTTACTTAAAACAAAGAAGACATGATCGATAAACCGACATGTCTTCTTTGTTTTAAGTGTTATGCTATTAAATGAACCAGCCACAAGAAGTGTCAGTTAATATTGTTGATTAAAGTAATACTTACCATCAATCACTTATACGTTCTGATGTATGTCCAGTAATTTTTTGGATATCGTCTTCGTATTCAAATGCAATGCTTCCACCTAAAGGAATTGAGACAGATCCTGACCAATGTATTTTGTACTGTGTATGAAGGTAATGACTAAATACATCATATCTCTCTCCATTCCAAGAAGATTTCTCAGGTTCAACATCTACTTTCATGTAGCCCCTAATATTTTTAATATACTGTCTTCTATTATTGTTTAAACTAGGGTATTTTACTTCAAACGCGTAACCACCTTCGTCCCGTAAATCTGCTCTATCATCTTTCTTATTATCATAGTACCACTCATTAATGGGGTTTCCATACTTATCATATTCACCATTGAATCCATATAAACGATATTTCAGAATATAATCTTCAGTTCCTGGTATTAGTCGGGCATTACGGCTAACACCAATAGCAAGAAAATCATCATAAAGGTCTGCTGCTGTAAAGCCATATGTTGAACTATTATCCGCGAACTCGAAACGTGCAGATGCTTGGGCATTCCAGTTCTCTTCATCATAGATAAACCATGTTTCTAAAGTAATATATTCATGTCGATCTTCAATATCGTGTCCTAGTGGCGAAATTAAGCCAGATTCAGCAAATTCTTCTTTCTCTTTATTAGCCTCTTGGTTTTCAGTTACTTTAATATCAAACTCTTTTTTGGTAAGTTGCTCGACTACGACTTCACCATCTGGCTCACTGGTTAGCTCATAGTATTCTTGTTTTTTACTAACTACTGGTTTTTCTATAGATAAATAATCTTGAACTAATCCATCCTCTATTAAATCCTCTATGTGTTGATCAGAGAATTTAAAGACTTCCTTTAATTTCTTCATTTCCGTTTGACTCAAGTTGTCATTAGATTTCGCTAAAACCATTGTAGGATCCATATAAAATATAGATGCTAGCAGCGCTGCTGACAATGCAACCTTTGCTTTTTTTAACATTTTTTACACTCCTTGATATATAATTAGAAGAAAACGAAAAGGTGAGGTTACATTGCAAATTAAGAGAAAATACTTTGTCTCTACATTAATTGCGGCATTAGTAGTTACCAATATTCTAACGTTATGGGGATTGGTAAGTACCAAAAGTAACTTAGAACTTCACCAAGAGCGAATTGATGTTGATTTTCAAAGAAGTTTAAGGTCCTTAGCGGCATCATTAAGACAAAACGTTGATTGGGATACCAAATTCAAATTAGCGTTATCTCACGCAAGTAAAGTTCAAATCCTTGTAGATAGTACCTCATTTACTGTAGGTACGACTGAAAAAACCAGAAACGTACTTAGCTACGGATATATGCTAGAAAACTACTTTCAAAATTCTCAACATGCAACAATTGATGAGAATCCCCAAGAATTAGAAGAGTTCATAAAATGCATCGAAGCATTATCTTCTAACCCCTCAGATACTGAGTTCGCTAAAAAACTAATTTCACTTATGGATTAAATATAAATTGAGTTTCATCCCCCCTATACAAAATGTGATAAAAATTTCCATTAACATCCTTTTTTTATCACATTTTGTATATTGATGTCAATTTTTTCATATAAATATAAATTATTGAAATTTTTGTGATCATTCTAATACCTTCAGATCTTTTTATGATGTATCTATTTAATATCTCTGAAATCACCGCTAAATTAGGTAGGAATCTTCCACGGAATAATCTTAAACCGACTGATAAGCAACTGATGGAATACCTTGCTGTTCCAAACCAGATACCGAAGGCCATCCATAGCGTGGTCATTCTCCTTCAATGGCACCTCTGCCCGATCACCAGTAGCACCTTCCGGGTAACGGTAGTTGGTCAGCTCCTGGATAACCTCTTTCAAATGATCAGAGATGAAGATGTTCGGCCTGCTGTTGTCATTCTTCACCTTGAACAGAGTAGAGACAGCCCTTAGTCCTTCTTTCAAGTGTTTCTGTGCTGACTTCGCTGGCAAACCATTGGTCAGGTATGTCTTGATGTTGCTAGCGTCCTCTGAGTCGCACCAAAACAGCTTGATCTTCCACTTTTTCATCAGTTCCTTATCCTGTGCAACCCAGCAGTTCGAATCACCAGGAATAAGAATCTCCATCTGGCGTTTATAAATGGCATCCACAATCCACAGTTCACCATTTGCAGTCATTGCACCGACCAAGGTAACGCCCGGATTGGTGAATCCCCAGTCCTTCCCTGCCTCTATATGAACAAAGTGCCCATCATTAAATTTCTGCTCGCACAGAGCGCGCGGCACTACATGAAGAGCGCGATCAAATTCTTCGTAAACCTGCCCAAAAAACACATCAAACCGGGCGAAAATCTCCCGGTCCACATATCGTTTCGGCATGGTTTCAATCATGCGCTTAATATTCTTCTGAAGCTCCGGCAAAGGATTGTCCTTGCTTGTCCAATAGAAATTTCGCCATTCCGGGTCATTCCGATATTCGTCAAGATGACCGCCTGCCTGCGTATGCTGACCATTTAACACTATGTCATGATAAAACCAGTTCATTCCTTCCGGTGTTGTCGTCCAAACACTCCACCCGCCTTTGTCAGCGAGTGCATACGAGAGATAACCGGTCCACGTCTGCTCCTTCATCTTGGACGCCTCATCAAGCCAAACGCCGTCCAACCCTTTACCGACCAGCGTCTTGGGATTGTCAGCGGATTTAAACTGGATGAGGATATACCCTTTCAACCACACACGATTCTTGGACAAGTCCCAGCTCTCGATCATTTCCTCTGGAATGACCGCTGCCAGCTCTTCTTGCTGAATCTCTGACATGGAATATGTCGGGGAAATGCACCAGTATTCAAGCCGTGGCTTTGGCTTTTTCATTACCTTCAGGTTTCGTGGCGGCTTGTACGGCAAACCCTTGTCCGCCTCAATGTCTGCTAGAATCTTATCGAAACACTTCCGCGCACCCACATTGGTTTTTCCTCCACGTCGCCCACAGTTCATGACAACGTTTCGGGCATCACATTCCATGACTTCAATTTGCTTTGGATGAGGCGTCCAGCCTTCGAATGGATCAAGGTCGAGATCAAGAGCCAGATTTGTCACGCGACCACCTCCGGACGGTGATCTGTTTCTCAGGACCGCCACCGTTACTCAGCAATTGTGCTTTCAGTTGAATAGCTTTTAATTTTTTGTCTTGGACTCTTGTCAGAGCTTCCTCAACGCGAATTATATCCTCAATCACTCGGTACTCGGTTTCCTCAATTTCCGTAATGACCAGTTCATCACGGGTAAGGACGACCGTTTTTGTTTTTCCCGATTTATCATCATTAACCTGGACAGGTTCTTTTACAGTGACTCTCTCATGGAGAACACGGCGCTGCTTTTCAGTCAGACCTTCCTTCAACTTCTGAATTTGAAGCAGCATTTCATACTCGCGCAGAGTAATAAAACGAATTTCTTCTTCCACCTGCTGAACTGGATCAAGGCTAACCCTTTCCAGTACTTCCTGCTGCTCAGGTGTAAGAGCATCCATCCAGAATGATTTAAACTCACCTGTCTTAACTGCATTGGAATTACGCGGGGGAGCACCACCGCCAGCATTGCCTACGGCGTTCTTATTTCCCTTGGGTGCCCCGTGACCGGCTGCATTCTTGTTGCCTTTTGGTGCGCCTGCTTTTTTAGTAACGTTACCTTTGTCATTAGTAACGTTACTATTCAGCTTTGATTCCCATCTGTCCTGATTCTTCCACTTTCTGATCAGCGAATCGCTTACACCAAGATGCTCGGCAATTTGCTTGAGAAGAATGGTTCCTCCGCTTTCTAAGTACATCTTTTCAGCGAGCTCACGATTCGGGCTTCTTGCACGAGCCATTACATATCACCACCCCCGGTTATTTATGTTTGAATCTAAAATATAGTCATGTATTTTTTAATGCTACATAAGATCTGTAAATTGCTGTTTGCGAAGGAGCTCAGTAAGATGAGTGAAATCCTCACAATCTATTCCCTCATCCTTATAGTTGGAATCGGCTTTTACATGCTCCACAAATCAAACTTTTACATCCCACCAAAACATTTTATTGATGATCAGCAAGATGACGACGGTGATGTTGATTGAAATGTTTGATTTCAAAAAAAGAAGAGCGCCTATTTAAGACGCTCTCTTACCTCCCGCTCTAACATCTCAGCTCTTTGCTTTCCATAATCGGTTAGCTTTACGGCTGACATTACAATGTCTTCGGGCCATGGGCCACCATAAGCCCAAGCATTTGACGGAATAGTCACGAGCCCCATTCTCTGCATCTGAATCAAGGCTTTGATTAAAGAATCCACCTTGCCTACCTTTGCAAATGCACTGTAAACCCTTTGCAAGTCTACTTCTTTCTTGTAGGTAGAATACAAAGCTACCAGGACTGTCTCTTGATTGTGTGTCATAAGATGACCATCTCCTCTACGTTTTTTGTTGGACACCTACACTATAAGGAGATGGGGTCACTTTTTAACACTCAGAGCGTATCCTTCTGCAGCTCAATATCAAGCTCGATCAGCTTCTTCAAATCGTCTACTGTCTTGATTTCAATATGACCAGACTGGAAGTCCTTAACCCATTTTGCTATGGCAGCTTTGATGACTTTTCTGTACTGGTCCTTTGACTCCAAAATTCCCTCCATGACTTCCGCCTCGTGCTGAAGAAGCAAAACATCGGAGTCAGAAAGAGAACGTTTGTTTGTATTTTTCATTGTGACACCCTCGGCTTTCCTGTAAAATGGAAAACGAGATAGCGACTTGGTAAAACTGCGGCCGCAGCTCTTCGCTATCTCTGCCGGGAGTGCCCGGTTTCTCTAGGGGGACGTTCGCGCGTCTCCCTTTTGTTATTCCCTCGGCACCTTTGACAGCCATTGCCTGTAAATCTCTTGGGCAATCTTTTTCATCATGACCGGAGGAACAGACATTCCGCATACGTACTGCACATCAGCATCCATGAAATTATAATCTCGTGGAAATGTCTGAATGCGAATGATATCTGTGTCACTAATGAAATAAGGTTCATCGTAGCGAATAAAGCATGAATTGCTTGCAATAGTATTAGGTACACGATCATCCTTAATCAAAATAGAATTGAAATTGCTCATTTTCCCAGCAATCCGTTCCGTGATATCCCCAAAGCTATCGTCACGAGGACGACGCTCCAGCCATCGTTTGTACGTAAGAGTTTTAGGGTCTAAGGCTCTACCCCTTCCAAATCGTATCTCCTTATAGAGTATAGGGCGTTCGTGAAATTCTAGCTTCAGTCTTGGTAGACTCTGATCATTACGATGGGCAATAAAAAAGATGCGCTCTCTTTTCTGAGGCACCCCCATTGATGCGGAATTTAGCAGGAACAATTGCACCTTGTAGCCTAATTCCTTGAATCGTTTTTTCACCAACGTTACGTATCCCTTTGCCAGCCCAATAATCATTCCTCTGACATTCTCAGCTACCACTACACGCGGACGGAGCTTTTCTACCACGTCCAAGAAATCAAAAAACAGGTCATCAAGCTGTTGCTTTGCTTGTCCTTCCCGAAAGTGATGTTCCTTGCCCCATTTCTTCTCGCGCTTTCCTGCTGTTGAAAATACGCTGCAAGGAGGGGAGCCGTCTAATATATCCAGATCGAATAATTCTGCCGGCATCTCAGCATTCGGGATGTTTTTGAAATCCTGTATAGGTATTTCGAAAGGATAGCGTGGGTTGTGATTTCGCTTGTAAAGGGCCATCATTTGTTGATCGATCTCCACATTGCCTAGCATTTCGTATCCGGCCAGTTTGTACCCCATCGTTGAGCCCCCGCCACAGGAGAAACAAGAAAAGACCTTTCGCCCGTTAGATGATATGTGCGCTAGATCATTTAAGCTCCAATCCCATTCAGGCTTCATCTTGTGGACCTTCTTCCGGAATAGGGCCTTTCGGGTTAAAGACGAACCCGCATCGAGGGCAATGACAATCAAATTTCGATTCGTCAAACTCGCTCAGGTCTATTTCCTTGTTGGAGAACTCTGTATCAGCATCACTTTTGAATGTAAACTCACCGATAAGCTTGGTTGCCTCGTCTTCACCAAATCCAGTAAGCGCAATATCCAGCTCATGCTCCTGTAATTCAGCCAGGACAAGCGCAAGCTGCTCCTCATCCCATTCTCCACTGATCTTGTTCAGTGCTATGTTGAGCGCCTTCTCCTGCGTATCATCAAGGACCACAACAGAGACGTCTACCTCAGTCCGCCCTAGCTCGTTAACGAGTATCTTGAATCCTTGATGTCCTCCGACGAGGTTACCTGATCGTTCATTCCAGATGAGCAGCTGTACGTATCCAAACTCCTGAATCGATCGTTTTAGCTTCTCGTATTCTGGATCACCGGGCTGCAAATCTACCCTCGGATTATAAGGAGCAGGATTGATTTTTGAGATATGTAATTTCCGTATGTCCAAGCTGTTCAGCTCCTTCGTGGCAATAAAGTAAGAATAAAGAATATTGCCAGCCCCGAAACTTCTGAAACCCTTGTTGCTGTTGGGCTGGTGCTGTGTTTTGGTGGTGTAACGAAACGACTACTATTCCAGCGGAAAAGTATATGTTTCCTTTCACCGCAAAAAATGCGATTGGCGCTTAGAGCCTCAAGGCTCTGCTGGCTGTTGCCTTCTGGCGACCCCCTAATCCAAATTGGGGTCTTCTCCAGCCTCTGTGATCTCCTGTTTGAACAGCTGCAGGAGCCACGTCTCTGCTGTCTTCCCGTTGAGGGAATATAGCGGATTGATTGCCAATGCTGACCGCCCTTCCAGATCGGTGCGGCGTAGGACGTGCAGCTCAATGAATATCTTCACGATCTTTCGCGCTGTTGGATAGGAGCAGTCAGCGATTCGGGCAAGGTCTTTGACTGTGAGCGGCGTTCCCTTTTGCCCGCGCTCGTTATCGCCCTGCAGGAGGTTTGTTCCCTCGGATGTATACGGAGCGATTTTCAACAAAAAGCCAGCTTCAGCGAGTGACAGCTTTCGTAGCCGTCTCTTTGCCTTTTGGCTGGCTTTGATCTTTACGAATTTTGAGCTGCGGCCGACGGGACGAAATACTTTTACTATCTCATCCGACCGGCGCAGCACTTCCTCGGTATAGAATATTTCTCCGGTATCTGAGTCAACAAACTGACGCACTACATTTCACCCACCCCCAGGCTTGGCATTGCTTCGGCTCTTCTGTTTATCTCTGATGCACTCAGACCACATACATGTTGCCACGTACCGGGAGCCAGCAACTGCCCACTCGCACCCTTTGCAATTATGATTTTTTGCTAAACGAGGCGCCTGTATTGGTCCAGTTCTCTTTTGAACCTTAGCCAAGTGAATCGTCTCCCATAAAAAAAGCCACCCGACATTTTCGACGGATGGCTCATTCACAATTTTTCATGCTCTCATAATAACAGGCAGAACGCCCAATTTTGGTACAAGAAAAGTCCAGGTTTTGCACAAGTTTTGCCTAAGAAATGCCCAATGGAAAAGACGGCTCAAATGACCGCAGCCGTCTTTAAGATAAACGTGACTCTATCTATTGCTCTTGCTTTGTAAAAATCATATGTGCTTTTCGGGACCCTTATAACGTGCTCGTAAATGTACTTGTCCCTTTTCTGTTCGATGAAGCACTTTTCGATTACAGCCCTCTCTTCCGCGGTAAGCGCCCTTAACGCACGATCTACTGCTTTACACATCATTTCGTAGTCCCGGATCATACGTGGCCGTTCTTCCCGCAGAATAATTGTGTTACCTACCACATCACGTCTAGTTCCGCGTCCATCTATATCCCCGCGTGTTCCAGTCCCCTCGGCGTTAGCCATATCAAATTCTGAATAATCGTGGTGTAGACTATCTTCTGCATAAATCTCCACAGCAGCCTTCAACTCAGGGTAAGCTTTCAGCAGCCGTTTTGCCTCTTCTTTATCTTTGGCAGTTACAAACATGTCTAATTGTGCGCTCATCTTCCAATTCCCCCTCGCGGTAAGCCCGTGGTATAATATGGTTTGACGAACGCATATTCGGGCTCCCGGCTGGGGGCTTTTTCTTTTTTTCCCTCCCCCCCTTCTGCTACGGTTAGGTGCGGAAGGGGGTGATTAACATGACTAAACATCTGTATTTTTACGTAAGTTTCGAAGATGCTCTCCGGCTCAATCGGGAACTAACTGAGCTTGGCTATAGGAATTACTATCTACAGCCACATGCCGATCAGGTTGCTTTTGTTTTCGAGCGCGTTTCCGGCATGAATCATGCTATCTTGAAACAATTGTTCAGTGCAGATGGATCGTCACAGCTAGACAGCTAGAACCGCTAGGCTGGTGCTCCTTAATGGGGCATCAGTTCCTATTACTAGACACATGAAATATTTTGTTAAGCTCATTACTCGCTCACCACTCCATTTACAACAAATCCCATTAGTGTTAGAATATTTCCATAATCTTCTATCAAGGAGGTGGTAATATGAAAAAATTTTTTGCTATTTCTTTTGCAATCATGATGGCTATGTCTGTTTCAGGTGCTGCACTTGCAGCTGAAACACAAGGGTGTTATGCACAACGTGTTTGCCAAGAAATTTATTAATTCTACTTGTATAGATTCTCCATATCATTTAAAAAGCTTATCGGAAGGGTACTTTATGTACCCTTTTCTATTTATTAGTCAGCATCTACTCATTGACTTCCTCCTCATCACAATTTCTCTTTTGTTAAATCCATTTCCGTGATGTACACTCCCTGCGTAGCCAGGAATGCGATCGTAACTGCCAATGGTGCAGACCTCACGACAGGTGTATCTGGAGAATACCCATCCTCCCACGCTCTTCCTACATACCCTTGATCTTCGTGAGCATATTCGAGGTATATTTTATGCTTTTTTGCTTCCTCCACCAGCTCGCCCATGCCTTCCCAGGTGGTGGAGAACTTTGGCTCATCAACCACATGACCATCCTCATCGCAGAATATTCCCTCGTCTTCGGATACCTTCCACCCAAGAGCCTTTGCCACTTCTAAATCCAACTCACGTCCTGCTTGCATCCCGTTCCCCTCCCCAATTCCACAGTCCTTGCTGGCCTTTTGCTGGCGCCGGATCGATCTGTTTTACATCTGACATTTCCCAAGCGTACCGTCCGGCTTCAAACCATCCAAAGGAGTCTTCCTTTAGGCAAATCCGTTTCGTTTTCCCGCCTTCACCGTTAAAAAGCACTGGCATGCCACTTTGATAATCGTGTCCGACAGCCCAACAATCGGTGAAGTTTGCAATTGCAACCACTGCACCAGTTGGCAAATTATCTGCTGTAAAGCCGTGTTTCTCCAGCAAGCTGCGAAAAGGCTCTTCCAAGCAAATCTCCTTGTCCACTTTCTTAGCGGCATGAATCGCAATGGGACCGCGGTACTTGGTCGACCAGCTGCGCGTCTCAAATTTCTTTTCACCGAGAGCGATCAGCGTAGCCCAAGGTTGGTGAATAGTGATGGCCTTCATTCTTAACCGCCTCCCTCCATTTTTAAGCGTACCGTTCAGATCCCCATTTCTTATTCAAACCAGCAATGTACCATTTCCGACCTTCTTCAGTTGCCAACCATTCATTGATTTTCTTCGTACCGTTGAACCGTTTCGTTACCCCCATGTTCTTGAAGACGGAAAATGGAATCTCAAGTTGTCAGGAACGATTCGCCACCTTCATCTCTATCAAAGAAATGCCTGATTTCGTAGTACTTAAAGCCGCAGTATTCAACTGAGCAACTTATGGCGATTCGTTTTATCTTTTCTACTGATTCGCTCATGGCTACCTCCTTCTCACAAGTAATGGTTTGTAAAGCTCAATATGGATACAAGCAGCCCTCTAATTGAGTTTCTAGGTCTGCATCTGGATTTTGATGTGCTACTGCTTCAGAGCTTTGTTCGCAGAATGGGCACGATAACGATTTCCCTTTGGCAGTTCCCTTGTCCACCAGAAAGGAGTGTCCGCACGAATCATTCAAGCATTCCCATTTTTCGAGAAGTTGCTTCATACCTTTACCTCCCCATTTATCACTTTGATTAATGCTCTATCTTTGGTATGAGTACGACTCTTGCACCATTTCAAAATATTCATCTGGCAGCACATCCTTAGCAACCTGGCACCAATATCCCAAATCCTGAACAGCTTCTGCCAACTCATCGATCGCCTTCTGTTCTTCGATCTCCTTCCCGGCTAAAAACCATTTGCCATCTTCGTTTCTTTCCAGCATGTGCGCGCCCTTTTTATGCAGACAAACTTTAATTGGCTTCATCATTCTTTCCTCCCTAACTATTGTGGTAAGACCGTTTTATAAAAAATTGTTGTGTATTCATCTACACCGTTTTCAAAACCAACCACTTGATAGCTAACCGAAACAATATCATCTGCTGGAACTTTACTTAACCACTCATTGATAACCTCTTCAGATTCGTTCACGAACAGCATTTTTTGAACGACTTTCATTGTTCTTTCCTCCCTACACAATTTGTAAAGCAGTGATAAGTTTTTATCCTTTTAAAAAGTCAATTTCAAAGCCGCTAAGAAAAACTCTATTTAATTCTTCTTTCTCAAGAACAATGTTACTTTGCAGGACATGCATACCACCATAATTGGTAACAACAATTACAGTCCTTCGTTTTGTAATTCCGTTATCATGCAAACGATCTTGTAAAACCTTCCCGCCTTCACTTTCAAATTCTTTCATTGCAGACTCGATTTTTTCAAACATGATTATCTCTCCTTTACAAAGTGAGCAATCGTTAATCAAGGTAAAATTCTATTTGCTTGTTTCCGCCGATTAATTCAAAGTTTTCCATGATGAAGGCATCCAGCGTTTGTCTGGTAATACCTTTGTGCTCTTCCATGCCGGGCCTACGTAGTAGCTCGTCCATCGCTTCGTGCATGTCCGGGTACATCTCCTTGATGACTTCGACGACAGTCGGCCAGTGCTGGAGGAACCCGCAGTCGTAGAATGTGTTGGTTGTCTTGTCCACCACGCCCATCCCTGTACTTCCGTAGCCTCGACGCTTGAAACCTAGCTCTAGCGCTCGGTACCGCTCGGAATTGAATATGTACTCGAATATCGCTGCGCACTCAACCCACGGCTGTTTGAACGTGATAGCCTCTAGGTTGTTTTCCTTCACATACTGGCGCAGGATGCCCTCCAGCTCTTCGTCTGTCATCGTGTTTAGAAAGTCATAGCATGCGTACTGCTTGGCCTTGTAGAACTTGCCCTCGACAAACTTCTCAACGTAGCTTTGTAGTAGGTGCCTCGTGATAAACAACGGGTCATATGTGAACTCCATAGTAGGCATACCCCAGCCTCCCTTATCTCCTTGAGCAATTTATATATGAACCTTATCTGCTGTCCATCACACGCTTTGCTCTGTGAGGGAACAGCCAGTTTTTCCATGCTTGTATTTCCGCTTGTTTGGGGCTATTTTTCGATCTTTCTGCTCCAATTTTTCCAGATGTAATCTTGTCCATTGGTGGGAGAGTAGCTGCCTTTTCAAAACTCCACCCTCGCCGGACTCGTTGGAAAACTAAACTAGCCGGAATTCCTTTTTGATTAGCCAACGCAAGGTATTCACGCGGTACTTTTCGCCCTTTTTTATCCGCAATTTCTCGGATTACTTCGTACCTGTCCAGTAAAGGGGTTAGTGCCGCCCGCTCTTCTTCCCACCCTAACCGGTGAATACGGTTCATGAACGTTCTGTAGCTAAGTCCATTTTCTTTGGCAATCCTAGCCCATTCGCGCCTATCGGCTTGCGGTCTTATAGGGGTAGTGATAGCCTTTTCAACTCGCCACGCCCATAAGCGTACCCGACGGTTTACCCCTTCCATGTCAATCCCGTTGGACTCTGCAATGGCATATTCTTCTGGCGTAATATAGAACCTGTAACCCTGATTGTTTCCTGTCATTTTTTTCATTCCAATTCTCAACCACCTTTTAATTTCTGTTCAGTTCAATGTGGCATAATGGCCACAAAGGAGTTGATATCGTGGAAAAGTCATTCTATTATTCAGTCGCATGGTCTGAGGTTAGCTATCTCAAGGACGCCCTACAAGCAATGGAGATTCCGTTTGTCATTGAGCAAAACAGCGAACGCCTACAACTAGAAGATGGCCATGTTGCTTTTGCTTTCCCGGACCTGCATGTTCGGGTTTATGGTAACGTCCGCGAACTGTTTGGCAGCCACGGACGCAGTTATCCTCAGTGAACGAGGTGTGCCGGCTCTTGTTGTTCCTCTGGTTTCACCCAAATCTCTTCTGCTGCCATCATCCAAGTTCCATCCTGTTCAGCAAGCATCGATCGTAGAACGGTTTCTGCAATGGCTTGGGCAGCTGCAGGTGGTACCGCATTTCCGATACGTTCTCTCCACTTGGCATCGTTATTGCCGACCAGTTCGAACGGAGTACCGTCATGCAGCAGGATAGGAAATCCTTGCAGCATTGCCAATTCAAATGTCGTAAGTGGGCGGTGCCATGTGCCATCCTCAGATATGATGACCCATGTCCCGCGCTCGTTGTCTGCTGGAATGCGTGGATCAGCAATTGCAGCCGCGCCAGCATGAATATCACCTGAACCAATCACTGTCTTGGCTGGCTCATTCCAATCCTGTACCCCAAGTGTTCCTGACCGTGGCGCGCAGCCAAGTCGTGGATCGGCGATACTCTGAGCTCCAGACTGAATATCCTGTGTTCCAGTTACCGTGCTTGCTGGTCCATCCCAAGCAAGAATCTGACGCTTATTGGTGTAACCCTTCTCTACACCGAGACGGGGGTCAGCAATGCATGGTGCGCCATTGTTTGGCCTCATAGCCCCCGTTATTGTGTTAGCCGGTTCCTCGTATCGCATCACCCGGTAAATTGCCCCGTGGGTGCCTTCCTTGAAGCCTGTGCGTGGATCAGAAATGCAGATTCCACCATTTGTCGGTCCACCTCCACTGGCGACCGTACCAGATACGTCATTCCAAGATGTAAGCTTGTAGGCGTGATTGAATTTTGGTGTTTCTTGAGAAAATCTCGGATCAGCTATGGAAACAGGTGCATTCATGATTCGTCCTGCCGATCGGATTGTCTGAGCAGCCTTGTCCCAATCCTGTACACCATAGCCGCTTGGATACATGGATTGCAGCGTTAACCTCGGGTCCGCAATAGCCTGGGTGCCATTGCTTCTGCCATATCCAGCAGCCCCTGTGACTGCTCCGCTAGGCTCTTCCCAATCTCCTACCGCCAATGCTCCCTTGCGCGGTTCGTAGGCAATCTGGTAATTCTCCCAATCAACTTTCTCAAGGTCCCTCCAATCACCACCTGCAGGTATTAGAGCTAATCTGACCCACGTTTTCCACTGAAGCCGTGGCAGTTTGTGCATAGGACCTGCAGTTGGATCATTCGGTAGCGGTAGAGGTCCGATTACTTCCCCAATGGCTCTTACTCGCCGGTGAGGTGGCTTATAGACAAAGTTCGAAAGCTTCTGAGGGTTTCGAGCGATTAGAAGGTATCGACGACGATGTTGAGCGAGCCCGCCAATCTCCCCGCAGTTGTGGCTTTCATCGTGAAAAACGTATCCGTACTTACCTAGTAGTTGTTTGATTTCTTTTAGCAAGGTAGCTCCCCGTGAAGTGATTCGAGGTACATTCTCTAAGAGGAAAAGGGAGGGCAAATCATCTTGGAACGCTTCGAGGCAAAGGCGCATACCTCTGACTGTGAGCTGATTAAGCGCTTGATATTTCATCGTTTTTGCTGACTTCTCCGGAAGTAAGCCGCTGAATCCTTTGCATGGCGGGCTTGTAAAAACAATGTCAGGTGATTGCCTGCCCGCAGCTCTCCAGATATCATCAGGCGTGACTTCTTGCCACTCATCTGGCGGTTCCTGTCCGTGAAAATCACGGTATTGTTGCCTGCTAAAAAGGTCCATTTGATATGCTGGGGCGCCGGTAATTCTTTCAAAATCAGTGCAACCATCCGGGTCTACATCAATACCAGCGACTGTCTCTATCTGACCGACAGCTCCACGCCATTCTTCTTTTGCTTGTTGAAATCCGAGCGCTCCGCCACCTATGCCGCAGAACAAATGCAGGGATGTAAATGTTGTCCTCATGCCTATTTCCTCCCGTTCCAAGGCGACACTGCTCCGCCTACTTTCCAGTTGTTCACTTTCGCGTTTACGATAGTTTGGTTGATCCTCTTTTGATCGGCAGTCTTAGGGAATCCCCGTCTCCACGGGTGGTCTAGGGCTGGTTTAAAGGCTGTCATGTGATTCCGCCTTTCTAGGGGAGAGGAGCAGCTTTATGCTGCCCCCGGTTCCTCGCCGTTTTGCTTTGCCATATGTTCAGCGACACGCTTTTTATATTCACGTAATTCAGCTGAAATTTTGGTTGAACTTACACTCAAACTTTGAGCAATTCTGATCCATGTTTCGCCGTTCTTTTTGCGCTGAAGTAGTTCCGGGAAATCAAACGTAAATTCATCAAATACCGGAGCCTGTCCGCTCAAGATAAATGCTTCCAGTGCTTCTTTGTCGATTGAAGCAGCAGCATCCCCTTGATTCTCTGTTTCCTGATCGTCACTGTCATCCGTGCCCACCTCGGATTCCTCATGACCTTGCTGCTCTGAATCAGGAGTGTCACCTTCTGATTCTTCGGATTGAATGTCTTCGGTGTCTTCCTCGTTTTCAGTGGAATCCTCATCCTCATTGTCTTCATCGTGTTCAAGGTCTTCGCCCTCGTCGCCATCAGTGTCCAGGTCATCGTTATTTTCATGGTCATCTTTGTGGTCATCCTCGCTATGCCCGCTGACAGTTGTAACGACTCCAGACTGATCGGTTGTGACAGAAAGCCCCGGACGTTGCGCCCTCTCCTCTTCGTCAAAATCTATAGCCATTTGTGGATTTCCTAGATGGACAACTACTTTATCCCCAACCATGTCGACAATGTCAGCCATAGCGTATGGATCAAGCTTCCCGACCATTTCCAAGTTCACAACAACCTTTTTATCATCCGTAGACATTTTCTTTACCACTGCCGTAAATTGTGCGTGTTTGCTCATCTTCTACACTCTCCCTTGGTTATATCGCTTTTTTCTCTTCGCGTTTTTTCTCTTTATACTCGTCGGTGGTGATCCAGCCGCCGTACTTCTTAACTTGTTTTAGCAAAGTGAGTTTTAGGTTTGGATATCTGTACTGGAACATCTTCGCCTTGAGCTTGAATGCTTCTGTCTCTTCGCCCTTGATGTCGATAACCTCCAGCGAGCCGTCCAAGTGAAGCACTTCAAAATCTGCTTTGTATGTTATTGCCTGAAGGTTCTTACCATTCCGCATGCATTTGTCCTGTAGAACGTAAACCGGTTGCAGCCGCATATCTTGAATTTCTCTAGCAGCAAGTTTTTCTTTTAAGACAAGGTAGTATTCGGACTCGGCCTTGGAGTCAAACTTGATGCCATCTACGTGAGTAATTTTGTTGTTATATTTGGGCACCTTCGGCTTATCACTATCTTGTTTGGCTGCTCTAACTCTACGTTTCATCCCTACGCCCCTCTCTTGATAGTCCGTTTTGTACCAGAGAAGCGATGAATCAAAACAAATTCTGTTTGGTTGTCTCTCTCTACGAACCAATTAGCAGGGTTAAGATTGCGTGCTTTTAATTCTTCTCTTTGTCGCCTGTTTGGTTTTTTACCTTGCTTCACGTTGGTCACCCTCCTTGTTTACTGATGTCTTATTGCCGCCACGGGCGATCTTCAGGCTCGTCATCATCAGGGACATCAGCAATGGACATTTGACGAGGTGCTAAATCAGCAAATTTATTGAACTCCTTCAGGAAAGCCAACTCTACCGTTCCAGTGGAGCCATTACGCTGCTTGGCAATGATGACCTCAATGATGTTCTTGTTATCTGTTTCCTTGTCGTAATAGTCATCACGGTACAAAAACGCTACGAGGTCGGCATCCTGTTCAATCGAACCGGACTCACGGATATCCGACATCATCGGACGTTTGTCCTGACGTTGCTCTACACCACGACTTAGCTGGGATAGCGCGATTACAGGGACATCAAGTTCGCGGGCAAGGGCCTTCAAGGCACCTGATATTCCTGATACTTCTTCCTGCCTGTTTTTTGTCTTTGAGCTCAAACGAACCAGTTGCAAGTAGTCGATCAGGATTGCTCCAAGTCTTCCGCCATTTTCGTTCATCAGTCGCATGGCTTTTGCCTTGATTTCACTGACTGTTATGGCAGGGGTGTCGTCGATAAATATTGGCTTTTTTGAGAGTTTTCCAATGGCACTGGTGAGTTTTTGCCAATCATCCTCTTCCAACTGCCCAGTTCGTAATCGGTCTGCCTCGATATGACCTTCAGAACTGATCATGCGCTGTACCAATTGCTCGGCGCTCATCTCAAGTGAAAATATAGCGATTGGGTCATTACCGTCTTCAGCTGCATTCTGGGCAATGTTTTGAGCAAGTGCCGTTTTCCCTACAGACGGACGAGCTGCTATGATGATCAGGTCTGATCTTTGAAGTCCACGAGTAATCCGATCCAAATCTTTGAAGCCAGTTGGCATCCCAGTAACCTCTCTCGCCTTGTTATTGGCGTTTTGCTCGATTGTCTCGTATACATTTAGCAGGACGTCCCTTGTTGATCGGAATCCCTTGCCATAGGCACTCGTTGTCACTTCTTGCAGCGTTTTTTCCATGCGCTCTATAGCTGATGCAATGCTGACCTCTTCCTCGATCAGACGGGGCAGCGTGAGCGCCATATGGTAAACCCTCCGAAGATTGGACTTCTCTCGAACAATTCCAGCGTAGTATTCGATATTGGCTGCTGTTGGAACTGAGCTGGCGAGTTCGGTAATGTACGTTACGCCACCAACTTCATCGAGCAGCTTTGCATCTTGTAGGTGAGCTGTCACAGTAACGAGGTCAATTGGTTTGCCAGTTTGTTTAAGATCGACCATGGATTGAAATATCTGCCTGTGCTGTGGCGAATACATGTCCTCTGGTTTACATATCGAGTAGACCAGAGGGTAATAGGTTTCGTTCAAAAACATCGTCCCTATGACGCTCTGTTCGGCCTGATGATTCATCAACACCTGGCTATTGGATTCAGGTATTACAGCGGTGTTATTCAAGTCCCTTCACCCTTCCAGCAAGCCAATCATGATTCTTGTCGCTTATGACTCCACGTTGGCTGTCGCCGTCGAGGGTGATGGTGATTGAGTTTTCCAAGATGCGATCCGCGATCCTTGCCCCCTGATTTCCCATCCACTGTTCAAGTCCGTCTGTCGTGAAATTGCTCGAGTAAATGATTGGTCTCTTTTTGCTCCTAGCATTGATTACATCCAGCAATTTCTCAGCTCGCGAGTCATACGGCACCTCACCACCTACATCATCGAGAAGTAGCACATCGCAACCGTATAGCACTTTCAGAAGCCGTTTTTCATACTCGTAGTCATCCACTTTGGTGACTTCACGGAAGCGTTGGAACATGTGGTACGTTGTCATGAACACTGCAGATATTTTCTTGCCCATCAATGCCTGATACAGCCCAGAGAGAAGGTGTGTTTTTCCCAATCCATTTGGTCCGTTTAAATAAAGACCCAGTCCTGGGCGTTGTTTCTGCCATTCGGTGTATGTACCCACGAAGTTGTTTGCTATCCTGATGGCATTTCCGCATCCCTTCTCCATGGTGTAATTTTCCAAGGTCGCCCCAGGAAGAAGCTTGTCCCGGCTAGTGAACTCATGGCATAGTGTCAACCATTCACGAGCCTGTTTTGCTTTTTCTTCTGCTTCCCTCGCTTGTGTCTCGCAAGCGCATGTGACCGTTCCCCATCGGATCTGACCGAGCAATACGATTTGTACAGGCTCAATACTCCGATGGCAGATAGGGCATTCCCTAGCAGGAGGCTTAGAAGCTTCGGCGCTTCTGGTGATACTCTGAACGTCCTGATTCAGTACCTGTTGCAGCGATTTCACGTCCTGCACCTCCTTGGTTCCTGAGTTTCAGCATCTTTTGCCGAGCCTCATATTCCGTTGTGTTGCGGATGATTCCGAAGGTGTATTCTTCTTTTTTGTCATCCTTTTGCATGATGTGGACCGTTAACGAATAAAGGATGATGGCAGCTCGACCGTCAGAGGTATCTGCAAGTTTTTTATTTTGCCAATAGTTCACAAGCTGATCCCATATCTTTGTTGCCTTGCTTGTTGCGATCCGTCCGGTAGCCCTCTTCAAGCGAATGGTGTTGAAATATTCCACAAAGAGGCGTCTTGGCAAAGAGGATATCGGGTTGACTTGCATTTGCGAGTCAACAAATGTCTCTACATGATCTACTCTCGACAACTGCTCGGGTAAGTCTTTTAAATGGTTCTTATGTTCATACTGCTGTTCTTGTTGTTTAATAAATAAAGATTGTCCCTCCTTTGTCCCTTCATAAGCATTTGATTGTCCCTTGATTGTCCCTTCTGTCATCTGCGAACCTCCTTCATCCCTAGAGCCACAAGGGTTTCCGCTTTCGTTTGATTGTCCCTTGATTGCCCCTTCGTTGTCAGTTGATTGTCCCTCCTTTGTCCCTTTTTCGGAGGAATTTTGCGCCCTGTATGAACTCAAATCTTGCATTTGGTTGTAGTGTAAAAGTGTGATGATAACCCCATCACATCTGCGTTTTGCAGCAGTAATTCGTATTAATCCATCCTTGACCAAGTGATTCAGGGATATGGTTATCTCTTTCCTGGACCAACCTACTTCTCGTCCAAATTCGGCTGCGTTAAACACTAACTCTCCGCGCTTTTCTCCAACTCCGTCCTTGTAGCTGGCACGCTCCATCAAATCTGCGAATAGAAGCTTGTCCCTTCTATTCCGGAAAGACAAACGGGGAAGGACCAAAAACCCCGTTGTCCCGTATTCTGCTTTGCCCATCCCCTGCCCCCTCTTGTGTTGCCTTTTGTAATCATTGCTTTTGTGTAACGATCACTGGCTTGCCAGTAAGCTCCTGTATCTCTTTCTTAAAGAGTGCTTCATCACTGTTGCTGTCGCTGAGGTGTAACAACCATATGCTTTGAACCTTTGACAGATCATTGGCTCGTAGGAACTCTTTGCAGTTTTCAAGACTAAAGTGTGAGCGTAAGAGACGCTTCCTCATGACGGTTGGCACCCGACCTGCAGCTATGTTCTCATCCAGAATCTTTAGGCTGTAGTTACACTCCAACATGATGTGTGTTAGGCCGTTGAATTTGTATTTGC
Organism: Brevibacillus sp. SIMBA_040; assembly: GCF_046535075.1. Taxonomy (NCBI): domain Bacteria; kingdom Bacillati; phylum Bacillota; class Bacilli; order Caryophanales; family Paenibacillaceae; genus Brevibacillus; species Brevibacillus sp. SIMBA_040. Next base: position 261,242 of record NZ_JAWRXI010000009.1, read on the forward strand.
AGTAGTAACTATCAGTGATGAACACCAGCTTCTCACCTGACCTATTCGCAAGAAGAAATCCGAGTGGTTCTGCAACGTCATGCTGTACATCAAACGGCAAGATCGTCCAGGAACCTAATGTGAATTGTTTCTGAGATTGAATGGTAACTGCTCGGTGACCTGTAACCTGCAAAGACTCAAGTGTTCCTCTGGACGCGTATACGTCGATGCCTGCCTTCATCACTTCTGCAATGCCCTTCACATGGTCGCCGTGCTCATGTGTCACGAGGCAACCCGCAATGCTTGATGTTTGGAACTGCAATGCGCGTTGAATGTCTTTAAAACGGATGCCGCACTCCAGTAGCAAGGCGGTAGTGCCATCTGTAATGTGATAGCAGTTTCCATGGCTGCTGGATGCCAGGGGGGTAATCTCGATCATTAGAAATCGGGTCCTCCGTTTGGAGTTTGTCTGTGGTTCATTTCAGGTTGTTCGTCAGCCTGTCCACTCATGAATGGTTCTGTTTCCGTATTTACAGGATGATTAGTAGGGGGTGTGTCCAGATCGATATCAATTGTTTTCCGATTTGCGTTATCGTTTATCTCTTGAGCAAGCTCAGCATCTGCAAACTCAGATTCCATTTGTTTCAGACGTAAGTAATCGTCATCAATTTTTTGGCTGTCGATGGTGATATCACTGTAAGCAGCTCTATAAATGGTTTTCCAGCACATTTGTTCATGCCAGCCCTCTACTTGCTCTTTCCCAACCTTTTTACCGTCTTCCCATTTGTCTTTCTCGCCACCCCAAAACTCAACGCTTGCATGGGTTGGCTTGCGTTTCAAAATATCCTTAATGCTCATTGTTACTAATTTATTTTTTGTAGGATTTTGCGTATACGAGTGATAATAAAATCCCCCTATGATCTCTCCGCGTTCAAATGGATTCGTTATCTCAAACTCATATGCTTCATGTTGGTTCGTCCGATCTTTCTTGATTGGTTTGAATTTATCTGTATTAAATACAAGTTCAACCGTGACGTGATCTGGCACGTTCAAACCGTATTTTGTGGCTTTTAGCTCGATTCCCCGATACCCTTCAATGAATCCAATATCGTACTTGTTCGTGTTGTTGTTCTTGAAGGGGATAAGGTTGATGTGGTTTGGTTGTGCTGGATCAAAACCAACCCTAGCCATGGAGACAACATCACGGGCAAGCTTGTCCATATTCACGTTGGCCCATGTCACTGGCAGGGGGTCACGGTATTTCTCGCTTTTTTTCAATCTCTTCTCTTCTGTTGACCTCAGTACAGAATCCAGCGAAATGAAATAATTCTGAGCAAGACGTTTTTGGAAATCCGTTAATGCAACTGTTCCAACATTGGTGCTAAATTCTGACACAACCTTGTTCATGAACCTCTCTGATTGCGATATCTCTTTCTTTACCAACTCATTTTGGTTTTCAACCAATTAGACCGCCTCCTTGATATTGACAGGAACTTCAACCCGTAATTGCTTGTCCTTCTCGCTTACGATCAAGCTGATGACTTGGGTGGATGTATCGATCATTTTGGTTACCGCTTCAGCGTTGTCCACGAAAATTGGGGCAGTAATGCCATAGTGTTCTGAAAGCGTATTGATGATATCAAGCCCTACATTGATGCGTGCTGCATTGTTAAGACCGCTGCCGTATGGGACTCCTTTGTAAAGTGTGTCGCAACGTTCTCTCAAGCCACCATTGATCTGCTGTTCAAACAACTTGAAGCGTGCATACTGAAACTTTCTATTAATTTTTGTTTCAAGCAGGCTGACCTTGGCCCGAATAAACTCTTCTGTTAGGTATTGCTCGTGCTGCAACTTCTCATATTCGGCTACGAGTTCTTTTTCTTGTGTTTTCAACTGCTCTATGCGTTGAGAGACGGTCTGAGCCAGGAAAAATTTTGCTTTATCTTGTTCTAGCTCATCTTTCTGCGCTTTCAAATTTTCAATTTCACCAGCCACCTTTGCAGCTGCTTCTTGAACAGAACTACGGACCTGTTCAATGTCTTGTTGAATACCGGAAATTTCCTTCTGCTTAGCGATGTAATCCGGGTCCATTTCCACATCAACCATGTTTGCTTGCAATGTTTGCAATTCGGATTCTGTCGAGTGGATCTCTTTCGATTTTTCCGCTACCAATTGTTCCAGCACTTCAATTTGCTGTTGGTTGACTTGATTGATTTGAATCAACCGGGTTGCCTCTTCTTTTGCTGCCCGTCCTTTTGCAGATATTTTCTCTAAACGCTCTGCCTTGCTGTGATTAAAATCAGATAACGCTTTTGTTCGTGCAGCTTCTATATTTTCTTCTGGCAATGATTGTCCGCATGTGGGGCAATTATTATCATGATGATGTTCGAATACCTCGTCGTTAACCTTATGCCACTGTTGACGGAGCCTATCTGCTTCCGCTGACTCAACAGATGCTTGCTGCTCATTTCTAGCTACCGCCCTTTTCATGTCACCGATTTGTTGATTCAATGTGGTGAATTGACTATTGAGGCTAGATAGTTCTTGGCGCTTTGCAGCTACCTTCTCTAAGCTTCCAGCCTGCAGATTGTTCTTAATTTGAAGGAGCTCCCCTTCAATCTCACGTATGCGGTTTTGTTTTACCGCAATTTCTCCCCCGGATCGTAGGCGAAAAGCTTCGGCTTCCTTGCTGCTTATCTGCTCTTGCAGAGCGCTTATACTTTCCACGATCTCTTTCTCATTCAGGCCCGATATATCCGGTGTGGAACGAGTTGCTTCATCAATTCGAACCGGAATCTTGTCCAGTTCTTTGCTGATCTCCGAGCACTTCCCGTCAATCACCTTTCGATGCTGTTCAATGCTTCTCTCATTCAAGATTTTTAGGAGAGGTGCCAAACTCTTTTCACTCTTGATTACTTCCTCATCAGTCACATCACCGCATACCTGGAGCAAAACCTTTCTACGAGCTTCCCAGTGAAGTTGTTCGTTAAAGTAGCTCGGATTCGTCAGGAGTTTAAACAAATCTTCGCTGACGATGTTTTCAACTTGTTCCTTGTATTCCTTGAGCTTTACAGGAACACCATCGACAAAATACTCTGTAGTGTGACCTGAAAACTCTTCTCTAGCTAAACCACGTTTTTTGGTCCACTTTTCAGTGAACACTTTTCGCAAGCTTTTACGCTGCCCATCCACCAACAGGGTCGCCTCAACTTCATGGGACAGACGGTGCATCTCCTTACCTTCTGCATCGAGTGTCTTTATTCCAAAATCTTGTTTATTCTGACTGTCCTTATCGAACAGCACCCATGTAAAAGCATCAAAAATGGTTGTCTTGCCTACAGCGTTATCACCGTATACTTTCACGCTTTCACCGTTTACCTCTAAGACAAATTCTTTGATGCCCTTAAAGTTAAGTAGAACCAGTTTCATCAAGCTGATTCGCTTCATGAATATACCTCCCACTTGTTTTTTGGGGGTCTATCCGCTACGATTGAATTGATTCCCAATCGTGCATCAAAGACCCGAGACTCAGCGGTGCAACGCTGGGTCTTTTATTGTTCTTCTTTGCAGTCATCGCAAGTTCGTGGATGTCCAGGCTCTTGTAAATCGTCCATATACGTACCGCAAACTTGGCACAAGAGACCAGATAGAATCATTTCCGCTACTTCTCCCACTATTACACCCCCTCTCAATTTGATCGCGAGGCGCCACCGTCCCAACCTCTACGGCAGCCGTTGTAGTTCCTTGCCTACGCCACGTCTTTTCCTCGCTATGTAATTTGTCAGAGTTATTACCCTGGGAGGTTTCAATCCTCCGTGGAAGGCTCAGTCTCATCGTGCGACCCTCATTCAATTTGAAAGGAGTCTGCTCTGAATCTTCCACGCAGGGCCGAAGCCCGCATTACTGCATGTGTCCTGTTAAACGTTCCATGGTTGCTCTCATTTCGTATAAATCACCATTCACAAGATGCTCCAACTCTAGAATTTTCTGATCAAGGACTTCTTTGTATGCCTCGATGGTCAATTCAATTACTGATTCATCTTTAATCCAGTAATTAGAATTTCCGTAATGAACATGAATTCGTTGCTCTTGTACCATTGCTGACAGCACTTGCTTTCTTCGGTCGATCTCTTCAAGCAACACTGCGATCTTCTTTGCCTTTTCAATTGTTTTCATAGTGCTCTCTCCATCCGTTTTTAGATTGATAGTTGCTATTTCAAAAGCCTCCGCGCTTGCTCTCTCGCTTGATCTTTAAAGTCTTCTTTTGCCATAGTTGCTCTTAGATCAACAAGGAACTCCAATTCTTCGATTACATCGCGTACAGTCCACTCAAGCGTGTCCATTTCCTCGTCTGAATCAAACGCCAATGTCTCTAGTTGCTGTTTTCGTATAGGCTCTGTCAGTTCAACATATTCCGGGAAATCAAGCAGAAGCTCGCTCAAGCTGTAATCCCTCCTTCACTGGTTCAGGAACATTGACAGGTTCCAGCTTGTTTAAAAAATCGCGGAGGCGGCAGATTTCTTCCCAGTTTTGAATGACAACCTCATGCCCTTCCCCCAATTTGGAGAAATCACTCATTTTCAGAACCCCGTTAGTTTGGTATGCCGCCCATCGATCACCTTTTATATCAATGTTTTCTACTGCCAAAATGCCTCTATCCAAAAGCGATTTAGTCATGGGCTTGCCCTCCTTGATCGAGTGTGTTACCATATCTACACAAACATTTGTTTCTGTTTTGATTAAGCCGTCTGTTCGCTGCAGGCGGTTTTTTCTTTGTATCGAGCTTTAATTTTTTCAAGCATCATTTCCTCACGTGCTTTCTTAATCTCCTCGACTTTATCCGCAATATTCCTATCTATGATTGGGTTCATTTCAAATCCATTTCGTTCCGATATGTCTGCTCTTTTTCGAAGTGTAGAAACAGCTAATCCCAATTCTTCCTCATCAAGTGGTTGTTGCCGCTTCACTTTTTCAGCTAAGAGCCACCGTCTATCTCTCAATAAATCCACTGGAGTGAGTGCTTCACGCCTTGCCATTTCAATAAGTGCCGTGTGTAATGCTTCACGATCTAAAACTGATATCAATGACAATGTTTCAGGCCCAAGATATGCGGTCATTTACCCTTCCCCCCATTGATCATTTTCAGCAATCCGTTTTTCGCCAGCTTTGAATGATGAAGTGTCCAATGTTTAATCCACGAAATCTTGTACTCCCTGCAAAGGACTGCGACCAAGTTCATTGCTGCTGTTACAACGTCCATCGCTTCTTGCACCAAGGCTTCCACATCTTGTCTCTCTTGTTGTGATAAAGCGCCTGGAGCAATCCTCATCAACCTTTGTTCAGCCACCTCAGTAACTTTCAAGAGTTGTTGCATTTCAAACTTGGTCTGATCAAGAACGGTGTGCCTGTTTATCTCCATTCGCTCACCGTCCAAGATCACCGGCCCAGTACCTGCTGCTGATTCCAACATGGCTGACATTGCAAGGAACGGGTTATCAGTTACCAAAACTGACTTTGACTTAATGTCTGGCGGAGCCACTGCTCTGCCATTCTTATAGGCACTCACGGATTCAGGGCTTACATGTGCATCTAGGCTGAAACTCAATTGAGTGATGCCTGCTTCCATAAGCGCCTGACCCAATTGTGGACCGTACTGATTTGCGCTCATGCGTTCGTGTCTCCTTTACTGTCACTATTTAATTGTCGATGTACAATGAATCTATGCTCATCTTCTAGATTCTCCCTCGGCCCCTTGATGAGCCGAGGCTTTTTTTCTAATGCGATTAGTTCATGTAGCCGTGTTTTGTAAGCAAGCAGTACAGGGTGTCGTCTTGCTCTTTTTTCACGAGACCATTTTGCAGATTGATTGACCTTTTTTGTGTACCAGCCAATCCGTTTCACAAGGACATCGAGCATGTCCAACTTGATCACCTCGCTTTCATCACACAACTGCATGCAGCGTCGAGTCATGGCAGTGACCCCATCTTGACCTTAATTCACCCTTACCTGATGAATGATGGAATGTATTATGGCGCGGCTCGTATCATCGCTCGCTCCCGCTCTTCGGCGCTCTATGCAGTTGTGTGGATGCTAGAAATCTATCAAGCTTGCTTTGGTTGAGCCTTTTGTTCAACAGCTTTCTTTGCTTTGTTTTTCTTAACTTCCAAACATGCTTTTTCCAATAAATCGCGAGGGAAAATACTCAACGGTATTACAATTTTTTCGTCAGTGGAATATGGCATGGTAGTTAGCTCCTTCTATCAAGATCATTGTTCTTTCAGGCCGGTTGAAGATTAAAAGTTGAGCTTTCATCAACTTTCTTTTCAAAAAAAAGGCGTGTTATCAGTTCCTCTAAGCTCATGTCAAACTTTTTAGCTAATAAAGGTAAATGTTCCGCTTTCAGTTTATTTTCACCATTTTCTATTCTTAGATAGCCACCAGCGGTTTGTAACCCAATGCACTCTGCCATCTCTAGAAGAGAATATTTTTTTTCCATCCGTAACTTTTTAAGCTCTTTATAGTTCATTTTCTCACCTCCTAATTTGATGTTTACTCAACCTTTAACCAAATAATAATTGAGCTTTGATCAAATGTCAATTGTATTTTTGCTATTTAATCAACTTTATTTTCAAATATTGATCAACATGTTATCCTTAGTTTGATTGTTTAGCAAAAAAGGAGTGCAGTTATAATGTCCCTTGGAGTTCGTATAAAATCAAAGCGTAAAGAATTGAAAATGACCCAAGTGGAAGTAGCTGCATTACTCGGTGTCGATAATACTACTGTTTCTAAATGGGAATCAGACACATATGAGCCAGACGTTGAAACCCTAAAAAAGCTCGCGGTCATCTTTAAAACGAGTACAGATTATCTTACTGGGAAAAATCAAAATGGAACTTTACTCACTGAAGAAAAAACCCGTGATCAACTGCTCCATGAAATTGTTGATGATCCAGATGATTATTTTTTTCTCGATGGTTATTTAGATGCACCTGAAGAAGAGAAGAAGGAACTGAGACGTTTATTTTATGAAAATAAAAAGAAGATGCGCGAGAACAACATCAAGCCAAGTGCACCAATGTCCCTTCGCGAATTCAATGAACAAATCAAAAAGCCAGAATAGTAGCTTTCGGCTTTTTATTTTTTGACCAAAATACGAACATATGTTTCCGGCATCACAAGGGGGATATTCATGCTCAAAGAGCTTTACCGTTCACAAACTTGGCTTGAAGAAATGGTTTACAATCTACTGCAATACCACGGAATTCAAACACCCGACGCTATAGACCTATATATGATTTGTAAAACTTTCCGTGTCGAGGTACAGCATTCAGATATAAGGAGTCAGACTTTGCAACATCCTTACAAACAAGGATGGCACGTCATTCGAGTAGACAGCAGACTACCACTCGAACAGCAGCGTGAGAAGATAGCCCATGAATTAGGGCACCTCATCTTGCATGTTGGAATCCAACCTGATCTACCTGAACTATTTGTAGTCTCTCAAGAATTCCAAACTAATCACTTTGCTGAGCATCTGCTGGTACCCTACTATATGTTTGATCACCTTGCCTACAAAGCATCAATCTTCGAAGCCCCAAAACTGATTTCGCATTTGTTTAAGGTCTCAGAACGGTTAGCCAAAAAACGCTTTGATAGATTCTTAGGAAGAATGTTTGTGAATGGTTATTCCCACTACATTTAGATTTATGGGGTGATTCATTAATGAGAGCTGCCATCTATACTCGTGTCAGTACAGAACGACAAGCTGAAGAAGGCTTTTCTTTGGAAGCACAGCACGACATCCTTATGAGTGTCCTTGAAAGGAAAGGATTAATCCTTTATCGGGTTTATTCCGATCCTGGCGTATCTGGTGGATCATTCAAACGTCCTGGTGTTCAGCAAATGATTACTGATATGAGAGCCGGGAAGTTTGAGGCAATCCTTATTCATAAATTAGATAGGCTAAGTCGTAATCTTGGAGACCTCTACACCTTTATTGATTTGATAAATAAACTCAATGTCCGATTGATTATTGCCGCTCAAGGATCTGAAGAAATTGATACCCGTTCACCAATGGGTAAAGCATTTTTATTTTTCAGTGGGATTTGGGCGCAGATTTATTTAGAAAATTTACGTGAGGAAACACTGAAGGGGTTAACAAAAAAGGTTCAGTCTGGCGGTAGGCATATTTCGCGTCCTCCCCTCGGATATATGTTCGATGATGACCGAAACATGCTAATCGTCGAGGATGAAGCAAAACTAGTAAGAGAGGTCTATACCAAGTATCTGGAAGGCAAAGGTGTAAACTGGATCGCACAATACATGAATTCGTTTTCTCGTGGTAAGGAAGGGGGCATGTGGGACAGTAAATATGTCCGTAACCTACTATCCAATTACACATATACCGGGAAAAATCATTTTAAACCTTCGCATTGGGAAGAAGAAAAGCGGATCATCACCGATGGCGATCATGAACCAATAATCCCGGAGGAAGACTTCAATAAAGTTCAAATTATAATGTCCCGTCGTAGTAACAATCACATGTCAAAGCACAGTTATGAATATGCCTATGGTGGAATTGTTAGATGTGCGAAATGCGGTGCCACCTATGTAGGATATGGTTCCAAACATGGAGGTGTAGAATACAAATCATATAGGTGCCGTAACAACTATTCCAATAAAACCTGCAGCTCCCCTTCAATAAGCGAAATAAAGTTAAACAATCTTATTTTCGATCGGTTACAGGTTCTTAATGATGGTATTAATGACAAACCGGCTAATAAATCAAAGGATAAACGTTTGCTTCAAAAGGAAGTAGAAACAAGCAATAGGCGACGCAAAAACTGGATGATTGCGCTTGGCGATGGAAAGTTATCTCCAGAGGATTATGCAATGCTGATCGAAGAAGAGGATCTGCGTATGCAATCCATTTATGAGGAATTTAAAGAGGAAGAATACACTAACCAATTAACTACCTCTGAACTCAAACAGACTATGTTAAATCTAAGAGAAAACTGGTCATATATCGAACCAGCAACCCAAAAGCAATTGGTACAGTCGATGTTCCGAGAAATTGTCATTGAAAAAATTGAAAAAATGTGGGTCATTCAGAAAATCTTATCTGTATAAATTAAAAAAACCGCCTAACCGGCGGTATTTTATTCGGTACTTAAGTGGAGGCGGGGGGATTCGAACCCCCGTCCGAAAACAGCGATACATGAGCATCTCCGAGCGCAGTCACTCATTTCAATTTCGGCACCGGATTCGCGGAGTGACGCGCTGACCCGTTACCTAGCCTGATTGATCTTCTTCCTTTGGCTCCAGGCGGAAGCCTCCGGCGTATCCCACTAAAGTTGAGCGCTAGTCATGCCACATGGGCGATGGAATGGTAGCGCCTCACTGGTTATTAAGCAGCGAGAGAAAGTTGTTTGTTGCCAGTTAATGGCGTTCCGCGTTGTTGACGAGGTCCGCAGCCCCCCGGCTCGCTTCTCATGCTCTACCATCCCCGTCGAATCCAGAACGCCCCCAGGTATAAGAGGATGTTTAAAAATTCCGGCTCTCTCTCGCCCTTTTGTGGAACAATCGAGCAACCCGCCTTTTCAAACTGGCTCTATAAGGAAAGGTGACAAAAAGTCTAGGTGACGAAAAGGACTAACCGTTCAACACCTAGACTGTAGTAGTTGTTAACACAGTGTGTACTGCTTGCTGCTTATTTAATATAGCACATCCGTGATGCAAAACTCAACGTTGATTCCTGCCAAGCCTGCCAGAGTGCACCATTTGCGCAAAGCCACCTGCAAAGCGTGGCTACGCTCCTATACCTTCTGCCGCTCGCGCAGGGCACGCTCTACTTCACGCGCTGCGTCCTTCTTCTTGAGGTCTTCGCGCTTGTCGTAGTTCTTTTTCCCTTTGACGAGTGCCAGCTCGACCTTGGCCCAGCCACCCTTCAAATAAATGCTGAGCGGAACCAGCGAATACCCTCGTTCGCGAATCAAACCATTGAGCTTGAGGATTTCCAGACGTCCCATTAAAAGCTTGCGTGTCCGCTCCGGCTCATGATTAAAGCGATTCCCCTGCTCGTACGGACTGATGTGTACGTTGTACAACAGCAACTCGCCGTCCTGCACACGGGCAAAGCTGTCCTTGAGCTGCACGCGGGCAGCGCGCACTGATTTGATCTCCGTACCGGTCAGAGCAATCCCTGCTTCGAATACTTGCTCGATATGGTAATCATGGCGTGCTTTTCGATTTTGGGCGACTGTCTTGGTTCCGGCTTTATCCTTTGACATGGAGATCACCTCGCTTGCGTTTGGTAACAGTTAGTCTAGCAAATTTTTCCCTTTGTGGCAAGCCATTTACCGGGTAAAGTCAGCAAAATGGCTCTTACACAAATGTTTAACGACGCTTCCGCTTCACCTGGCTGGCAACATTCTTGCGGTTCTTTTTCTTGGACTTTACGAGATCTTCCCAGAACCCTTTTTCACGTTGCGTTGGTGTTTCAGCTGCTTCCCCATTCCCAAGCGGTACAACGGCTTCACTGCCAGGAGCAGCCTTGGTACCTGCCCGACGAGGTGGCTTGTTGCCTTCACTCTTTCGACGATCCTTATATTTTTGCCGGATTTCTGCCGGATGCTTCTTGTCTTTTTGACGATCTGGACGCTCTGGACGACCAGTACGAGAACGATCCTGCTTGCCACGCGTAGGCTTGCGATCTCCGCTGCGACCATCGATGACACGAGGTGTACGCTCACGGCTACCGCGGAAGCCTGCTGCTTTGGTCATGCCGACAATTTCGAAGTCGATGGTCCGTTCATCTACGTTGACATTCGCGACGCGTACCTGCACGACATCCCCGATCCGATACTGCTTGCCCGTCCGCTCACCGACGAGTGCAAACATCTTCTCGTGATAATGGTAGTAGTCGTCTGTCAAAAAGCTGACGTGTACCAAGCCCTCAATCGTGTTTGGCAGCTCGACGAAAATCCCGAACGAAGTCACACTGGAGATAACGCCTTCGAATTCCTCTCCGACTCTCTCCTTCATGAACTCTGCTTTTTTCAGATCATCGGTTTCACGCTCTGCATCTACAGCGAGCCTTTCACGCTGGGAAGCATGCTCGGCAATGACAGGCATTTGCTCTGCCCAATAGCTCAGACGCTTTTCCGACAACTGCTCGCCCTGCTCGATCCAGTCGCGAATACGACGGTGAACGATGAGGTCCGGATAACGGCGGATCGGAGAGGTAAAGTGCGTGTAAAACTCCGTAGACAAGCCGTAGTGACCGAGACTTTCCGCGTCATAACGCGCTTGCTTCATCGAACGCAGCATGACCGTGCTAATAATGATCTCTTCTGGCGTCCCTTTTACCTCTTCCAGCAATTGCTGCAAGGCACGTGGGTGAACCGAATTGCCTTTTCCACGAATCGAGTACCCGAAGTTCGTAATGAACTCCATAAACGCCATGAGCTTTTCACTGTTCGGATCTTCGTGAATGCGGTACATAAATGGCTGCTTCATCCAGTGGAAATGCTCGGCTACCGTTTCGTTTGCGGCCAGCATGAACTCCTCGATCATTTGCTCAGCGATGGAGCGTGTACGGAAACCGATATCTGTTGGAGTTCCCTCTTCGTCCACGAAAATTTTCGCTTCGCGGAAATCGAAGTCTATCGCCCCGCGCTGCATCCGTTTTGCTCGGAGCTTCAGCGCCAGTTGTTCCATCTCCTGGAACATCGGGACCAGCTCGCTGTATTTTTCGATCAATGCCTCGTCCTTATCAACCAAAATGCTGCGTACATCTGCATACGTCATCCGTTCATTTGTCCGAATCACACTGAGGAAAATATCGTATTTCACAGGGTTTGCGTTTTGGTCCATCTCGATATCGCAGGAGATCGTCAGGCGGTCTACCTGCGGATTGAGACTGCAAATCCCGTTGGACAAACGATGTGGCAGCATCGGGATCACGCGGTCCACCAAGTAAACGCTCGTGCCACGACGATACGCTTCATTATCCAGCTGGGATTTCTCGCGCACGTAGTAGCTGACGTCTGCAATATGCACGCCGAGACGCACATTCCCGTTAGGCAGCTTTTCCAAAGAAACGGCATCATCCAGGTCCTTGGCATCTGCTCCATCAATCGTAACCATCATACGATCGCGCAAATCGCGACGACCGCGAATTTCATCCTCGGAAATCTCATCAGGCGCCGCATCTGCCTCAGCCAACACGTCCTCTGGAAACGCTTCTGGCAAATTAAACTTGCGGATAATCGATAAAATGTCGACTCCCGGATCGTTTTTGTGCCCCAGAATTTCGACGACCTCTCCCTCAGGATTCACCCGGCCTTCTGGATAACGAACGATGTTGACAACTACCTTGTGACCATCTACCGCCCCGTTGTAAGCTTCCTTGGGGATAAAAATGTCTTTGCCGATTCGCTTTTCATCCGGAATGACAAACGCATAATGCTTTTCGTCCTGAAATGTACCGACCACTTGCTTGATACCGCGTTCCACAACACGAATAATGCGTCCCTCCAGGCGATTTCCGCCTGCTTCCTTTTCTACCCGTACATATACCGTATCACCGTGAATAGCCCCGTTCATATCATTGGCATGAACATAAACGTCTTCCATGCCCGGCGTTTCTTGTATGATGAAGCCGAAGCCTTTCGGATGACTTTGCAGCCGTCCTTTCACCAAATTCATTTTTTCTGGAACTCCATAGCGGTCGGCTCTCGTACGAATAACCTCTCCGCTTGCTTCCAGTGTATTGAGCGTCTTCACCAATTCTTTAAATGCCCCCGAATCTGCAAGCCCAAATGCTTCTTCCAATTCTTTCACCGTCATCGGGTGGTATGCTTGCTCTCTCATAAATGCCAGAATATCTTGATCCTTCATTCACAAACCTCCTTTGTCGCGTGGCGTTGCCGCGCTATTTCTTTTATCCTTTACTATGTAGTATTCACCGCTCGCACCCGTCGCAATCGGAATAGAGAAAAAGACAGCAAGTCGCACTCGCTGTCTTTCGGCCATACGTCTATTACGCTCCAGTTTTCAAGAAATAACCGAGCAAAATCGCAAACAGCATGAATCCAATTGCGAATCCTACGGTCAGTTTTCCTAAAAGTGCATCGATCCCGCGGGCTTTTTGTTTGCCCATCAGTTGCTCAGCACCGCCACCAATCGCACCCGAAAGGCCGGCACTTTTTCCAGATTGTAGCAATACGACGATAATTAAGCCAATACTTGCAATCACAAGTAAAATTTTAGCAGCCAATGCCATCTTCATTCACCTCAAAACGTATTTCCAAGGCATACACGGTAAAAACCAATACAAACACTTTATCACACTTGATGGACGACAGCAACCTGCTATCCCTTCCATAATATAAGAGAATATCTGTTAAATAATATTTGCACAGATTAGGTAGAATATAGGAAAGTTAGGAATGTATAAAAAGGAAAATTGTGTACTTTCTTTGTCGGTTTGGCAGTCTCCTTGCAACTGTCAAGATTTTGCCGTAAAATTGCAGTTGAACCTTTATTATTATCTGCTTTGGGAGGTCTTTGTCAGATGGCTGGGTCCAACAAAAAAGACATGAATCAAAACGACGTAATTGATTCCGCGAAGGCCTTTTTCACTTCGTTTGGTATCTTGTTTCTAGTTTTTCTCATTGCACTCGTAGGATCGATTATTTTTCCACCACAACACGGCGGTGAAGCACAGGGCGAAGGTGGAGCACCTACTGCAAACATTGACGCTGCTGCTATTTTTAAACAAAACTGCTCATCCTGTCACGGTCAAAACCTGGAAGGAATCGCAGGTCCAAACCTGACAAAGGTTGGGGCAACACACAGCGCAGAGGATATCGCGAAAATTATTAAAGAAGGTAAAGGCGGCATGCCACCAGGAATGCTGAAGAAGCAACCAGAAATTCAAGCGGTTGCACAATGGCTGTCTGAACACAAATAAGTACATAGATAGCTATAGTGAAACACCGAAGACTCGTCCTCTTCGGTGTTTTCTTTCGTTAAGGGGGGATTTCATGAAAACGACAATCGAGATTGAAGCACTCGGCAAACAATTTCATTCTCACTCGGGCCAATGGTTATTTCAACATCTCGACGCCAAAATCACCGAACCTACTACCATCGGGATTCTAGGTAAATCCGGGCAAGGCAAAAGCACCCTCCTCCGAATCCTGGGCCGTCTCATCCCACCGGACAGCGGTACAGTTCGTCTAAACCAAAAGGATATCACGCAATGGGAAGCAGCAGAGTGGCGTATGAATATGAGCTATGTCGCTCAGCAAGCTGTCATGCTCCCAGGCAGTGTTGAAGATAATCTGCGTACCGTAAGTACACTACACCAGCGTCCGTTTGACCAAAAACAGACGCGTGACCTACTCGAACAGCTTTATCTGGAAAACCTGGATTGGGGAAAGTCAGCTCAGCAGCTGTCAGGCGGCGAAAAACAACGACTTGCCCTTGTCCGTACCCTTTTGCTCCAGCCCCCCGTTTTATTATTAGATGAAGTAACGGCTTCACTCGACGCTTTGAGCAAACAAGCTGCACAGCGCCTTCTTCTCGATTTGCATGCACAAACGGGCACGACCTTGATCTGGATTACGCACGATCTCGAAGAAGCGCGTATCGCCTGCAAACGCATCTGGTTTATGGCGAATCACCAGCTTCTCGAGGACGCTCCTAGCGAATCCTTTTTTCATGCACCGCAAACAGCAGAGGCGAAAAACTTTTTGCACAATCAGATTTCGACGGTTGCTGCCACTGAGGAGGAGCACAGATGACGTATACATCGATGTGGTTCGCTTTCGCCTTTGTCTTGATCGCCCTCTTGCTCTCTGTCTGGCAAAAGCTCGGATTGGAAAAAGAAATAGCAATTGGCACCATCCGTTCCACCGTTCAGCTGCTCGCAATTGGCTATGTATTGCAATTCGTCTTTCATTCAGACAACGCTCTTTTCATTATAGTTCTGATTATGATGATGATTTCGGTAGCTTCCTGGAATGCCGCCAGCAGGGGCAAAAACCTGCCGGGAATCTTTTGGCGGATTGCGCTCTGTCTATTCATTACGGAGTTAATCACTATGGGGCTTATGGTGACGCTTGGACTCGCTACCCCTACCCCACAGTACCTCATTCCAATGAGCGGTATGATTATCGGTAGCTCGATGATCGTCTCCAGCCTGTTTCTGACGCATATGAATCGTGAAGTAGAAACTGCAAAAGGCGAGATCGAAACACTCCTCAGTCTTGGGGCAACTACCCGCCAAGCCGTTCAGGGCGTTTTGAAGCGCGCTGTAAAGGCTAGCATGATCCCTACCTTTGATACCATGAAAACGATCGGGCTCGTACAGCTTCCCGGCATGATGACAGGCATGATTGTCGCAGGTGCAAGCCCTATCGAGGCTGTCCGTTACCAAATTCTGATCATGCTCAGCTTTTCTTCTTCTGCGGCAATCTCTGCCGTTCTAATCAGTCTGCTTAGCTACCGGCTCTGGTTTACCAAAGACTCCATGCTTCGCCTATAGTCCTTTTCCAAAAACTGTCGATCGTTCTCCGACAGTTTTTTTTTGCATTTTTGTAATGAAACGATATGTGAGTCGTCAAATTACAAGTAGAAAGAGCAAAGGTGGTTCAGCTATGGACAAAAACGAAATGATTGAACAATGGTTTCTGCGCTATAGCGACGACATTTACAAGTTTCTCGTCTACTACACCGGAAACAAAGATGTAGATGATCTCGTACAGGATGTCTTTCTCAAAGCGCTACGCTCATTGGATTCGTTCGAAGGTAGATCCCAGCCGAAAACTTGGCTGTTAACGATTGCCCGTCATACTGCGATTGATTATGCGCGGAAACAACGATTTCGGAATTGGCTGCCTGACAAATGGCTCACCCACCTGAAATCGGAGGAACGGACACCTGAAGAAATCCTCAATTTGCAGGAGGAGCAGCAAGCCCTATACCAAGCGATCCAGCACGTCAAGCCAGCTTACAGGGAAGTCTTGATATTACGCGGAATCAAAGGCCTTTCCTCAAAAGAAACCGCAGAAATTATGAATTGGTCAGAAAACAAGGTAAATGTAACTCTCCATCGTGCTATGAAAGCCGTCAGGGAAAAGCTGGAGCAAGATAGAAAGGAGATGATTGAGAATGCCATTTAATACAGACGAACAGCTTTTAGACGAAATGAAAGGACTACCCGATATGAAAATGAAGCCAGACAAAAAACAAGGGATTGTAAATGCCATTCGCCAAGAAGATAGCCGCAAGAGGGTACATGCCAGCACCCGTTTCTCCACTTTCGGAAAAGGCGTAGCGATTTGCTCCGTTCTCGTTGCAGCCTTTTGGATGGGCGCTACGCTCGTAGGCAATAATCAGCCGAGCGCGATGCCGCCAGACACGCCGCCTCAAACGACAGTTCCAGGAACCTCGGCATCCCTCGGAACTGGGGCAAATCATGGGGGCACAACCAATCCATCACCAGTCGTATCTCAATCGGAGGAGCTCCTCGCGAGCATCCGAAAGCAAGCGGAAAAAGGCTTGGTCATAGGCGTTCCTTATCCAGTGGAAACGACTGTTTTTGATCAGATCGAAAAGGATTGGGGTAATCCTGACATAAAAGATAATGCAAACGGCCTCTCCTACGCCACTTATAATGGTAAGCAAGTCGCGTTTGGCTATAACAAAGGGATGCAAATCGTAGACATTCGTTCATCTGATCCACAGCTGCAAAAAATTACGTTGTCTGAAGTTGTAAAAAAATGGGGCCAACCGAACCGAGTAAGTGAATACGGTAACAAAACGATCTACACCTATGATGTAACCCCCAAATATCAAGTGAAAATGATCTTTCAAGGTACCAAGAGTACAAGCAATGGCGAACTGCTTCTCGTTCGTTATAACCTCTACTACCCGGAAGGCAATAAAAATCTAATGCTCTATGGCAGCAATGCAGATATGTTGAAAGACCTTCGTGAGCTCGCCAAAAACGGGCAAACATTCGGCAGCTCCTACCGCGTAGAAAAAGATGTTTTCGATGAAATCGAGAAGGTACTTGGCAAGCCGAACAACATCTCCACCATCAAAGGCATCACATACAACACTTATCGTGATCTCGGTCTCGTCTTCGCCTTTAACAAAGGCATGCAGGTCGTCGATATTCGCTCCTACGATCCAAGACTGCAAGCCATCTCACTCGCAGAAGTGAACCAAGCACTCGGTGAGCCACAAAGCAAAACGACACTGAACGGCGAAACGATCTACACCTATAAAGTAAATGACAAATACGAGCTGAAGATCATCTTCACAGGTGTGACGGATAAAAAGCAAAGCACGCTCTACATCGACCACGTCAATATTTACTACCCGCGCGGCACGATCAACAATATGGCTGGCTAAAAACAGGAAAGCAAACAAGCCCGAGCACATTGACTCGGGCTTTTGTCTGACCTGGGACAAAATAAAAAGAAGACGGGCTTTACGGCTCCGTCTTCTTTTGCAATTTTGTTATTTTCCGATGATGTAGCCTTCCAGCTCATCCAATACTTTGTTTGCTGCGACTACGCCACCAGATGTGTTCCAGATCGTGTCGTCCACTTTGAACGCTTTGTTGTTTTTCACGACGTTCAGGTTTTTCCAGAGGGAATCATTTGTCCATTCTTGTTCCAGCTTGGACGCTTCCCCTTTTCCTGTTTCATACGTAAAGTAGAACATGATATCGCCGTCCATCTCTGGAATGCGCTCTTTGGTTACTTCTGCTGCGAAATCATCTTTATCCTGAGCAGCTGGGCGTGCCAGTCCAAGCTCTTGGAAGATCGCGCCAGTAAATGTGTTTTTATAGTAGATGCGTACTTTACCAGGCATGAAGCGTACGACAGATACTTGCGTTTTCAGCTTGTCGCCAGCTTTTGCTTTGAAGTCTTCAATACGTTTGTTCCAGTCAGCAATGACCTTGTCGCCTTCAGCTTTTTTATTAATCGCTTCAGCGTACAGCTGGAAGTTCGCTTTCCAGTCACCGCGCGGCTCTTCTACGAAAACAGTCGGAGCGATTGCAGTCAGCTGTTGGTAGATTTTTTCATGACGGAATTTCATACCTAGAATCAGGTCTGGCTTCAAAGCAGCGATTGCTTCGAGGTTTGGTTGACCTTCCGTACCGACAGACTTGGTACCTTCCAAAAACGATTTTGTGAAATCGTAAAATTGTGTTGGATCATTGGCAGAACCTACAGCACCTACTGGCTTCACACCCAAAGCCATCAATGTTTCTGTACCTTGGTTGGTCAGCATAACAATGCGCTGTGGTGTACCTTTAATGGTAGTTTCGCCCATTGCGTGTTTAACTGTGTAGGATTGATCAGAACCACCTGTATTGCCAGTAGCTTGGTCGGCAGGCTTTTGTTCTGCGGGCTTTTGTTCGCTAGCTTGTTGATTGCCGCCACAACCAGTGACAATCAGCAACAGCGCCATCAAGACAGCAAAAAACGCTTTACCGCCTGCGGTCCGGTATGTACGAGAAAACATGGTGAAAGGACCCCTTTCAATATCTTTCTGATAGTGAGAATCTAAATCAATGACAAAGATTATCCTACATTCAAGCCTGTCAGAAGTCAACAATTAAATGATAATGACTCTCAAGATCATTGACACATCTCGCTCATACCTCTAAACTTATTAATGAAATAACGTAAGTCCACTCAAAGCAAAAAGAAGGATAAGGATGTAGCCCCATGAGCGCTTTGTTGTCAAGCAACCTTCGTAAAATTCTGGGAGTTATCATTGCCATTCTGCTCCTGGTTTATCTCAGCTATGCCAGTCTTATTCTTGGTGTCATAGATACCAGTTGGCAAACCGCCATTGATGCTTATACGAATTTTAACGGTAGCAATGAGCACATTGTTATTAAGGAAGTGCGGGTGCCCCGCGTATTAAACGCACTTACCGTTGGCTTTTGCCTCGGACTTGCTGGCACACTGCTACAATCG
The DNA here is from genome assembly GCF_046535075.1 of Brevibacillus sp. SIMBA_040. NCBI lineage: Bacteria > Bacillati > Bacillota > Bacilli > Caryophanales > Paenibacillaceae > Brevibacillus > Brevibacillus sp. SIMBA_040. The sequence continues at coordinate 280,234 of NZ_JAWRXI010000009.1, forward strand.
TTGACGAGAAACCCTGTCGCTGACGTCGAGCTGTTTGGACTGAACGCAGGTGCTTCTCTCTTTGTCGTGTTTGCCGTCACCTTCGTAGGCATTAGCAATTTGACACAGTTTACCTGGATCTCCTTTCTGGGCGCAGCCGTCGCCGGATTCGTCGTCTACCTGCTCGGCTCACTTGGCCGTGACGGGTTGACTCCGGTCAAGCTCGTTCTCGCCGGAGCTGCCATTACCGCCCTTGCCGCCTCAATCAGACACGGGATGATGGTATTAAACGAAAAAGCAGCGGACGAGGTTCTTTTTTGGCTCGCTGGCTCAGTTGGAGGCAGAAAGCTCGAATATTTAACCTCTGTGTTTCCATATATGATTGTCGCGTGGCTTGCTGCTTTTGTCCTGGCACGTCCGATTCAAACCTTGCTTATGGGTGACGATGTAGCCAAAGGCTTGGGGCAACGAACATTATTGGTAAAGCTGGCTACGGGAATCGTCATTGTACTGTTATCTGGTTGTGCTGTAGCTGTCGCAGGACCAATCGGCTTTGTCGGTTTGGTCACACCACATCTCGCACGCTTTTTAGTGGGAATCGATACACGCTGGGTGATGCTGTACAGCGGACTGCTTGGATCAATTTTGCTGCTGATTGCAGATATCGGCGCACGTTATATTGCGATGCCTTCTGAAGTACCTATTGGCGTCATGACCGCCCTGATCGGCATTCCATTCTTCATCTATGTCGCGCGAAAGGGGCTGGATAAATAATGAAGGAATTTGTAAATGTTCGGCTTGGTCGCTTTGCATCTTTTCAGCTACATAAGAAAACGCTGTTGTTTTCAGCGATCGGCCTTCTTTTGACTCTGCTCGTAGCAATTATCAGCCTTGGGATGGGAGAAATGAAAATTGCTCCGCTCGATGTACTCAAGGTAGTGCTCGGGATCGGAGCTGAGGATAACGCTCTGATTGTCCAGCAGTTTCGTATGCCGCGCATCATTATCGCAATTTTAGTGGGAGCTGCACTGGCTGTAGCGGGTGCGATCATGCAAGGCATTGTCCGCAATCCGCTGGCTTCTCCCGACATTCTCGGGGTTGCAGGAGGCGCTTCTGTTGCCGCAGTTTCCTTTTTGCTCCTGTTCGAGACAGTTAGCATCAAGTGGTTGCCTCCAGTCGCTTTTCTCGGCGCAACCTTGACCACCATTCTTTTATATACACTAGCCTGGAAAAAAGGCGTTACTCCGCTGAGACTTGTAATGATCGGGGTCGGAATTAAAATTGCCGCGGGTGCCGTCGTCACGATGCTGATTATTTTCAGCCCGTTCCTTTTGCAAAACAAAGCATTGCTCTGGCTTTCCGGAAGCATCTACGGGGTGGAATGGAATGATGTGTGGATGATTATGCCTTGGGTCCTCATTTTGATCCTGGCTGCTGCTGTTCTCACCAGACGAGTGAACATCCAACAGCTCGGTGATGACGTCGCAACCAGTCTCGGCAGCTTCCTGCAGTGGGATCGCTTTTTACTGCTCATGATTTGTGCAGCGTTGACGGGAACAGCCGTATCCGTAGGTGGCGATATCAGCTTTGTAGCTTTGCTGGCGCCGCACATTGCAAAACAATTGATCGGTCCATCCTTTGGTGGTGCATTGCCCGTCTCAGCCTTTATCGGTGCCTTGATCGTCTTGCTTGCCGATCTCGTCGCGCGCATGGCATTTTCTCCAATTGAGGTCCCGGTTGGCGTCTTCACATCGGCTGTCGGCGCTCCGTTTTTTATCTTCCTGCTGTATAAAAATCGAAATCGGTAGTGAAAGGAGACCTGCCCACCATGTCAGCTCTGGAAATACGTCAATTAACGTTGTCCTATGGAGAGCGCAATATCATCGAGTCTTTGGATTTGCACATCCCTCGTGGAAAAATTACCGTCTTCATTGGAAGTAATGGCAGCGGCAAGTCGACCTTGCTCCGTTCTCTCGCTCGATTGCTCAAACCAAAGGACGGTTCCATCCTGCTCGACGGCCAATCGATTGCCAAGCAGTCCACAAAGGAAGTGGCGAAACGGCTTGCGATCCTGCCCCAAGGCCCTGCGGCACCAGAAGGACTCACTGTCCTGCAGCTAGCCAAGCAAGGCCGTTATCCGTACCAAAACTGGCTCCAGCAATGGTCCGAGGAAGACGAGAACATGGTGACGAAAGCTCTTGAAGCCACTCAGCTCTTGCCGCTTGCAAACCGCCCTGTTGATTCCCTCTCTGGTGGACAGCGCCAGCGCGCATGGATTGCGATGACACTCGCCCAAGGTACAGAAACGATCCTCTTGGATGAACCGACTACGTACCTCGATATGTCGCATCAGATTGAGATTCTGGATTTGTTGTTTGAGCTGAATGAAACGGAGCAACGCACGATCGTCATGGTCCTTCATGACCTAAATCTGGCTTGTCGATACGCTCATCACATTGTAGCCGTTCATGATCAAAGCGTTGTTGCAGAAGGCACTCCAGACGAGGTACTGACCACTGATCTGGTACGCACCGTTTTCCATATGGATTGTCAAATTACAAAGGATCCGCTGTACGGTACACCGATGTGCATTCCTTACAGCAAAAGCCGTATCGCTGCCCAGCCTGTGGAGCAAAAGACAGCGGTTATGTCATAAATGAGCATCAAAGGACTGGCCCGAAATTCGGCTGCAGTCCTTTTTTCGTGCATCGCCGCCTAAAGTCTCAGCATCGCTACGTTTTCTCAATTTAGAAAAGTGCAATAGACAGATGCCCATCTACCCCTTCGCTCATAGGATAAAGAGGCAGGTAATTTTCTTTTCGAAAGGACGTGACTCCCTCTTGAATAGCCAGCTTCGCGAAGCGTATATCCGCGTGCCCAAGCTGTACGATTGGGTGCTTACGACCAGCTATGCTCGCACTCCTGTCACTGTACCGCCGAAGTACCGCTCTCTTGTCCATGAAGCTATAAACGCAGGAAAACGAATTTCTGTTCAATGCATCAAGCAAAATGAGCCTTGTTCACCAGCCGCTGTAGCTTGCCAAGTAAATAGCCCCATACGTCGCACTACGATTTTTCACAAAGGAAATCCAGTACCGATGGGAATTGTCCAGCTATCGTTCCTGACGCCACTGAGCCTTCTCTTTTTTGCCGATTGTGATTTGCTCTTCGACTTTATGCACCCCCTTGAGCTAGAGGATGAGCTCGTTCTTTGCGTACCAGAACCACTAGATCAGGAAAATATCGTTTGCCGAATTGCAGCCTTTGAATGCACAGCGCAGACAGGTTATCTGTTTGACGATAAAATCATGCTGCACGTATTTGTCTGTCAGGAGCTCCTTGTCGAAGCAAAGTCTGTACTTGAAATCATGGCACAAGCATGTAAGCCGCGCCCTAACTTCCTCACCGCTCCCCCGCGACTGCTTCCCCTGCATTGCACACCGTTTTCGCCACCACCAGCCTGTCCGAGGCTGCAAGTCCAAACGTGACGCAGCAAAAAGGCGGTGCTCTACGTACATCACGCGTACATAGGCACCGCCCACTTATTTGCTAAGCGAAAAAGATCTTCGCTTATTTTTTCAGGTTGTAAAAAGCAGCGCGTCCGCCAAAACGAGCCGTATCACTCAGCTCATCCTCAATACGCAGCAATTGGTTGTACTTTGCTACGCGGTCTGTACGGGATGGAGCACCTGTCTTGATTTGGCCTGCATTCGTTGCAACTGCGATATCCGAGATTGTGGAGTCTTCTGTCTCGCCGGAGCGGTGGGAAATAACAGCTGTATAACCAGCCAGCTTCGCCATTTCAATTGCTTCAAAAGTCTCGGTCAGGGTACCAATTTGGTTTACTTTTACCAGAATGGAGTTACCTGTGGAGCTTTCGATACCGCGTGCCAGACGCTCTGTGTTGGTTACGAACAAATCATCGCCAACGAGTTGAACTTTGCTGCCCAGCTTGTCAGTCAGCGCTTTCCAGCCGTCCCAATCGTCCTCAGACAAGCCGTCTTCGATCGAGATGATTGGATATTTGCTTACCAGATCTTCGTAGAAAGCGATCATTTCTTCGGTTGTTTTTACTACGCCTTCGCCCTCGAAATGGTATTTACCGTCTTTGAACATTTCAGTTGCAGCTACGTCCAGCGCGAGGAATACGTCTTTGCCTGGCTCATAGCCTGCAGCCTTGATCGCATCCAGGATTGTCGTGATTGCTTCTTCGTTGGACTTCAGGTTTGGTGCGAATCCGCCTTCGTCACCTACAGCCGTGCTCAGGCCTTTGTCGCCCAACACTTTTTTCAGGGAGTGAAAGATCTCAGCACCTGTACGCAGCGCTTCCTTGAAGGATTCAGCACCTACTGGCATGACCATGAATTCCTGAATGTCTACTGTATTGTCTGCGTGTTTTCCGCCATTCAAAATGTTCATCATCGGTACAGGCAATGTTCTCGCGTTGAAGCCACCGAGGTAGTTGTACAGTGGTACGCCCAAGGAATCTGCAGCTGCGCGAGCTACCGCCATGGAAACGCCCAGAATCGCGTTTGCACCGAGCTTGCCTTTGTTATCTGTACCATCGAGCTGAATCATCGCCATGTCGATGCCTACTTGATCCAGCGCATCCATGCCAATGAGCTCAGGCGCGATGATTTCATTTACGTTTTCTACCGCTTTGAGTACACCTTTTCCAAGGTAACGGGATTTGTCGCCATCACGCAATTCAACAGCTTCATACGCTCCTGTAGATGCACCGGATGGAACATCTGCGCGACCCATAGAGCCATCTTCCAGGTACACTTCAACTTCCACAGTCGGATTACCGCGGGAGTCCATAATTTCACGTGCGTAAACGTCAGTAATCATTGCCATTCTCTTCCATCCCCTTTTAATCTATGTAGGTAACCCCACACGTATTTTTTATTATTTGTCCTTAGTGTGTGCCAGAGAGGACTATTTTGCAAGTAACGATTTACCTGTCATTTCAACCGGTTGCTCTGCGTCCAACAGATCAAGCAATGTCGGCGAAAGATCCGCCAAAACTCCGCCTTCACGAAGCATAGCACCTGCTTTGGTCACGATTACCGGAACCGGATACGTGCTGTGCGATGTAATTGGACGTCCTGCCTGATCCAGCATGAGATCAGCATTGCCATGGTCTGCCGTAATAACGGCTACGCCGCCTTTGGCGAGAATCGCTTCGACTACGCGTCCCAGGCATGCATCTACCGTTTCTACCGCTTTGATCGTAGGCTCCATCATTCCGGAATGGCCGACCATGTCGCAGTTGGCAAAATTGAGGATGATCGCATCGAAATTTTCTGCTTCGATTTCTTTGACAACCGCATCTGTTAGCTCGGGAGCACTCATTTCCGGCTGCAAATCATAGGTCGCTACTTTTGGAGAAGGAATCAGGATGCGGGTTTCGCCCGGAAACTCCTGCTCACGCCCTCCGCTAAAGAAGAACGTCACATGCGGATACTTTTCTGTCTCAGCAATGCGAAGCTGCTTCAAGCCTTGCTGGGACAAAACCTCTCCCAACGTATTATCGAGGTTGGAAGGCTTGTATGCCACATAACCGTCCACGGTCTCGGAAAAATGAGTCAGGCAGACGAAATGCAGATCACTCGGACGCTCCTCACCACGGTCAAAGCCGCGGAAGTCTTCGTTCGTAAACGCCTGCGAGATTTGAATAGCGCGATCCGGACGGAAATTATAGAAAATGATCGAGTCACCGCTTTGAATGGTGGAAACCGGCTCTCCTGCCTCATCGACGATCACCGTCGGCATGACGAATTCATCCATGACCGATTTCTCATACGATTCTTTGATCGCTTGAATCGGATCTTGGTAGCGCGGAGCATCCCCGTATACCATCGCACGGTACGCCTTTTCTACGCGCTCCCAGCGTTTGTCACGGTCCATCGCATAATAGCGTCCCTGCACAGTGGCAATACGCCCTACGCCGAGTTCTGCGATCTTTGCTTGCAACTGCTCTACATAACCCACCGCGCTGTCAGGAGATACGTCACGGCCGTCCAGGAAGCCATGGATAAAGACATTCGCAAAACCCTGCTGCTTCGCCAGCTCCAGCATTGCAAACAGATGGTCAATATGACTGTGTACCCCTCCATCGGACAAAAGCCCGAACAGATGCAGCTGCTTGCCATTTTTCTTGGCATGCTGGAACGCTTCGATCAAGGTTTCGTTTTCAAAAAACGCTCCTTCTTTGATCGACTTGGTGATACGCGTAAAATCCTGATAGACAACGCGCCCTGCTCCGATATTGAGATGCCCAACCTCTGAGTTGCCCATCTGTCCTTCTGGCAAACCAACAGCAAGCCCGCTCGCCTCCAGTGTGGCATGCGGATATTGGTTCCAGTACCGATCAAAATTCGGCTTGCTCGCCTGTGCGACAGCATTTCCGTACGTTTCACTACGCAAGGCAAAGCCGTCCAAAATGAGCAGCGCAACCGGTTTTGGTCTTTGTGCCATCTCTTTTCTCCTCCTATCGCTGCGATGCTCCGTTCACAAGCTGCAAATAACTGTCCGCGACCAGGCTGGCGCCACCAACCAGAGCTCCGTCGATATCTGGCTGCGCCATGTAGCTTGTGATATTTTCCGGCTTCACACTGCCGCCGTACTGAATACGTACCTGCTGCGCTGTATCCTGACCGAATTTCTCAGCAATCACGCTGCGGATAATAGCAATCGTCTCGTTTGCATCTTCGGCTGTAGAAGATTTTCCGGTACCAATCGCCCAAATCGGTTCATAGGCAACGATCGAACCAGCCACCTGTGCAGGCTCAAGGCCAGCAAAAGCAGCCTCTGTCTGGGTGCGAACGACATCCGACGTCTCTCCTGCTTCTCTTTGCTCCAGGCTCTCACCTACGCATACGATTGGCACCAAGTCCGCTTTTAGCGCAGCTACAACTTTTTTATTGACGGTTTCATCCGTTTCATTGAAATACTGGCGACGCTCGGAATGTCCGATAATAACATACGCAACACCGATTTCTTTTAGCATCGACGCGCTGATTTCACCTGTAAACGCACCTTGCTCCTCAAAGTGAACGTTTTGTGCTCCCAGCGCGATATCCGTACCAGCCAGCTCAGCACTCAGTGCAGGCAGAGCAGTAAACGGCGCACAAATGACTTTTTGTACTCCGGTAGCTGTATTGCCTGCCTTGGCATTTTGCGCAAACTCCTTTGCCTCCGCAATCGTCTTGAACATCTTCCAATTCCCCGCGATAATTGGCGTTCTCACGATTTCTCCCCCTATTCGCTATCTGTCAATACTGCCAAGCCCGGCAGCTCTTTGCCTTCCATAAACTCCAGTGAAGCCCCGCCGCCAGTGGAAATATGCGTCATTTGCTCAGCGACACCAGCTTTTTCTACTGCTGCTACGGAGTCTCCGCCACCGATAATGGTTGTGCCCGCACATTCTGCCATCGCCTTGGCTACGCCAATCGTTCCTTGGGCAAATGCGTCCATTTCGAAAACACCCATCGGTCCATTCCATACAACCGTTTTGGAAGCGACGATGACACGCTGGAATTCTTCTACCGATTTTGGACCAATATCGAGTGCCATCCAGCCATCTGGAATCGCGTCGATCGCAACTGTTTTCTTTTCGGCATCAGCTGCAAATCGGTCTGCTACGACAACATCGACTGGCATCAGCAGTTGAACACCGCGCTCTTTTGCCTGCTCCATCAAGGAACGGGCGAGATCGAGCTTGTCATCCTCACACAAAGAGGCACCAATACCGAAGCCTTGTGCCTTGAGGAACGTATTTGCCATTCCGCCGCCAATGATCAAATGATCGACCTTGGTCAGCAGATTTTCAATCACTGCAATTTTATCTTTTACCTTTGCTCCGCCGACAATCGCCGTAAACGGACGCTCTGGACGAGTGAGAGCTCCACCCATAAAACGGATTTCCTTTTCCATCAACAGTCCTGCCACCGCGGGTATGTACTGGGCAATTCCCGCTGTAGACGCATGTGCGCGATGGGCAGCACCGAAAGCATCGTTTACAAACAGATCAGCCAAGGCCGCAAAGCTTTTTGCCAGTTCTGGATCGTTCTTTTCTTCTCCGGCATGGAAGCGTACGTTTTCCAGCAAAATCACGTCACCGTTTTCCATCCGTTCTACTACCGCTTCCACTTCTGCTCCCTTGGAATCATCTAGCTTGCGCACCTGTTTATCCAAAAGCGTCGATAGATGGCTAGCGACAGGTGTCAGCCGCATCTCTTCCACCACTTGTCCTTTAGGTCGACCAAAGTGGCTCGCCAGGATAACCTTGGCTCCTGCTTCCATCAGAAAACGGATGGTTGGAACAGCAGCACGAATGCGCGTATCATCGGTGATTACCCCGTCCTGCATCGGCACGTTAAAGTCGACACGGCAGAAAACGCGCTTGCCTGCCAGCTCAACATCGCGGATAGATTTCTTGTTCATGAACGATCCTCCAAATCATTAGGCTTAGTATTCCGAAAAAAACATATGGGAAAAGGGAGATTGCTCTCCCTTTTTATCCACAACAGTTCTATTTTACGTGTTACAAGCCGCGCTGTGCAACATAATGACACAAGTCTACCACACGATTTGAATAACCCCACTCATTATCGTACCAAGAAACGACCTTCGCCATGTTGCCCTCGAGTACCATCGTAGACAATGCATCAATCGTCGAGGACGCTGGGTTACCGTTATAGTCGGAGGATACCAACGGCTCTTCCGAATAGCCGAGAATTCCTTTGAGCGGACCTTCTGCTGCTTCTTTCAATGCGTTGTTGATTTCTTCCACAGTCGCATCTGTTTTTAATTCAACAACCAAATCAACCACCGATACGTTCGGGGTAGGGACGCGCATCGCGAATCCGTTCAGCTTGCCTTTCAGCTCAGGCAGTACCAGCGCTACCGCTTTTGCGGCACCAGTAGAGGTTGGAATAATATTTTCCGCGGCTGCACGTGCACGGCGCAGGTCCTTATGCGGCAAATCCAGGATTTGCTGATCGTTTGTGTAGGAGTGAACAGTCGTCATCAACCCGCGCACGATGCCGAATTTTTCGTTCAAAACTTTTGCATATGGAGCCAGGCAGTTCGTTGTGCATGATGCATTGGAAATGACGGTATGCTCGGCTGGATCATACTTGTCTTCGTTTACGCCAAGTACAATCGTAATATCCTCGTTTGTAGCTGGTGCAGAGATGATGACTTTCTTCGCTCCGCCTTCCAGGTGCTTCGCAGCATCCTCGCGCTTGGTGAAACGTCCAGTAGATTCTACGACGATTTCTACACCGTACTCCGCCCATTTGAGCTGGGCAGGATCACGCTCAGCGAGAACGCGGATTTCTTTACCGCCAACAATCAGCGTGTTCTCTCCCGCTTCTACCGGCAGATCGAGAACTCCGTGAACAGAATCATATTTTAAAAGGTGCGCCAATGTATGCGCGTCTGTCAGATCATTTACCGCTACGATTTCTACGTTTGGATTGGAAAGTGCTGCACGAAATACGTTACGACCAATACGCCCAAAACCATTAATCCCTACCTTTACCATAGTAAAACCCTCCTGCTCGTTAGCTTACATTTTTATTAGTAGCGATCACCCCACCCTCTGGAGATTTCCACCGGGTGGAGAGAATCGTGACAATCGGCAACAGTATCGAAAAGAACAAGAACGGCAACGAATCGATTGTGGATACGCCCAATGTCACTGCCATCATCATGGCCAATCCGTTCCACGGAATGAGCACCGGCATTACCAATGTCGAGTCCATCATCGTTTTGCCCAACAGCTCGCGTCCGCCTTCTCTTTGAGAAAAACGTCCTAGAAGCGTAGAACCGAGAACCAGAATCGGTATCGTTTGGTTACAGCTGATGATCACAACCAGAAGCGACAGGACAGCTGACTTTATGACTAGCATGGTTGGATTTTTCGTATCCCCCATCATTTTGTCCACAATCGGCGTCAATAGATTAGCTTTGTTCAAAATTCCATTTAAAAACCCGGCGAGGATGATCAAGAGCAGTACGTTGAACATGGAAGCAAACCCGCCTCCATGTAAAAGCTCATCCAGCGGAGTTCCTGAATGAAGCGCGTAGCCATTCAGCATGGATTTGGCAAATGTTATGATATCAATCTGTCCACCCAAAAGGACCAAGACAGCACTGACGATGATGCCGTATAAAAGAGCTGTAACAGCTTTTACTCGTAGTGCAAAGGATGCGAGTAACGTAATCAGCGGAAGCATGATCCACCAGCTGATGGAAAAATAATTACTCAAAAGGTCCTGATACATCGGAATCGTATCACTTGATCCCGATTGACCGCGCAGCAGATCAAATAGTAGGAACAAAACCGCACATATCCCTACGGCAATCAAGGCTGGACGTCTCGTTCGAATGTCCTGCTCCTCTGTCATCCCTATATTGGCCAGTACGAGCAATCGACTGCTGGAGATGGGGGAAAAACGTTCTCCTACCATCGCACCAGAAATCAACGCCCCTGCTACCATTGCAGGTGATATACCTGCGGCGTGAGCAATCCCCATCAAGGAAAGCCCGATGGTACTCAAGGTTCCGATCGACGTCCCGAGCAAATAGCTGACAACTGCTGTTAAGATGAAGGAAAGCACAAGCAGATAACTGACATTTACAATCGACAATCCATAGTAGATAATTGCCGGAATCGTTCCTGCCATCATTAATAGCGGAATCAAAAGTCCCACAAAAAACAGAATCAGCAGCACAGGCTTTGCCTGCTTGACACCTTCCCAACCAAATGCGAATTGTTCTCTCCAGAAAAAACCTACTCTTTTCACACTAACCAGTGTGACCAGGATTGCAAAAACAATTCCCAAATAGAGCGGAAAGCCTATCACCAGGCTCATCACAATCCCGGTGATTAGCGACAAGATGGGTAGCAGCGCTGCCATAGACATAAAACCGACTTCCTTCCGTTACAATCGTGTTGACAATAGAGACTTTGCAGCCCCTTCGTCTGTAATGAGTACATTTTGACACGATTGCTTAGCAAAGGAAAGAATCGCTTTTGCCTTACTTCTGCCCCCAGCAATAGAGAGCACGGCCTCTGCCTTGTGAACCTCTTCCAGCTGAAGCCCGATTGTAGGCATACGCTGGACAGTTTCGCCTGCTTCATTAAAGTAATAGCCAAATGCTTCTGAAATTGCCCCGCTTTTTACTAGTTCGTCTAGCTCTTTCTCGGAGTAATTTCTTCTTTTGGCCATCGTAATAGCATCGCCAATGCCGTGCAGAACGATTCTTGAATGACCGAGGAGCGATAGAACATCCTGTACCTGCGGCTCCTTCAACATAGTCTGCAAGGCTTCCGGATGTAACCGATCTGGCACGTGAAGCAGTCTGTAAGACGCTCCTGTTCGGGCTGCCATCGCAGATGCCAATGTGTTGGCCTGAAGCTCCACTCTCTCGCCCAGTCCTCCTCTTGCGGGTACAAACTGGACTGTCCTAAAAGCGGCTGATGGTGTCAGGTGACTTGCTACGCAGGCGATGGAGGAGCCTCCTGTCACTGCGACGATATCTCCCTCCTGTACAACCTGCTTCAGCACTCTAGCACCGACTCGGCCCAGCTCTTCCTTGACCCACGGTGATTCGTCTGCATCTCCCTGTACGACAATGACTTCAGCAATGCCGAGCTTTCGTTGCAGTTGTTCTGCGAGGTCAGTCAACCCGAACAGCTCGCCTACCAATGGCTCCATTTCGTCCAATACCTGCTGTCCTTCTTCACTGAGAGTCATGCCCGCGGCATTCACGTGAAGCAGCCCTGTGTCTTTGAGCAAATCCACCTCAGCTCGCAAAATTCGCTCGGTCGTGTTCATTGTCTGAGCGAGCGCCCTGCGGCCGATTGGCTGCAAATGATAAATGGAGCGCAGCAGCATGTATCTATCCCGTAAGAGCGGGATCAGGTCTGGCACTAGCTTTTGTTGTAGCTCCAGTAAATGTCGCATGAGAAAACTTCCTTAGTTGAATAAATGTTAACTTTTCGACAGGGACTTTTTTTGTCCCTGTACATACGTTTTTTGTCCCGATTTATGCAAAAAAAAGGAACAAACCTTACAACTCGAATGTATCATAACTATGTGGAACATGCAAGATCCCCCAAGCCCAAACTTGCTCGGGGGATCCCATTAGTCAGCCAAACGCTGCGCAAATTCTTCTCTTAGCTCCTCCATCGTCACGATGTGCGTGATCGAACGAAAGACGATCTCACCGTCGATCTCAACTACCGGGATGACCAGCATCATTTCCTCGTGCAATTGTGGATCGCTTTCGATATCCACCAGCTGCAGTCGGAGAGGAAACTCTTCTGCCAAAGCCTGTATCACAATCTCCACCTGATCACATAGGTGGCAGTTTTTCCGTCCGTACAATACGATTTCGAGCCTATTGTCACTCATGCCCATGTACAGTTAAAACCTCTTTCTTTTTGCGGAAGAAGGAATCATCATCTCTTCCCGATATTTTGCAACCGTGCGTCGGGAAATCTCAATTCCTTCTCCAAGCAGCATTTCTCCCAGCTTTTGATCGGACAAGGGAGATTTCCGATCCTCCTGCTCAATAAGCGCTTTGATTCTCCGCTTGACGCTCTCCGAAGATGTCGAAGCCCCGCTTGATGTAGAGAGTGCCGAGGTGAAGAAGTATTTCAGCTCAAAAATTCCCCGTGGCGTCTGTACATATTTATTGCTCGTAGCGCGACTAATCGTCGATTCATGCAAGCCGACCTGCTCGGCGATTTCCTTTTGCGTCATCGGCTTCAGATAATGGACACCGCGATCGAAAAAGTCTTGCTGCTTTTCTACGATCGCCTGCGTTACACGCATCAGGGTCATTCGCCGTTGCTCCAAGCTTTTCGCTAACCACATAGCTGCATTCAGCTTTTCGTGGATAAACTGCTTGGCTTCTTCCTGGCTTTTTTGCTGGCTTAGCATTTTTTCGTAAAAATGGTTAATTTTCAGTCGAGGAGTCGCTATATCGTTGACGAGAACGACATATTCGTTTCCTACTTTTTCAACCGTTACATCAGGGATTACATAGCGTGTCTCGGACTGGGAAAATGCCGCACCTGGTCGTGGATTGAGCGTACGAACCAAATCCGCCATCGTTTGCACGTCCTGCGGGGTGCATCCCACCTTATCCGCAATACGCTGGTAACGATTATCTGCGAGGTCCTGCAAATGGTATCGAACGACCTGCGTTATCTTTTCATCATCGAGGGCAAGATGCTCCAATTGCAAAAGCAGACATTCTTCCAAGCTGCGTGCAGCCACTCCAACCGGGTCAAAATGCTGCAAAACGGAGAGCACATCCTCGATCTCAAGCATGTCTGCTCCCAATGAAGCACTCGCTTCCTCCAGCGTGATTTCCAGATATCCCTTTTCATCCAAATTTCCGATGATAAAGAGGGCGATTTGCTTTTGTAATGGTGAAAAGCCTTTGACATACCCTAGCTGGCGTTCCAGATGTTCATACAACGAATCTGCCCCTTGCTGAACATAATCCAGAGGATTGTAAGTGCTTTCATTTTTTGCCACAGAATATTCACCCGAAGCACGATTCCCGACGATTTCTTTCCAGTCAATTTCTGGTGCTGGCTTCTCTGCTTTTGTCGATGCCACTTCACCAGCAGCTTCCAGATCAAAAACAGGGTTTTCATTCGCCTGCTCCTGCAAGTAAGAGATCAGATCTACAGCGGAATACTGCAATATGGTAATCGCTTGACGTAACTCCGGCGTCATCACTAACTTCAGCGTCTGTTCTTGATATAATCCAAGTCCCATGTTCATGAAGCTCGCCCCCTCTTCTCCCTTAATACCTCTGGTTGAATTCGCTCTTCTTTTCTATATTCTCATTATATTCGTTCTTGCTTGCAATTTTCCTGCCAATTATTGAATGAGTCAGAAAAAAGGTGCCTTACTTGCCCCTCTTATGTGATGCGCATGCATTTGTTTAGAGACAGCATAAAAAATCGACTCTATATGCGTTTTTTCATTTGCATCTACTTCTATCCTGTCATATAATAAATAAGTATCTCATCATACGCCTGTAGCTCAGTGGATAGAGCAATGGTCTCCGGAACCATGTGCGGGGGTTCGATTCCCTTCAGGCGTACCATCTGAGTAAAACCAAAAGAACTGGATGATCCCAGTTCTTTTTTTGTGCCTTTTTTCCGCTACGAACAAGCCTGCGAAGAGTTTTTGTCCCCGCAGGCTAATTTGGCTTTTGTATGACAAGCCCTATTGATCCGGCTCTTTTTTGTCTTTTTCAGGTAATGGTTTTATCGGATCAATAACGTCTGGTTTTCGGGAATATGCCTTGTTGGTCACAATGATCGTGATCCCGATAACAAAGACGAATATAATAACCACCGCGATAAAAAAGCCCGTTGTCATGATTTGTACCTCCGCCTCCCTTTGTTCCCCCCATTATAGCGTAATTTCCCAATCATTTTAATCCATGTTTCCATTTCCAATCTCCTGAGCATTAACCAGTAATTTACTATTTTAGGAAACCTGATAGGAAATCGTCTACTTTTGGCGAATAAGTACGAATTGCGTCACACTACTTCGTTTACACAAAACTACCAAGGCAGGGGACACACGATGGACAAACCCAAAACCCCTTTCTCATGGAAAAAAAAGCGATCACCCAAAAAAGGCATGGATCGTCTCATCACAGATCAGATTTTGAAAGCTTTTTTCCATTACACGACTGATACCGTCTCCATCAGTGATATGGATGGCGACATCATCCTGGTCAATCAAGCATTCGAAAATTATTATGGCTGGTCGCTTGAAGAGGTCCACTCAAAACCATCCTGCTTTATTCCAGATGATCTCATTTTAGAGACCAGGCAGCTTTTCGAGGCAGTCAGGAGCATGGGGGTTCACATTACGAATTATGAAACCATTCGTAAGCGAAAAGACGGTGAGTTGATACATGTAACCTTATCTGCCGCTCCGATCGTGAACGAAGCAGGTACCATTATAGGTTCTTCCTGCATTACTCGTGACATCACCGACCGCAAGAAAACAGAAGAAGCACTCAAAGCTACAGAGGCCAAATATCGGCTTCTGATCGACCACACTCAGGATATCGTCTCCATATACGACGATTCGTTGAAGCTCATCTACGTATCCCCTTCTATTGAGCAGCAACTCGGCTATTTACCTGAAGAGTACACTCCGCAAACCGGTTTGGATGTTCTGCACCCAGATGACAAGCCTCTACTTCTCGCCAAGCAACAAGAAATTCTTGCTACAAAAAGGCCCCTTCAGTTTGAAGCACGGGTCAAGGATAAAGACGGCAAATGGATCTCATTTGAAACACGTGGCATCCCGTTCGTAAACGACACCGGAGCTGTTCAAAATATTATGCTCGTCTCACGGAATGTCATGGAACGCAAGCACTCGGAAGCAGCATTGTTAAAAAGTGAGGAAAAGCATCGAATCATCGCAGAACACACCGATGATTTCATCATGATTACCGATATCAACGGCGATGTCGTCTACCTCTCTCCTTCTCACGAGCGCATACATGGCACCCGGAAACAATCTGGCATTGTAACGCTCATCGATGTTCATGCTGATGATCGCCCCCGTGTTGTTGAGCATTTTAAAAAGCTGCTGTCTACCAAAGAACCACAGACTTGTGAGTTCCGCTACCACTGTGTCAATGGAACAACGATTGTTCTCGAATCAAAAGGAGTCCCCATCTTTGCCCCATCCGGAGAATGTGATGGATTCATTATCGTATCCCGTGATATTACTGAAAGGCGCAATAATGAGGATTTGCTGCGAAAGACAGAAAAACTCTCTATGATTGGAGAGTTGGCTGCTGGCATCGCCCATGAAATACGAAACCCGCTCACCGCTTTGAAAGGCTTTGTCCAACTGCTTTCTCCGTCCCTGAAGGATAAAAAGATGTATGCCGATATTATGCTTTCCGAGCTGGAACGGATTAACTTTATCGTGAGCGAGCTTCTCGTTCTGGCAAAACCACAGAACGTGCATATCAGGCGCATTTCCTTGGTGGACTTACTCAATAATGTCCTAACGCTTTTGGCATCAGAGGCTAATCTAAATAATATTCATTTCCATACGTCTTTTTCCGAAGCACCTATTATTGCCGGGGAAGAAAATCAGCTCAAGCAAGTCTTCCTTAACATAATCAAAAACTCCATTGAATCCATCACTGGGCATGGTGAGATTCACGTCTCGACTCGCCCGCTTGAACCGGATCAAGTGATCGTCAGACTGGCCGACAACGGATGCGGTATATCCGAAGACATATTGCCAAGGCTGGGCGAGCCCTTTTTTACGACCAAAGAACATGGAACGGGTCTTGGACTTATGATTAGCTCCAAAATTATTAAAGATCATAACGGGAGCCTCCATATTACAAGTCGCAAAGATGAAGGGACCGTCATCGAGATAACCTTGCCGATTGCTCGTGAGTAAAATGGGTCATCCTAAAAAAGCGAGAGACAAAACGTTTATGGAGGTAGCAGATGGATTTTACTAAAATGAGCACGAGTGAGTTCGTCGCAAAGATCCACGAAGCCCAGGCAAAGGACCTCAAAAACAAGCAGCATCAAGGCTTAGGACATCCTGAGAAAAATTTGCCTACGAAGCACGGTATCCGTTAAGCAGCTAGCCCTCCCGCGAGTCCTACTCAACCGGGTGGGCTTTTTCCTAAAAAGGGAAAGCCCTGGAGAATTACATCCCCAGGGCTTGGCTTTGCTATTGTGGGTCCTGCTTGTTCAAATTACGGTCACGTTCCGACTTTTGCTTTTGGCTCTCTTGTGTCTTGCTGCTGTGACCTTGGTTGCCGCCGTTTTTGGTATTTCGGTTGTTTGACATGCGAATCCCTTCCTTCTTGATCTGGTCTTCATGCCAAACGTAGTATGTCCCAAACGGCCTTTAGGATACCCGCTTACTTCGCCTCGCC
Organism: Brevibacillus sp. SIMBA_040; assembly: GCF_046535075.1. Taxonomy (NCBI): domain Bacteria; kingdom Bacillati; phylum Bacillota; class Bacilli; order Caryophanales; family Paenibacillaceae; genus Brevibacillus; species Brevibacillus sp. SIMBA_040. The sequence goes on from NZ_JAWRXI010000009.1 coordinate 297,193, forward strand.
GATGTATACTTTTTGACCGTTCTCATATTTGTACACATAAACCGATGCGAACTCATTGTCACCTTTTTCGTTAAAGGTTACGTTCACGAATTTCCCTTTGAAATCTTTCGTTTTGTGAACAGCATCCAAAACTTGCTCACGGGAAGGCTTTTTGCCGCCATTTGCTTTAATCGCTTCTTCCAGACCGTTCAGCATTACACCCATGGAGTCATAACCAAACGAAGTGAAAATACCAACTTTATTTCCTGTAGAGGATTCAAAGTCCGTGATCCATTTTTTACCTTCCTCAGTCGCTCCAACGTCACCTACAGTCGATGTAAATACGACGTTGTTGGCATTTTCAGCGCCGGCAATTTTCACGAGGTCAGCGGAGTCATAGCCGTCTCCACCCATGAATACGCCTTTGAAGCCTTTTTCACGAGCTTGCTTCACGATGATACCCGCGTCGGAATAGTATCCACCGAAGTAAATCATCTCAGGCTTGGTAGCGAGAATTTGGTTGATGATGGCACTATAGTCTTTTTCCCCAGCTGTTACACCCTCGTAGCCGAGAATTTGTACACCGTCAGCTTCAAATTGCTTTTTCACTTCATCAGCCAGACCTTGGCCGTAAGCTGCCTTGTCATGCATGATGAACGCAGATTTGATGCCTAACTGGTTTTTCGCGTAAACAGCTGCCTTGGAGCCTTGCTGGTCGTCACGCGCACAAATGCGGTGAACAATTTTTTTGCCTTGCTCTGTCAGATCAGAACCGGTTGCTGATGGAGACACCATAACCAGCTTCTCTTGATCATATTGTGCAGCTGCCGTGATGGAAGCCCCTGTTGTAGCATGACCAACTACCCCTATTACATCAGCGTTGGAGATCAGCATTTGTGCTACAGCAACCCCTTGTTTCGGGTCAGCCTGGTCATCCTGAGCCAAGAGCTGCACATCAAACCCAAGCTGTTTGAATGCTTCTTGCTTTTCTTTCAGGGCATATTCTGCACCTGCTTTTGCCGTACTACCATAATCGGAGTATTGACCGGACATAGGTCCGACTACCGCAATTACCAATTTTTCGGTTGCTCCGCTTCCGCCGCCGCTTTGCGATGGAGCCGGAGTTGCACTTCCACCACCACTGTTTTGCGCAGGAGCTGTGCTCTGGCCACCGCCACAACCTGCAAGTACCGAACCCAATGCTACCGTAGCAGCTAGAATAGACAGCGTTTTCTGTTTTTTCATAGCAATAATCCCCCTCTTTATTTACGAGCAAACTATGATTCACTATCTTATTTTAAAATATTTTTGAAAATTTGCAATAGAAATAACAGGATTCGCTATCAATATTATTTCCGACCATATAATTGATTTGAAAACTCTTATTGATACTGGATCAGTAGAGACGACTCTGTACGATCAGTATGAAAAAGCAGCCACCGTATAAAATATGGCAACTGCTTTTTGGAAAATTTTATCTGCTTTTTGTGTTTTTGGGAATACGCTTTGCACGTAACGTATATGCCTCGTGCATCACTGTGGTTTTCCCTCAATGAACCAATCAAATCTCTTACGAATTGATTGGAATGGTTAGGCTGTAGGTGAGCGTTTTTGCGTCGTAGCTCACTTTAGCTCCCAGCTCTTTTGCGATGAATACGAGTGGTACGAGTACGGCACCAGTAATTGGGCGTGGTGCATTCGGTACTTGTGTTTCTTTGCCGTTCTTATAGGCAAAAGTAGTATTTTCATACATGCGTAGTCTGTATTCTGCACCCTTGGACACGAGCAACGATTTCGTCATTGTATCCCAAGCGGCGGATCCACCCAAAGCAATTGCCAACGTGCTAGCATTGACATAAGCTACTCCTTCATCCACCACAATCTCTTGTGGGAAAGGGAACTCCTTGCCATTCAGTTGAACCTTAACTTGTTGCTGTTGCACCGGCGCTGCTTGTGCAAATGCAGCTGTTGCCGCTACACTCCCTGTCAAAAGAGCAGTAGTCAACACCATTGCAGAAACCTTGCGAAGCATAAAAAACACCCCTCATTAAAATGAAATGAATACCAATTTTGTAATTTTCGACACCAATCAACTATATCCTTCTTTCTTCATCCCATTCTTTTCCTATGTAAGAGATGCGCCAATCATGCCAAACTATGTAAAAAGAGTAACTAACCTAAAAATATCCCGCGAACAAACGTTTTTGTGCACAACCTGTGGATAAGACTGTGGATAACTATATGAGGGAAGGTATGGAGATGGCAGATCAAGCGTTTTATTTGATTTACCAGGAAGCGAGTGACGAAGAGTGTCTTTTGACCATACAGCCGTACAAGGATGAGCAAGCCCTTGCGGAAGCCATTAATCAATTACAAGCAAAAGAGATTGACGAATATACGATTATTTACGGAAAAAAGCTGAAAGCCTCCCTGCGTCTAGCCGTTGAATTAAGTGACTGGGTTGAGGAATAAATCGTTTCTTTTGCAAATAGGTTTATGGAGAGACAATTTGGCAAACATGGTAGGGAGGACATGCACTTAAGTGTTTGACCTTCATTGACCTTTTGTGTATGATTAATCTTACAAAGAGAGGAGGAAGACTAGATGCACATGAACTTGATTCCAACCGTCATTGAACAGACCAACCGCGGTGAACGTGCTTATGATATCTACTCGCGTCTGCTCAAGGACCGCATCATCTTTCTGGGAACCCCAATCAACGACACCGTAGCCAACATTGTTGTGGCACAGTTGTTGTTCCTTCAGGCGGAAGATCCGGAGAAAGACATTCATCTGTACATTAATAGCCCAGGTGGTTCAATTACTGCCGGTATGGCGATTTACGATACAATGCACTTTATTAAGCCAGATGTCTCCACGATTTGTATCGGAATGGCTGCCTCCATGGGTGCTTTCTTGCTCGCTGCTGGGGCAAAAGGCAAGCGCTTTGCATTGCCTAACAGCGAAGTGATGATCCACCAACCACTCGGTGGCGCTCAAGGTCAAGCAAGCGACATTGAAATCGCTGCAAAACGTATTTTGAAGATGCGTGATCACTTGAATACGATCCTGGCAGAACGCACTGGGCAGCCATTGGAGCGCATTCAAAAGGATACCGACCGCGACAACTTCCTCTCTGCAGCTGAAGCCGTAGAGTACGGACTGATTGACAAAGTCATCACTTCTGAGCCTTCTTCGAAGAAGTAACCAGGCTGATGAAAAAAGAGGAAACACCCGACTGATTGTAGCCGGGTGTTTCTTTTTATGCTTCTTCCAACTGACTGATGGCGACGAATTCACTCTGAGCAGGATTTCTTTCTGTATGAACACGTGCAGTCGCCGTGCTTTCATCGACGTCATCTATCCATACTGACTTTCCTTGGTATGTCACCTGAATCTTTTCTTTTGAACGGACAATCTCCTGTACTCTAGCTACATCCACTAGCTGTCCCTCCTGCTATCGTTTAGTCGTCCAAAGCTTGCTTGGCAGCTGTAGCTCCTGTCATCGTATCCACGCTTGTCTCTTCAATCAGACCGTTCTGGTCAGAGACGATGCCCCCGCCCAAGCCTTCATTGATCATGCGGTCGATGTCCATATCATAAGCATCACGACCTTCATGCTTGGCATCACGATTGCTCATTGTTTTCCCCTCCTTTTTTGTGCATTACAATCATTAGCAATGCCCTGACGACAGGTAAAAAATGTGTGAAACCACAAAAAAGACACCTCCCCTAAGAGAAAGTGTCCTGTGAATAACTTTTTCTAGTCTTCCTTGCTAACCAGATTTACGAGGCTTGTAACTGCCTGAGAGGCATCTGGCCCTTCTGCTAAAATGGTAATTTCCGTTCCCGAACTGATCGCGAGGCTCATGATACCCATAATGCTCTTCGCATTTACCTTTTTGTTTTCTTTTTCAACGAATACTTCCGATGCAAAACGGTTGGCCTCTTGTACGAAAAATGCCGCCGGACGCGCTTGCAAACCGGTTTTTAATGCCACCACAACCTGCTGTTGAACCATGAAAGGACCTCCTTACGCCATAGACTATTATCCATTAGTATATCATGCATCTAGATCGAAATATTTTGTTTTTCTCGTAATTTGTCAGCGATTTCGTTTATTTTTCGCAAGCGGTGGTTAATCCCAGATTTGCTAACTACCCCACTCGGCACCATTTCCCCCAATTCTTTCAAATTGATATCGGGATGAGCTAGTCGTAATTCGGCTACTTCACGCAGACGTTTCGGTAAATTCTCCAATCCTACCTCGTTGTCGATCAGCTGGATATTTTCCATTTGCCTGGTGGCAGCGTTTACCGTTTTATTAATATTAGCGATTTCGCAATTATGTAAACGGTTTACGGAGTTACGCATATCTTTGACGATTCGTACATCCTCAAAATACAGGAGTGCCTGGTGCGCCCCAATCAGGCTCAAAAACTCTGTGATTTTCTCGCCTTCTTTAATATAGAGAACATACCCTTTTTTCCGCTCGATGCACTTGGCATTTAGTTTATACCGATTAGCGATCTTGGTCAATGCTTCGCAAAAATCTTGATAGGAAGTGAATATTTCCAAATGATAGCTGGAAGCCTCCGGATGATTAACGGAACCTCCAGCCAAAAAAGCACCACGCAAATAAGCAGCTCTGCAGCAAGACTTTTTCACGATCTCAGGCGCGATACCTGGAATAAAGGACAGGCTGTTATCCATGATGCCTAGCTCCTGCAAAATTTCGTTTGCTTTATTTGGTATCCGTACAATATAAACGTTGTTTTTCTTGAGCCGCATTTTTTTACGAACGAGCAGTTCTGCGTGGATTTGGAACATTTTCTTGATCAATGTGTAAATACGTCTGGCAATCGCCGCGTTTTCCGTTGTTACATCCAACACCAGTCGTCCGGCTCCAAACTGCAGACTGCCATTCATGCGGATCAATGCCGACAGTTCCGCCATGCTACAGCAATCTCCGCCCTCCTGCATGGTCAATTCTTTTTTGGTATGCGCGGCGAATGACATCGTCTTTCACTCCTTCTCCAACTTCAGCACCTTCCGCCTGCGCTTGACCAGTGAAACAACCTGTTTGCTTACTGCATGCGCATCGTGCCTTAGGTAACCGTCCTCAAATGTGACCAGCGGCTTTGCGACAATGTGCAAGCCCAGTTGACGCAATTGCTTCAAATCACATGGGACAGGAGCTGCTCCCTTCTCTGCATACTTCTCCAGTACATGATTCGGCAGCTCTGCTGAATTGACAATGATCGTATCTAAGAATGGTTCATTCACATGTTCATACATCACATTCACATGCCGGGAAGCGGTAAAGCCATCTGTTTCTCCTGGCTGTGTCATGACGTTACAAATGTAGATCTTCGGCGCTGATGAGCGTTTGATTGCAGCAAACAAGCCACGCACTAACAGATTAGGTAGGATGCTTGTGTACAAGCTGCCTGGTCCTATCAATATCGCGTCTGCTTCAGCAATCGCCAGCAACGCTTCGCTCAGTGGTACTGCATCCTCAGGATCGAGGAATACACGCTTGATTTCCTTACCTGTGAGCGGTATTTGGGACTCTCCCACAACGAGAGATCCATCTGTCATTTCCGCTTTCAAACGAATCGATTGAGTAGAAGCAGGCAGCACATCCCCTCGGACAGCTAATACCCCACTCAACGTTTTGACTGCGGTGACAAAATCTCCTGTAATTTCATTCATTGCTGCAAGTAGTAGATTTCCCAAATTATGCCCGGCTAATCCCGTGCCTGTGGAAAAACGATATTGCATCACTTTTTCCATCAACGGCTCCGTATCGGCCAAAGCAGTCAACACATTTCGTATGTCGCCTGGCGGGAGCATATCCATCTCTTCACGCAAACGACCGGAGCTTCCCCCGTCATCTGCGACCGTCACAATGGCGGTTATATGCACCGGCTCGTGCTTGAGTCCACGGAGCAGGACAGACAGACCCGTTCCTCCCCCAATTACGACAATACGTAATTGCCTTGGCTGCAGCCTCCCCATTCCCTTAGTCGGCATATGTCACCTCGTTATCCCCTGATACACGTAATAGGTGGCCCGATCTGATACGATAACGTACGTTTTCTTCCTGCCATCCTATGCTTACTTGTTCTTTTCCATGTCTCTGTGACTGACACGTATCGAAAAATCTTTTCCAAAGGTTTGTCCCAGATGTTCTGCGATTGCTACTGAACGGTGCTTACCTCCTGTGCAGCCAATTCCAATCACCAGCTGGCTTTTTCCCTCACGCTGATAGTGAGGCAAGGTATACGCTAAAAAGTCAGTCAGCTTTTCTATAAACTCTTTGGTTTCCTTATGTTCCATTACGTATTCCGCCACTTCCGGGTCACACCCAGTTCTTGGGCGCAGCTCCTCTACATAATGCGGATTTGGTAAGAATCGGACATCAAACATCAGATCAGCATCAATCGGTGTACCGTACTTGAAGCCAAACGACAATACATTAATCGTAAGTGGAGATCCATGTTGTCCGTATTGGCTGATGATTTTTTCACGTAGCTGTATCGGCTTCATTTGACTTGTATCAATAATCTGGTGCGCCCATCCCTTCATTTCCTGCAACAAGCGGCGCTCTGCATGAATCCCTTCAAGTGGTGAACCATTAGGTGAAAGCGGATGGCGACGACGCGTTTCTTTGTATCGGGAAACCAGAGTTTGATCACTCGCATCCAGATACAAGATGTGAAAGGAAAGTCCATTCATCTGGTTCAGGCTTTCGATTGTTACGGACAGACTTTCAAAAAACTCTCGCCCCCGCAAATCTATAACCAATGCGACCCGCTCAATACTCCCACCAGACTGTTGTACCAGTTCTGCAAATTTAGGAATTAACACTGGCGGCAAGTTATCTACACAAAAATAACCCAAGTCCTCCAAGCTCTGCACAGCAACTGTTTTTCCCGCACCTGACATTCCGGTAATAATCAGGAGATTAATGGCCTTGTCGTTTCCCAATTCCGTCACGCAACTCGCCTCCTATGATTCTGTCAATAGCATACCATATTGACTGCCCTATTCGCATCCTTTTGCGAACGTCCCCACTGTTTACCTACACCTGCACCTACTGTGTACAAGCAATTTTGGACAAAAAAAGATGCGCGACTGAGATCCCAGCCACGCAACAAAGTTTATATAGATAAGGGGGTCAATTCATTGTCTTTATCTTACCCTTGAAATGTTTCAACCATGTTACAAGCAAATTAAGAGATTGTGACATTTTGTTCTTTTAGCTGTTCATCCAGCGCTTCTACGAAGTGCTGTGCGGATTGGGCTGCAATCGAACCGTCTCCTGTTGCTGTCACAACCTGACGCAGCAATTTCTCACGCACGTCACCAGCTGCGAATACACCTTTTACTTTGGTGTACATTTTTTCATCCGTCAAAACGTACCCTGCATCGTTCGTAATCCCCAGTGGGCGTACGCTCTCAGTCAACGGGTCCATACCTACGTAGATGAATACGCCGTCAGTAGAAAGATCGCTTTGCTCACCAGTTTTCGTGTTTTCGAGCAAGACGGATTGTACTTTGCCTTCACCACGAATTTCTTTCACTGCAGAATCCCAGATCACTTCGATCTTTTCGTTTTCAAAAGCGCGTTTTTGCAAGATCTTTTGTGCGCGGAACTGATCACGACGGTGAACGATTGTTACTTTGGAAGCGAAGCGAGTCAAGAATACAGCTTCCTCTACCGCAGAGTCACCACCACCTACAACAACCAGCTCTTTGTTGCGGAAAAAGGCTCCGTCACATACTGCGCAGTAAGAAACACCGCGGCCAGATAGTTCTTTTTCACCTGGGGCACCTAATAGACGGTGTTCTGCACCTGTAGCTACGATGACTGATTTGGTCAGGTACTCTTTATCTCCTGTAATGACGCGCTTGTATGGCTCCTCATCACGAATTTCTTTGATTTCGCCATATGCGTACTCAGCACCGAATTGCTGTGCGTGCTCAAACATTTTTGTAGACAAATCCGGTCCAAGAATAGAACCGAAGCCCGGATAGTTTTCAATCTCTTCCGTATTGGCCATTTGACCACCAGGAATTCCTCTTTCGAGCATCAGTGTGCTCATATTCGCACGAGACGTGTATACAGCAGCCGTCATCCCTGCAGGACCTGCTCCGGCGATAATCACATCGTAAATTTTTTGATCGCTCATATCTATTGCCTCCTCCTCTAACACGGTTTCTCTATCCTTGTTTAAACTAATTATAATGTAATAATCTATTTAAAATCAAGTGTCGACAATACTTTGACGCACTTTGCCACAGTAGTGACAGAGATTCCGTATTTTTTTGCCAGATACGCTTGCGATTTTTTTTCTTGCTTTACAGTTCCGTATACATATTCTAATGCAGCGACCCACGCTACTGCTTTCCGCACTTGTACATGATTTTGAGCATGCTCATGATATTGGTTCCAGAAGCGCAGGCACCATTCTCCGGCTTCTTTTTGTCCGTCCTCCAGCAAAAAGTGGCGAATCGCTTCTTCTACACTGTCCTCGAGATGTACTTCGGCGATTGGGTACTCGGTGTGGTCAGGAGCTTCGGCAGGCATGGCTGCTCCCATGTCCGAAAGTGCCAGCAGTGCCAGCTTTTGCAGCTGCTGATTGTCGGTCTGGTAATAAAACTGGCGGACTGCTGTTTCTGCTTCGTCATCACCAATGAGCGACAACGTTTGCAGAACCGCAAATTTCACTTCGTCACGCCCATGCTGCAAGGCCCAAAGCAGGGATGCCCGAATCATCGGATCGCTTTTAAAGTCTTGAACACCGTTGAACGAAGCTTGTTCCCAAGAAACATCTTTTTGTGGCGGATTGTATTGATAGGGGATCGGTTTTATAGTCTCCCCTTCTTGTTCGTTTTTTACCATTTGAATGTACTGATCAGCGATCCCGGCTTCCGGGTCCATTTGCTTGGCTTTTTGCCACCAACGGAGAGCCTGATCCTTACGTCCACTCAAATAAGCAGAGATGGCGGCATAGTGGTATGTGCACGCCTCCTGTGGCTGTCCTGAGCGCAGCAAACGCTGATAATGGAAGTACGCCTCGTCGTGCTGTCCGAGCACGCCCATCGTCGTCGCAAGCTTGTAGGTGTTTTCCGGATGAAATGGAACCACTTTTTTGAGCATGTCCATCAGCGTAAGCAGCTCTCCTGCTTCATTATGATGCGACAGCAGAACGGCCAAATTGCACAGGGCATGCAGGTTTCCGTTTTCCATGTCCAGCGTCTGCTCAATGGTGTCCATCGCTTTTTGAAAATCACCAACATAATAGTAGGCAAGGGACAGATTGTTCCAAGCCGGCAAGAAGTCCGGATCAGCCTCAACAATTTCTTTCAAAATGTCTAGTGCCTCCAGGAACCGCCCTTCTTCCAGGCTGCGTCTTGCACGCTCGTGCTTGCTGTAGACGTCTTCTTTGTCACTCGGAAGAAAATGACGCGGGGGCATGTCCAGCTCGAAATAAATGTAATCAAGGAGCTCCTCTGCCTCTTCACGGTACGGACCCGTACTATCTTCCTGTAAATAGCGAATAGCCAGCTCTTCTGCCATTTGGAAGTCTTCCAGATTCGCATAATTATTGGCCATATAGAAGTAGACTTCCGTCATGGACGTATCCCATTTTTCGATAACCTCATAGAGAACATCATTCGATGCTTCAAACTGTCCTGCTTCGGCGAGCGCACTCGCTAAATGACAATGGCACTCGGCACTTGCAGGTGCAAGCTCAATCGCTCTGCGAAAAGATCGCAATGCTTTTTCATAGTCGTATCGATTTAAAAACCGCATTCCACGGTCTACAAAAAAATCGGCATCTTGCTTAAAGTCAACGACAGTCGTTTTTTTCAAAATACTTTTGTTATGTTTCATAAAACCTCCAACATCGTAGGAGCAGCACTCCAAGTATCGTACCAGAAGCACTGCTACCCTACAAGCTGACCCGTCTATTAAAGTGTTTTGTGGCAAAAAGCAGGAAAACACCACTGGCACATAGCAAGTGGTGTTTGCGAACTAATAATGGAGCGGACGAAGGGTCTCGAACCCTCGACCTTCGCCTTGGCAAGGCGACGCTCTACCAATTGAGCTACGTCCGCATATCTTATCATATTTTTTCTTTTAACTTGCTTGTAAAAACTGGTGAGCCATGAAGGACTCGAACCTTCGACCCTCTGATTAAAAGTCAGATGCTCTACCAACTGAGCTAATGGCTCGTACATGGTGGCTCGGGACGGAATCGAACCGCCGACACGAGGATTTTCAGTCCTCTGCTCTACCGACTGAGCTACCGAGCCAAAGACATACTTTTCCCCACCAATTAAATGGCGGAGCTGACGGGACTCGAACCCGCGACCTCCGGTGTGACAGACCGGCGTGAACTCCAACTTCACCACAGC